>JBHEKR010000347.1:0-7573 GCA_041859365.1 Candidatus Hydrogenedentales bacterium
ACTGTGGCGGAAGGGATCAACATGTCCACGTGTATTCCCGGGCCACATTGATAAACGAACGTGCCACACGATTGCGAGGCACGAGCATTCGTGTGCCCGTTGTGAAGGGTTCGTGGTTCATTGGATGGGTTCTATAAGAGCGCGGCGAGTTTTGCGGGTGCAAACCGCGCGCCCATGGGGTGTCATTTTATCGGTGTGGTTCACCTTGCTCCAGACACACGAATGCGCGTGCCTCGCAATCGCGTGGCACGACTGCAATGTCACGTTCTCGCTCGAATAGTGTTCCATCAGATCTCCAGCGCCGGCTCGCATAGCAACTCCGCGGCCAGGTCCATCAGGATATTCGCGCCGTCGGGACTCTTGAACAGCGCGTTCGACGCTTCGTAGCCGCCCTCCGCCAGGGCCTCTTCCGTCACCAGGTAGCCCTGGAGTTCGCCGTTGGACATCGTGATCGCGTGGAGCCCCGGAAACTCCGCCTGCAGTCCGATCACGAACTCCACAAACACCTCGCCGGGGAAGGCCGCGATCCGCTGCGTGCCCAGGCGGAAGCACTGGACTTCCGCCGGCATGCACGCTGCCGCAGCCGGAGCGATCAGGCCGCGTCGCGCCGCCTGGGCGAGGGTCAGGGTCTCCTGTGCGCCGAAAAGGTCGGTCTCCGCCGTGCGCGTCTCGGGGCTGCCGGGTTTGGTCTGCTTGAGCCGCTCGAAGCGGGCCGTCGCTTTGTCCAGCGCCGCCGCCGCCTCGGCCTCCGGCGGAAATATGCGCAACGGCAGTTTGTCGGACGCCGTGGCATGGCCCAGCGCCAGCGTGCCGCTGAACTTGGGCGAAGCCATCGCCGCGATCACATTGTCCGCCAGGGCGTAACCCAGGCGCTCGGCCTCGGCGAAGGTATTGGCCTTCACCACGTGGCGCGGGCTCTGGTTGCCGCAAGCTCCGGTGTGGTAGACAACCGGAACGCCCGCGCCCAGCCACGCGTCCTGCAGGAGCTTCCGGGCCAGCCCGGGAAAATCGCCGCTGTACAAGGTCGAGTCTTCATGCAAAACCGTAGGGTGCATGGAGACGATCAGCATTACGCCGAGCAAGGCCTGCGTCTCCGCGTTGCGCGCCAGCCACACCGGCACCTCCGGTATGCCCGGCCCGGCGGGGTTTCGCCGGTTGCCGCCCACGCAGGAACCGTCCGCGATGGCAAAGGCGATCTCCGCCGCAATGGCCTTCTTCACGGCCGCTTCGCCCGCAGCCACGATGCCATCCTCCAGTTGCTGGAGAAAGGCCGCGTCGGGCGGGGGCACCGTGTGGTCCGCGGCATTGCTCACGTAGGCCACGGTGTCCGGTCCGGAGTGGGTGTGGGTCGCCGTCAGGCAGATGGCGCTCGCGGGGATGCCCGTGAGTGAGGCCAGGCGATTTCGCGCACGGCCCGCCAGATCCTTGGGCACGAAAATGACATCATTACCGATAAAAAGTTGCTGCTCGCCGCCCGACTTGAGGTAGAGCGCGGAACTGTAAAGAGGATCGTGGACACCCGTGCTGTTGCGAGCCACGTGGGGATAGCCGAAGAGATGGAGGGACGTTGCGGGGGTAATATCCACCGCCGCCGCGCCAGCGAGGAGTTGGTTGTTCAAAGGGGAGCCTTTCCGTAGACTGAAAACACAACGAATCGATAAGGTCGGGCTGCACGGGCGCAACGGGCAACCAGCGGTGGGATTTTAACCGGCTTGAAGGCTGGAAATACAGGCAGCGGAGTTTCCAAACGAAGTCAGGCTGAACGTTCGCGCGTTCCACTGCCCATTATGGGTCCTCACAATCGACTTGATAATGTTGTTATAACCAATTATACTTTTCCCGTACCTGCGTTGCAATCGATTCTCGACCGGTCCCAGGAAGCCCGTCCAGCCCATGCAATCCACCGCCTACAACCGCGTCGCCGCCACCCTTCGTGACCAGATTCTTTCCGGCACGTGGGAGGGCAGCAACCAGTTGCCGACGGAGCGGGAGCTGTGCGACGAATTTCAGACCTCGCGCATCACCATCCGCCGCGCCCTGCAAATCCTGGAGGACGAGCAACTGGTGGAGCGGCATCAGGGCGTGGGCACTTTCATCAAGTCCAATCCCGAGCGGAAGATCCCCCTGCTGACGACGGACTACTTTGGCAGCATCCAGACGCATGCGCCCGATCTCAGCCGCCGCCTGGAGTATCTCCGCACAACCTGTGCAGACGAAGTTACGGCAAAAGCCCTCCAACTTGCGCCCGGTGAGCCTGTGCTGGAGGGGGTCCGCGTGGACCGCTTGCGGGACGAGCCCATTGCCACCGACCAGGTCTTCATCGTGCAGCGCTTTGCCGACCGCCTGGATATCGCCCATTTCGAGGAAATGGACTTTCTCGCGCTCTGGGCCAGACGGCAGCGGATCGAGCTGGACTACTGCACCCAGTCCATCGAGGCGGCGCGGGCCGTCAAACCCGTCACGACCCTGCTCAACATTAAGACCACCGACATTGTGCTCAAAGAGACCAATGTGGTGACTGTCTCTGGCGGCATTCCCGCGGGCTTGTTTACCACCCACTACCGCCACGATGTATTCCGCTTCGAAAGCACCATCGACCTGAAGTCGCGCGGCACGCTGGGGAAATCCCATGGCTGAGTTTCTTATTAAGAACGCGAGCCTGATCGAGCCCGGCGAGGGTATTTTAGACGGCTCGATCCATGTAAGAAATGGGGTCATCAAAGCGCTTGGCCCCGACCTTGTGCTTGACAGCAGCAAGATCGAATGTATCAACGCGCGGGGCAAACGTGTCACGCCCGGCCTGATCGATGTCCACACCCACGGTATGCACCACTTCAACTATGATCGCGGCGCGGACGAACTGCGCGCCGCCGCCGCCCTGCTCCCTCGCTATGGCGTCACCACGGTGATCCCCACACTGGTTCCGAAGATGACGGATGAGATGTGGGTCGTGCTTCCGGAGCTCGCGGCGGCAATTCCGAATATCACCGATGTGTCCATTCCCGGTCTCCACCTGGAGGGGCCCTTTGTGGCCATCGCCGGGGCCGCCTGCGCCACGCTGGACGGCGATCTTGATTTGCTCGATCGCCTGCTCAAAGCCTGCGCGGGCCGAGTGAGCGTCATGTCCATTGCGCCGGAAAAGGCGAACATCATCCCCGTGATTGAGCATTTGCGCGAAGCGGGCATCGCCCCTTTTATCACCCACACCCGCGCGAGCGCCGAGCAGACCTGGGCCGCCATCGAAGCGGGTGCGCGCCATGCCACCCACTTCTATGATGTGTTTCCCGTGCCGGAAGAAACCGATCCTGGCGTGCGGCCCGTGGGCGCGGTGGAGGCCATCCTCGCCCACCCGGAGGCCACCTGCGATTTTATTTGCGACGGTATCCACGTCCACCCCATGGCGGTGTGCGCCGCGATTGCCGCGAAGGGCGTTGCGGGCGTTTCGCTGATTACCGACGCCTCCTTCGGCGCGGGCCTTGGCCCGGGTGTCTACGACACGCCCTGGGGCTATCCGGTCGAAGCGAAGCCCGGCAACGCGCCGCGCATTGCGGATCCCGAGCATCCCTATTTCGGTGCGCTCGCGGGTAGCGCCCTCACCATGAACCAGGGCATGGCGAACCTGCTGAAATGGATTGACCGTCCCGAGGAAGACATCTGGGCGATGGGCACCAGCAGCCCCGCGCAGGTACTCGGCCTGACGGACCGCGGAAAACTGGAGCCCGGCATGCGCGCCGATCTGGTACTGTGGAATGACGATGAAGCATTAACCCCCGCCACCGTCTGGGTGGGGGGCAAGAAGATTTTTTAACCACGAAGAGCACGAAGCACACGAAGGAGGAAGAGAAGGAAAAGCAAACCAGGGAAGAAGGCAGATGAATCCAGTGAGAAGTCTACTGGGCGTATGTTTTGCCGGACAGCAGGATCACGGTATTAAGCTGGATGCCGGTTGTTCAAGCAGTTTCTCTTCCTTCCTCTTTTCTCTTCTTCGTGAACTTCGTGCCCTTCGTGGTAATAACAGTTTTTTTCAGAACAGGAGAGGGACTTCCATGTCCACATTTGAGTTCAGCCCTGCCGAGTGCGTGCCCTTCCGCGACAAGGAAGCCGTCGCGCGGGTGCGCGCGATCACGCGGGAAGATATTACGAAGCATCCAAACCCCGATTTGAAGATCGAGGTTATCCCCGATGCGGAATTGCAGTTGCGATGGTTGCTCCACATCTACGCCCAGATCAAGCAGGCGCGGGACGAGAACCGTACCTGCGTTCTCATCACACCCCAGCCCTGGCCGGGCTACAAGTGGGTGGCGGAGATGATCAATATCAACCGCCTCGATTGCAGCCACCTCCACACCTTCAACATGGACGAGTACGCCAATGAGCACGGCCAGACGCCGCCCGCCACGTGGGAGTACGGCTTCATGTATTCCATGATGACCCACTTCTACGCAAACATCGATCCGAAACTGCGGCCGCACATCGAGCAGCTCAAGGGACCGACCTCGGAAAACATCAATGACTACGGCAAGATGATCGCCGATATGGGTGGCGCGGACTATTGCTACAGCGGGCCGGGTTGGACGGGCCACCTGGCCTTTGTGGAACCGGATTGCCCAGAGTTCGATGCGCCTTTGGAAGAGTGGAAGCAGATGGGGCCGCGCATCTGCACGCTGAGCCCCTTCACCATCGCCCAGAATTCGCTTCACGGCAGCTTTGGCCTCAGTGGCGATCTTACGGCGGTGCCGCCGAAGGCCGCGACCATCGGCCCTGCGGAAGTCATCGGCGCGAAAAACCGCATCGACCTCCACGGCATCACCGTGGACGGCTCGCAGGCCTCGTGGCAACGGACCATGTCGCGCCTCTGCCTCCATGGCCCGGTCACGCCGAAATTGCCGACTTCGATTCACCAGTTGCTCCGCACGGACGTGTGGATGACCGAGAGTATCGCCGAAGACATTCGTCCCCGCTGGGACAAAGGCTACTGATAACTGGGTGCGTATGGAGCGGGGGCTTTCCAGCCCCCGAGCGTGCAACCCAGTTGCACGCAAGAATTCAAGAAGGAATTATTTATGAAGACTACATCTTCTCTCGACTGGGCGAACGCCCGTTGCGTCGATCTTCCGAACATGGTGGTCCCCGCGCCGGGTCCCATCTCCAAGGACTACCACGACCGCTGCTGCACGTACTTCAAGGGCCTGAGCGGCCAGGTGAAGCTCTTCCCCGTGACCTTCGAGTCGGGCGAGGGCTGCATGCTGCGCGATGTGGATGGCAACGAGTACATCGACTTTTCTTCGGGCATCTACGTGACCACCCTGGGCCATTGCCACCCGAAGATCAGCGAAGCCATCGCAAAGTACGCCTTCAAGCTCATGAACGCCCACGATTTCACGACGCCGATTAAAACCATGCTGGTGGAGAAGCTCGCGGAAATTCTCCCCGGCGATCTGAACGGCTTCCAGTTCTACGATTCCGGCACCACGGCAGTGGAAGCGGGAATCCGCGTGCTCCGCGCGGTGACGAAGAAGAACGAGACCCTGTCGTGCTTCTACGACTACCACGGCAAGACCTATGGCGCCGTGTCCCACGGGCACATCCGCTCCCACGTCTATGGCGCGGTGCGCGCGCCGGGCGTCCACATGCTGCCGCGTCCCGATCTCTATCGCCCCATGTGGACGAAACCGGATGGCAGCATCGACACGGACGGGTATATCAATTTCTACCGCGAATACATCGACAAAGGCACCGTACACGACGTGGCCGGCTGGGTGCTCGAACCCATCCAGGGCTGGGGCGGAACCATCATGCCGCCGGACGATTTCTTCCCCAAGCTCCGCAAGCTCTGCGACGAATTGGGTATCCTCCTCATGGCCGACGAAGTGTTGACGAGCTGGGGCCGCACGGGCAAATGGCTCTGCATGGAGCACTACGACACCATCCCCGACATCGTCACCATCGGCAAGGGCTTCGGCAACGGCTTCCCCGTCACCTGTGTGGCCGTGCGCGAGCCCTACAAGGAAGCTTTCGAGGCCATCTCCGCTTCCAGCAGCTATGGCGGCAACCCCATGGCCTGCGCGGCGGCGCTGGCGTCCACGGAAGTCATCGAAGAGGAGGGCCTGCTGGCACACGCCGAGCGTCTCGGCGATATCGCCAACGAGCGCATGGCGAAGATGAAGGCGGAGCACAAGATCATCGGCGACGTGCGCGCCAAGTGCTGCCTCATGGGCATTGAACTGGTAAAAGATCGCGAGAAGAAGACGCCCTTCGACAAGGCGGGCGAACTGGTCTATCAGAAGGCCTTCGCCAAGGGCCTCGCATGGATTCCTGCGGGACACATCCTGCGCATGAGCCCCCCCATCGTGATGAACGAAGAAACGCTGCTGAAGGGCCTCGACATCATCGACGAAGCCATCGGCGAGACGCAAAAGGAATTGATGGGATGAGCGACAAGGTCTACGGTGTCGGCGTGGTCGGCTGGGGCTTCATGGGCAAGACCCACACCTTCGGCTACCACACGATTCCCTTCTTCTACAGCGAGCCGCCCATCAACTTCGCATTGAAGGGCGTGTGCGTGCGCCGTCCCGAGACCCTCGACGCGGCGGTTCGCGAAGGGAAGTTCGAGTTCGGCACCACGGACTTCGACGAACTGCTCTCCCGCGACGACATCGACATCATCCACGTCTGCACGCCCAACAACCTCCACCGCGACCAGGTGGTGAAGGCGGCGGAGGCGGGCAAGCACATCTACTGCGACAAGCCCCTCGGCAGCAGCTACGCCGAGTGTCAGGACATGGTGGCGGCGCTGGTGAACTCCTCACCGAAGATCGTGACCCAGGTGGCGCTCCAGTATCGCTTCTACCCCTGCACGATGCGTGCGAAGCAGATTGTGGACTCGGGTTTTCTCGGCAAGATTTACAGCTTCCGGGCGAGTTACCTCCACGCCAGCTCCGCCGACCCGAACAAGCCCCTGAAATGGAAGCTCGACAAAGAGAAGGGCGGTGGTGGTGTGCTCTACGACCTCGGCAGCCACGTGCTGGACTTGGTCAATCACCTCGTGGGCCCGCCCGCGAAGATTTTCTGCGAGACCCACACGGCGGTCGCGGAGCGGGTCCACCCCGAGACGGGCAAGATGACCAAGGTGGAGACGGACGACCTGGCCATGTTGCTCGTGCGCACGAAAGACGGCGCGCTGGGCACCGTGGAAGCGACCAAGATCGCGACGGGCGCGAACGACGAACTCCGCGTGGAGATCCACGGCGAGAAGGGCGCGCTGCGCTTCAACCTGATGGACCCCAACTGGCTGGAGGTCTACGACACCCGCGATGCGGGCTCGCCCATCGGCGGTGATCGCGGTTACAAGAAAATTGAGACGGTGAGCCGCTACCCCGAGCCCGGTGGCTTGTTCCCCGCACCCGCGTGCAACGTGGTTTGGCTCCGTTCTCACGTGGCCTGTCTCCACAATTTCCTGTCGGCCATCGGCGGCAAGGCCGAGGCGCACCTCACAATTCCCGGTGCGGCGGAGTTGCAGCGCCACCTCGACGCGGCCTATAAATCCGCCGACACCGGCGAGTGGCAGGTGTTG
>JBHEKR010000391.1:0-8284 GCA_041859365.1 Candidatus Hydrogenedentales bacterium
AAGGGGACACAGCGCCCTGATTTCAGGGTTAATCGCTTTCAACTTTATGAGGTACTCCGGAGACTGATAGACCACGGCGCTGCGAAGCAGGTTGTGTTTCTTCAGTCCTTCCGCGAGGGCTTCCGGCGTGATGTCGTAGGCGTCTACATAGAGGCCGGTCTTGCCGCCGAGTAACTGAAAGGTCTCTTCCAGCGTGGGGATCTTCAGACCGGCGAAGGGCTTTCCAAAGTCCCAGGAGGCTTCGAGCTTGGTCAGCGTGGCTGAGTCCGTCTCCGCCACTTTCCCCTCGCCGTTGGTTGTCCGCCCGAGGTTCGGGTCGTGCAAAATGAAGACCTGGCCGTCGCTTGAAGTTCGGACATCAAACTCCACGTAATCGGCGGCGAGACGGAGCGATTTTTCCATGGCGACGATGGTGTTTTCCGGCGCGTAGTAATTCGCCGCGCGGTGGTGCGAGATCTGCACGGGGCGGTTCGGCAACGTGCTCCAGGCAAGATGCATGATCACCTCCTCCGCGCGATCGGTCTGAAACCAGTCCACACCCGCGTCGCGCATGCGTGCCCACACTTCGGGGCGATCCGCCTCATCGAGTACTTTGGCCTGAACTTTCACGCCCAGCTTGTGAAAAGCGTCGCAGACCTCTTTGCGGACCTCGTCGGCATTAATTTCCACCGCATCGGGACGCCATTGGTTCACCCAGGCCGCCGTGCCGTATTCCGTGCGCCACTTGGGCATGATGGGCACGCGTCCCTGGGAGTGTTCGCGAATCTTCGCGAGCACTTCCGGGGCATCAAAGACCACGACCTGCTTCTCCATCCCCGCGGCGAGCACCTCGTCCGCGAGAAGGATGGGATCAACGTCCTTGCAGTCCAGATAGAGGTTCAATCTCCCCCGGCAGAGGGTAAGACACTCGCCGAGGGTGAGCAGTCGCTCCCCGGCGAATCGTGCCGAAAACCAGCTACCGGCATCCAGCGCCTTCAACTCCGCGAGGGTCAAATCTTTCACGAGGCCCGTGCCATTGGTCTTGCCATCCACTGTGCCGTCATGAAACAGCACGTGCTGTCCGTCGCGGGTCAGGCGAACATCCACTTCAGCCCACTCGAAGCCCTCGTCGATGCATCGCTCCAGCGCGGGCGCGGTGTTCTCCGGCGCCTGGAGCATCGCGCCGCGATGCACCATTACCTGAACGGGACGAGGCGGCTGAAGGGGTTCGAAGAACTCCGCGCTTGCACCGCGCCCGACGAACAGGAGGAGGGCGAGAGCGATCTGAACGATGCGAGTGGAAATCAACGTGATAACTCCCGTTAAATTGACTGAACGTCCGCGGTGTCCGTGATTGAAGCGCAACGCCGGTCCGGCCAAAACAAAAAAAGCGCCGGAAACGATTCTTAAGAACGATTCCGGCACTGAATGGTTGAATGGCGGAGAGGGAGGGATTCGAACCCTCGGTACGCTTTTGACGTACAACGCCTTAGCAGGGCGCCACCTTCGGCCACTCGGTCACCTCTCCGTTGAGGTCCACAGTACTTCGACTGCGGAAGGAAGACGATAGCACGATTGTGCGGGCTGGCGCAAGTTTTGCCACGACTTCAGGAACCATGGTACGTGCCTCTTGACGCTGAAAAGGTCGGCGGCGCCGCGCCTACCACGCGCGCACGGAGCCGGAAGTCTCGCTGGCCTTTAACAGGCACCGCCCGCTTCGATAAACTACCGGCTACCCCTTCCTATCCAAGGACATTCCATGAAACTCCCCGACGATCTCCAAGTCCTGCTCCAGCCGCTGTTTGACGCCCTTCCCCTCGAACAGGCCATGCCCGCGTTGTGCCCAAAGCATGGCGCACCGGCCTCGATTCGAGAACTTGTGGAAACCGCCTTGAGTCTGCCTCCCCTGCGCGCCAATCTGGCGCTTCAAGCGGGACTCTGGCTTTACGTGGACGAGCTGGACCGTAGTCACACGATCAGTCAGGCGCTGAAGACTCCGACCGGTTCCTACTGGCACGGGATCATGCACCGGCGCGAGGGCGATTTCTCCAACAGCCACTACTGGTTTCACAAGACGGGCAACCATCCGGCCATGGCCCACTTGCGGGGTTATGACGGCCACCGACTGGTGGACGCCGCCGAGGCCGCCTACCCAGGCGACCCGGATGCGCTGCTGCAACAACAGCGGCAGGAATGGGCCAATCTCTTCCTCTGGTGCGCCTCCAACGGCTGACGAGCTGTTCCCGCGCCGCGTGTGACGGAGGCGCGCTGGAAAACATTAAGGTCGCCCGCATCGAAAGGGTGTATAATGCGGGTAAAGGTCCGGGACTGGTCACGCCATCCGCCTTGCGCCCACGTCCCGGGGAATTAAACGTGCGCTGGATTTGTCTTTGGGTACGGGTGAATTGCGCAGAATGTAAACTACAAAAAAGGATTTTCAGGCCATGCCTTCATGGTTTTCCAAGGTATTCAAGACCGAAGAAGAACCCAAATCGTTGGATAGTTCGCAAACGCTGACTGTCGACGTTGATGATGACGACGACGAGCCCATGCCCAAGACGCGGCGCGTGGTCCACGCACCGGTATCTTTTGGGAATGATTCCAGCGCCGCCCCTGGCGATGAGATTGCCATCAAGGCGCGAAAAGAAAACAACGTGCCCGCCTGTGTGCTTCTGGTGAATCGTCCGCTCCTTCAGGGCCTGTCCTTCTGGGCGCCCGAGGCCGACGTAGCCTATGCTTATTCCCCGCTGGCTGCGGCCCTCTTCGATCTAGGCGGCGTGGGTTCGGTGCTGATCCACGACACGACGGTCACGGTAATGCGCGACGGAAGCGATTTCAGCCCGTGGGAAGATTTTGCGAAGCGGGTGGGCGAGCAGATCAGAGCCCATCTCAAGAGCGGTATTCCGGTGCTTGATCCGAGTTATCAGGAGAGCATCCCGGACGAGGAAGAAATTCGCGAGCGGCTCCAGCGGGTGATCGATGAAGAGATTAACCCCGGCATCGCCTCCCATTCCGGCGTGATCGTATTGAATCGCGTTGTGGGGAACACCATCTATATCACCATGGGCGGCGGGTGCCAGGGCTGCGCCGCCTCCAGCATAACACTGCGCTCGGGCGTCGAAGGCGCTTTCCGCAAGGAAGTGCCCCAGCTTGGCGCCGTGCTCGATGAAACCGATCACACCTCGGGCGTCAACCCCTTCTTCCGTGAGATGCCCGCGGGAATGGGAATGTAGCCATGCCGCGACTTGATACCTTTCAGATTACCCTGATTACAGGCAACGAAGGCCCCGGCGGTGTGCCCAAGTACACCATCAACGGCTTCCCGCTGGAGTTTGATGAATGCACAGGCGGCACCGCACCGGGCGAGACCCTGGAGGCCGTAGGCCATCCCCAGAGCTTCCCCCACACGCTCCTGCTCAACGGCCCGGATGCGGGGAGCTGGGAAATCGCCGGCGGCGAGATTGAATATCGCTGCGATGGCGAAGCGCCGTACACGGTGAAACTGGGTGCGGTTACCCTTGACGATCACGCGGACCTCAACCTGTGGTACGCGCGGCCACCGAAAGTATTTGACGTCTAGACAGAAAAAGGAGGTGCACCATGCTCGATGGCTGCGAAGTACTTGCCGCGAAAGAATGTGTTCCCTGCAAGGGCGGGGTACCACCGCTGGCAGGGCACGAGTTGCACACCTTTCTCGCCCAGCTCGGAAGCGACTGGCATCTGGTGGAGGAACACCACCTGACGAAGCAGTACACGTTCAAGGATTTTCAGGAGGCCCTCGACTTCACCAACGCCGTGGGCTACATCGCCGAGGCGGAGCATCACCACCCCGACATCCTGCTGAGGTGGGGCAAGGTGGACGTGACCATCTGGACCCACAAAATCGATGGCCTGACCGAAAGCGATTTCGTGTTTGCTGCCAAGGTAGAAAAAGCGTACGAAGATGCCCTGTAGCGATATTACAGAAGTGATTGAAGTGGTTTTGGACGAACAGGACCGGTTGAAGGACTATACCTTCCGCAAGCGCACCTGCGGCCAGGGCGTGGGCTCGGGCAATTTGCTTATCGGCGTTCTGGGGGGCATGGCCGCGGAAGAATTGCTCGCCATGACACCGGAGTACTTCCTGGAGACGTGGCCCGTGGAGGACCCGTTGGAGGAGTTTCTCGGGCTTAAGCATCTCATTGCGGTTCAATCGGCGCTGGAGGTCCTCCTCGGACGCGCCAGCGGTGGGCCGGGCGAAATGTGCGCGGCGGCGGAAATCGGCTGCGAGGGGAACGACACGGTAATCCTGGCGCGCATTTCCGTGGACTTGATTACGGAGAAGATCAAGTCTTGCGGGAATTGCAAGGGCTGTGGCACGTCGAAAAAGGCCAAGAAAATGGTGGTCTTTAACTGAATTGAACTTTTCCCTAATCCTGCTCATCCTGTAAATACCGTCTGACTTTTTTCGACAAGATTGAAAGGATGAACAGGATTTTTTGTTGGTGCGCCATACCTCAGGTGGTGAAAAACCAACCACGAATGAACACGAATTCACACGAATAAGAAACTGCGGCGGGTTGAAATACTGACAACTGGCTATTTGCGTTCTTTCGTGGTTCAAATCTCTACCCATCACATTTGCGAAAATCAGCGCAAATTTGCGGTTCAGCCCTTTTCAGGTTGATGCCAACGGATGCTCTACGTTGTTCCGCGGCCAATTAAATTGACTCCACAAGTCCCAATCGCTAGACTAACCCCAAACGGATAGCGGTCGCACTGGACCGACTACCTGCTGATGGTTTCGGGTTCCGCATCGCCGGAGAGAGCCCCGGACATCACCTTCCCCGGGGATGCCCGCAATGCGGAGCCCATTGGACATGCCAAGCATGGAGATGACCAATGAAGCACCCCTCGTCCCCCCTGCGCCCATCGCGGCGCGGATTCCTTCGAACGTCGGCCGCCACAATCGGCGGACTGGCGATCGGCCCCAACCTCCTTCTCCGGGCTCCCCATGCCCATGGCGCCGCGACCAATCGCATGGGCATCGGCGTCATCGGCCTCGGCGGTCGCGGACTCCGCGTCATGCAGGCCTTCCTCGAACAACCCGACACGCAGGTCGTGGCCGTGTGCGACTGCTACGCCGAAAAGCGCAAACAGGGCATGGCCCAGGTCAACACCTTCTACGGCAATCAGGATTGCGCGGAGTACATCGATTTTCGCGACCTTCTGGCCCGTCCCGATATTGACGCCGTGCTCATCGCCACGGGTGACAACTGGCACTCCGGCATCTCCCTGATGGCCGCCCGTGCCGGCAAAGACATCTACTGCGAAAAGCCCCTCAGCGTCACCATCGCGGAATCCCGCGCCGTCGCCGACACCATGCCCCGCCTGGGCCGAATTTTCCAGTGCGGCACGCAGCGCCGCAGCATCGGCAACTTCCGCTTTGCGGTGGACCTTGCCCGCAGCGGAAAACTGGGCAATCTGACCGAACTCCACGCCGAGGAAGCGCCCGGCATGAAAATTCTCAAGACCACCGTGCTCCCGGAAGAGCCCGAACCGCCGAAGGACGTCTTTGACTGGGACATGTGGCTCGGACCGTCACTCTGGCGCCCCTACAATCACGAATACCCCACGCGCGGCTTCTGGAGCGATCACGTGGACTGGAGCGGCGCCTCCATCACCGAATGGGGCAGCCACACGGTCGATCTGTGCCAGTGGGCCAACAATTCCGACGATACCGGCCCGGTGGAATACTGGCAGGAAGGGGATCGCTGGGTAAGCAAGTACAAGAACGGCACCAAGCTGATCCTTCGCAACGGTCTTCGCTTTGGCTCCTGCCCGGTCCGCTTTGAAGGCGATGAAGGCTGGGTGGAAACGGGCGACTCGGGCGAAATCGACGCCTATCCCAAGTCCCTCCTCGGCAATCGCGGTTTTGAAGGTGGCTACCCGCCGGAAAACCACGTGCGCGCCTTCCTCGACAGCGTCGTGTCGCGCCAGCAGTGTATCGCCACGGCGGAAGTGGCCCACCGCTCTATCTCCGCCTGCCACGTGGCCAACATGGTCAAGCGACTGGGGCGTCCGATGAAGTGGGATCCGATCACGGAGACCATCATCGACGATCCGGAAGCGAACCGTCTTGTATACCGTGCCTACCGCGAACCCTGGTACCTCTAGAATCCAGCGCCGTATCCGCATTGGCCGGAGCGGCAGCAGAAAGATGACGATCATGCATTTCGCATTACGCTATAGATCCGCCGTGTGGGCCGCAGGCCTCATGGCGGCCACGCTGGTATCCGTCTCCACGGGGGCTCAGGTGATCCCGATTCCTCCGGAAGATCAGAGTATCGCCACCCTCCAGTCCGAAGCCGACTACATTACCCATCTCGAAGCCTTTCGCGCCTTGCGCCAGAATGGCACGGAGAAATCCGTTCCGGCCATCGCGGCCTATCTCCACGACGTGAAGAAGTCCCACCTGGCGCGCTACGCCCTGGAGGACATGCCCTACCCCGAGGCCGGCGCCGCCCTGCGCGCCGCGCTGGAAGGCGCCACCCCGGAAACACTGCCGGGCATCATCGCAACGCTCGGTGTGCGGCGCGATGCGGAAGCGGTCCCCGCGCTGAAACCGCTTCTAATAGATGCCCACGTTGAGACCGCCGCCGCGGCCGCGAGCGCCCTCGGGCGCATCGCCTCGGCGGATGCCGTTGCGACGCTCACGGCGGCCTATACGGCGGCCAGCTACGATGCGCAGAAGTCCCGGCTCGCCGAAGGCCTGCTGGCCGCTGCGGAGCAGTTCATGAACGATGGCAAGGGCACCGATGCCGCCGCCATCTACCGCCCCCTTCGCAAGCCGGGGAATCCGGCCTTCGTCCGCGAAGCAGCCTTCATGGGCCTGGCCCTGGCCCTGCCCGAAAAAGCCCCGGATCGGGTATTGAAAAACATCGTGGGCGAAGATCCACTTTATCGGAATCTGGCCCGCGAAGTCGTCGCCGAGACGGAAGGCGCCGCGGCCACCGCGCGCTACGTCGCGGCACTGCCCACCCTGCCCGAAGAGGCGCAGGCCAACCTGCTGGATGGCCTCGCACGGCGCGGAGACGCCTCCGCCCGTGACGGCGTTGTGGCGGCATTGGGCCACAGCAATGTGGCGGTCCAGGCTGCGGCGGCCACCGCGCTGGGCTCCCTGGGCAGTGAAGCGGACGTGGCCCTCCTCGCTCCGCTGATGCTCTCGGCCGACCAGACCCTGGCCACCGCGGCACGCAACAGCCTCATTCGTCTTCAGGGGGATGCCATCAACCCCACTATCGTGACGACGTTGCACGCCTCCGAGGCGCCCGTTCGGGCAAAGCTTCTGGAGCTCCTCTCGGTGCGCATCGCACCGGAAGCCGTGCCCCAGGCCACCGGCCTTCTGGCCGATCCGGCGGGCGAAGTTCGCCTGGCGGCCTTGGAAGTTTTGCTCCAGCAGGGCTCCGTGGCGGAGATGCCCGCGCTCCTGGACGTCATGAAGACCTCCCAAGTGTCCGATGAGCAACTGCTCGCCTCACGCACCTTCAGCGCCATTGCCGGTCGTTCGGGCGACGACGCTCTCCCGGTCATCCTCGAGAATCTCGACAGCGCCGCACCGCCAGTGAAAAAATCGCTGGTGGAGTCCCTTGGCAAAGTCGGTGGCGCCGCCGCACTCCCGCCGGTCGTTGCCCTGCTGAAGGACGTCGATCCCGCGATGCAGAAAACGGCCCTCGGTGTCCTTGCGGATTGGCCCACGGCCGACGCCGTCGGTCAGTTGCTGGACCTCGCCAAGTCCGAAGATGCCGCCATGCACGATGCGGGTCTGCGCGGTTACACGCGCCTGGCCCGAGTCGCCGCTGACAATGCCATGCTGGACACGGCCATGAGCCTGGCCAAAACCAAGGAAGAAAAATGGGTAGTGCTGTCCGCGCTGGGCACGGTCCACTCCGGTCCCTCCCTTGATGCGCTGGCAAAACACCTGGACGATCCCGAAGTCCAGAAAGAGGCCGCCGCCGCCACTCTGGCCGTTGCCGAAGCCGTCAGCAAACACAGCCCGGAAGCGAAAGTGATCGCCCGGAAAGCCATCGAAAACGTGAAGGCCAAAGTCCCCGCGGAATCCGTCCAGAAGCGCGCCAGCGACCTCCTGGCCAAACTGCAATAAGGGGACTGCATCCGCCGGGCCAATGACTGCGATTTTCAAATCGCGTCCACAGACCCGGTGGAGGCTGTACCCCCAAGAAAATACCGCTGAAAACGCCCAAAAACGCCCGCGAGCCAAGCTCGCGGGCGGTTTTCACTTACGCTCTACCCAGTCTACTGCCCA
>JBHEKR010000130.1:0-5591 GCA_041859365.1 Candidatus Hydrogenedentales bacterium
TACAGCTGGGCTTTGCCGCGTATCTCCCGAAGCCGGTTGGGCTGCCGCGCCTCACCCGGGAGATTCGCCGGGTTCTGGACACCTGCAGCGGGACAGCGCCAACGTAGGCCGTTGGCATCGGTGCATCGCACCCTCCCTATCGCAGCTCCCAGATCGTGGAGAGGCTCCATTCGGCGACGCCTTCGACGGCGATGCCGGCGCACATCGCTTGGCACGCCATGGAGAGGGGCTGCGGGAAGCGGGCGAAGGGGACGAAGAAGCAGAAGAAGAACCAGTGGTGCACGTGCAGGTAGTGGGATTCGCGGAGGGCGTAGGTGATGAGGGCGAGGAGGGCGATGGCGCCGGTGAAGGCGCTGGCATAGGCGGGGAGGATGCCCTGCCGCCTGGCCTGGCGCAGGTGCCAGGCGGCGAGTGCGGCGATGAGCAGGCCGACGGCGGCGAAAACGAACATGGCGACCGGGCCCATGCGCTGGAAGTCGGCATAGGTCAGCGAGAAATTGATCGCGTCGATCCGCTGCAGGTAAAAGAATTGCAGGCCGACGAAGAAGGGCAGCGCGTAGCCGAGGCCATTCCAGGCCAGCGAGGCCGGGCCCGCTTCGCGCCAGTTGCGCAGGACGCAGCACGGGCCGAGGGCGTACAGCAGCGGCGCGAGGGCCATGAGCCGGAGGAAGTGCGTGTAGCCGCCGTCGCGGCCCACGAAGGGCGCGGGGCGGCCGCACTGGACGAGGCTCACCCAAGCGTAGCCAAAGGCGACGAGGAGCAGCCAGAGGGGCAGCCGTTCGTCCAGGCCCCAGCGGGCCCCGCGGGACTCGGGTTTTGTGACAAGGTTCATGGTGTCGCACTCCGATGCGTTTGTGTCTTGCCAGACCAGGGAAAGCGTCGGGGGGTTGCAGCAGGATGCCGTGCGCGGGGTGCGCTTTCCCATTCGACGGGGTATCAGGAAACTGAGGAAGCGGGCCCCTGGTCCAAGGGGCAGTTGGGATTTCTGGGTAAGCGACTGGTGGGAGAGGTACGATGCCTGCGTTTGTGCAATGTTTGGTGGGATTTGCCGGGGGGCTGCTCGGCTGGACCTTGCTGGAATATATCATTCACTATCCCCTGGGGCACCTACCCAAGGGCAAGACCTTGATCTCCGCCGAGCACATCCGGCATCACCGTGAGATCCAATACTTTTCGCCCCTGGCGCTGAAGATTCGCGGGACGGTGCCGGTGCTGGGGATCGTGGGCGGGGTGGTCTGGTTGCTGGCCGGACCTTGGGCCGCCCTCGGGGCGACCGTTGCGATATCGATAGGCTGGGTCACCTACGAGGGACTTCACAAGTCGATCCACGTGCGTGGTCCGCGGACGGCCTATGGCCGATGGGCCACGCGGCACCACCTCTACCACCACTTCATGCGCCCGGACCGGAACCATGGCGTGACGACGCCCTTGTGGGATTGGGTCTTCCGGACGTATGTGCCGGTGGATCAGGTGCTTTTGCGGGAGCACGAGATTGCGGCGATCCCGTGGCTGGCCGAGGCCTTTGCTGATCCGGGCAGCGCCCCGCGCTATGCGCAGACGTACGCCCTGCGCAAGCCCGGCAAGAATCCGCCTGCCCCGCCGCAACTCTGACGCGCGGGCTTTGCTGCCGATGCCCGGCTGAAGCGGGGGGCGGCGCGCGCTCAGTCCATGGTGACCCGGTTTCGTCCGTCCTGCTTGCTTCGGTACATCAGCAAATCGGCGCGGGTGAGCACGTCTCCGATGTCGTCGTCCGGTCCGGCCACGACGGCGCCGAGGGAGATGGTGAGGACCAGCGAGCCATTGCTGATGGCCGCGCTGGACTCTTCGACGAGGGCGCGAAGGCGCTCGGAGAATTCACTCAGTTGTTGGTGCTGCATGTTGGGCAGGATGGCGATGAACTCCTCGCCGCCCCAGCGGCCGAGGAAGTCGTAACCGCGCATGGCGTTGCTCAAGGTGCGCGCAATGATCTTGAGGGCGAGGTCGCCGACCCGGCGACCGTGGCGATCGTTGATGGACTTGAAGCGATCCACGTCCATGAAGACGATGCCGAGCGAGGACTGGTTGCGGCGCATCTCCTCGAACTTGGCCTCGAGCATCTGCTCCGCGTAGCGGCGGTTTCCCACGCCGGTGAGGGCGCATAGCAGCGATTTCGCCTTGAGCTCTTCCACCTGCGCGAGGGCGGCCATCTCGGTGGTGACGTCGTGAAAGGACTCGAGGCCGCCGATCACCACGCCGGCCGCGTCGAGAATGGCCACGGTGGTGGTGACCACCGGGATCCGGTGCCCCTCCTTGTGGCGCAGGAACAATTTCTCCGTGCGGCACTCGGTGTCCTTCATCGTCGCAGCGAGGGGGCAGGCCCCGTGGCAGATCGACTTGCCGTCAAAATCGGTGTGTACCAGGATGTTGTTGGCGCAGGAGCGGCCGAGGACTTCTTCGGCCTCGTAGCCGGTGATCTGTTCTGCGCCGTGGTTCCAATACTGGATGCGGCGGTGCGTGTCCGTGAAGTAGACGCCCTCGGCGAGGTTGTCCAGCAGACAGCGATAAAGCTGGTCGTCCTGAAACAGTGCGGTCGGCATGCCTCTGCGATCTCCCCTCAAGCACCGCGAGAGCCCATACGCAGCCTGCTCCCCGGCTGGTCGGCTACCATTCGCGATGCTTCGTGTAAGGCCTATGCGGCCGAGGCCGCAGTATCCCACAATTCCGGAGCGCAACGTCAAGGAGCGGATTTATCCGGGGCGGCGGGTTCGGACTGCCATTTGTAGGCAGCGGCTGTTGGGCGGTGGGTGCCGTGGGAGGCCTGCCGGTCTTGCGCGGTGGCTCCGTCGTGGACCGGCCACACTATCGGGGGCCGGCTACGTCCTGTGTCTGATCGATGCTGTATGGATTGACGGCGCCGTGACGCCAAGAGGGGTTCCTGCGATTCTCCCATAGCAATCGGGAATGCAGCGGCGCTGGCCTCAAACATTCGTGCTTGCCCTGCGACACCGACCACGCCTCACGAGATTGGGGCATCGCGTTGACCGAGCGTAGCCGTCTTCTTCGCTCCTGGAAATCGTACTTCAGCAACTTCGGCTTCTGCCCTTGGACGGAGCACGACTTCTGTCCATGGGTTTGGATGCAGCTCAGGACATAGCCGGACTTTGTTTCCGCGGTGTGCGGAATATTCGGGGTTCTCAAGATCGCATGCCGCCAGGTAGCACCTGCTAGCTTCCGGCGTTGCCGGAGCCGCAGGTCCCACCCATTCCGACTCCGTTGAGGGACTGGCAGATTGGTATTGTCACAATATTTTGGTTTCCAGAAATTAGAAACCGTGTTAGACTCCCCGTGACCTCGTTGCCGAGCAGCGACGTGATTTCACGTGAGACATTGCGACTTAGCCTAGGTGACTACGTCGGCCGAGCAAGGCCAAGATAGAGGGGATTGAAAATGCTACAACGCTCTTGTCTTTCGATTTTCCAACTGGGAATGGTCATGTTTTGCACGATGGCGCTGCCTGCAGCGGCGATCGACGCGGCTCTGGTCAAGAATATTAATCCAGACGGGGGCAACGGCACGCCCCAGCAATTGACCGCAGTGGGTTCGCTCCTGTATTTCACCGCCGACGATGGCACAACCGGACGCGAACTGTGGGTGAGCGATGGCACCGAGCTTGGCACGGTCCTGCTGAAGGACATTAACCCCACCGCGGCATCGACCCCGGAATTGCTAACGAATGTGAACGGGACTCTCTACTTTCGGGCGGACGATGGCGCGAACGGAATCGAACTCTGGAAAAGCGATGGCACTCCGGAAGGCACGGCTTTGGTGAGTGATATCAACCCGACTCAAAGTGTTGGGCTGCGCAACTCCAGCCCAAGCTCTTTGACATCGTTCAATGGAAAGCTCTACTTCGCCGCGACCAATACGGGCGCGCCGGTCGACTTCGAGCTGTGGGAGAGCGACGGAAGCCCGGAAGGAACGATCAAGGTGCTCGACATCAACGGCGCGGGTAACGCGATCGTTTCGGGCATCCGGGCGGTTGGCAATGCGTTGTACTTCACTGCGTCGAACGGCACCGATGGCACCGAGCTTTGGATGAGCGACGGCACCAGTGGCGGTACGATGCAGATCAAGAACATCAACCCAGGGTTTCAGGGGTCTTTCCCCAGCGAATTTACCGGTTATGGCGGTAAGGTCTATTTCAACGCGGACGTCTCCATGAGCGGGCGCGAGCTTTGGGTGACGGACGGCACCGAAGAGGGCACCGAGTTGGTTAAGGAACTGAGCGCCTTTGGTTCCGGGACCCCCACACAGTTGCTGGTCGTGAATGGCCTGCTCTTCTTCACGGGCAACGACACCACTGCGGGCAATCAGGTCTTTGTAAGCGATGGCACGAGCGATGGCACGGTGGTGCTTAAGAATATTTCCCCTTCTGCGTTGCCCGATCTACTGCGTGGCGTTGGCGAGCGGCTGTTCTTTGCCGCAAACGACGCGAACGGCAATGAGCTGTGGACCAGTGATGGCACCGAGTTGGGCACCGTTCAGATCGATATCCGCGAGGGGAGCAGTGGTTCCTCCCCAAGCAACTTCGCGGCCTACGAGAGCGCGCTCTATTTCGCCGCGAACGATGGAAACTCCGGCAACGAGGTTTGGAAGAGCGAGGGGACGCCAGAGGGCACGGCCTTGTTCTCCGATGTGCGCGAGGGTTCCAACAGTTCAACACCGCAGTTGCTGACCATTCTCGGCGACCTGTTGTTTTTTAGTGCGACGACGCCGGCGACTGGACGCGAGTTGTGGGTGATCAATCTCGCCGTGGAGCCGGAGGTTTGTGACGATGGCATCGACAATGACCTCAACGGCTTCACCGACTGCGACGATTTCGCTTGCGAGTTTGCCGTAACATGCCTGGGGCCTGAGATCTGTGACGATGGCATCGACAATGACCTCAATGGCTTCACCGACTGCGACGATTTCCAATGCAGCGCCGCGCCACTCTGCGGTGAAGGCGAGGGCGAGGGCGAGACGGACTATTCGTTGTGTCCGGACAATTCGACGCAGTCGCAACCCCCAGACAGGGACAGCGAATTCATCGAGGTGCGCTTCAGCGATGCAAACAAGGACCGGATTGTCTATGAGAACTTCACTGGGCTGGCTGGCCCCATTACGGATCTGCATTGGTGGGGGTTCGGCTTGGATACGAACGACGGCACGACTGAGTGCATCCGTGATCCCAATTCATTCCGCGTCTCCTTCTATACGGATGGGGGTGGCGCACCCCTCAGTTTGGTGGATACCCGGGTAGTCGATCCCTCCGGCATACCTGCTTTTACGATGGACGGCGGCCCAACGGTGTTTCGCTATGACGTGTCCTTCGACTTGGCCATCCCTTTGACTACGGGCTGGGTGAGCATTCAGGGAATCAACAACACGGCCTGTGATTGGGTCTGGTATCCGTCATTGGGCGGTGATGACCTCTGTGTGGTCGAAGTCGTCGGTGTATCGCAGACCATCGAGGCGTTCAACCCGTCGATTTGTGTGACCGCCGCAAGTGAGGGTGAGGGTGAGGGTGAGGGCGAAGGTGAGGGCGAGGGTGAAGGTGAATGTGAAGGTGA
>JBHEKR010000511.1:0-23869 GCA_041859365.1 Candidatus Hydrogenedentales bacterium
CTCGCCCTCGCCCTCGCCTCCTGCCTCGTTCTGCTCCAGCTTCAACAGAAAGGAGTCCGTAAGGCCTGCGCTGGTAAGCTCCTGAACGCCTTCGCCTGGCTCAAAGTCCACCGTGCCTTGGAAGCTCCCCGTGATGTACACCGAACCACCGTCTGCGACGCCAATCGAATGGCCTTCCATGTTGACGCTGGGCTCCAGCAGCCAGGGCCATGAAAGGTTTCCAGAAGGGTCCACCTTAAGCACATAGATTGAGTCGTCGGCCAACAGTTCTCCGGCCCCCATATCCAGATCCATGGGTCCACGGAAGTATCCAAACATGTACGTGTTGCCGTCTGAGTCCACGGTGCCGTTGTTGATCCATATACTGCCGTAGCTTTCGCTCGTTCTGGAACCTTCGAACGTTCTGGACCATTCGACCTCGCCTGTGGGGTCAAATTTGTAAATATAGGCACCCGGGGCGAATTTGCCGGGGAGCACGGACCCCTTGTTCTCGCCGTCGCTTAGCGCCAGATCTCCGGCGAATGTTCCGGTGGCGTAGACGTTGCCCTCGCTATCGGTCGCAATGTTGCCCGACAGTCCTTCCGTTTCAAACAATTTGCCCCAGACATAATCGCCGCTGGAATTCAGTTTGACTATTATGGGGATGGCACCATTTTTGTCGAAGAGAGCCACGCCTTCGCCGGGATCCATGTCGATCGCGGAGATAATCGTTACCGTGAAATACACATTGCCAAACGGATCGGCGGCTATATTCAGACGCTGATCACCGTTGAAGGGAGCATCCAGCGCGTTCGTTCCCGCGATGCTCCGTGCCCAGACGAATTCGCCATCGGAATTCAGGCGCAGCACAAAGAGTGCCGCCGCGCCCGGGGGCGCACCAGTGAGCTCATGAATTCCAGGGCCCGGATCGAAGTCCGCATCTTTCGAGTAGAGCCCTAGGATATGCACGTTGCCCAGGCCATCAACCGCTATGCCCCCGATCCCTGGATCGCCTTCATCCTCCAAGTCGAACTGGCGCGCCCATACATAGTTCCCGTCCGTATCCAGCTTCAACACGAAGGAATCCACATACTCGCTCGCCTCCAGCAGGGCCGTCCCTTCGCCCGGATCGAAATCGACTGTGCCGTTGAATCGCCCCGTGAGGTACTGGTTGCCCGACTCGTCCACGGCCATGCCCCGCTGGCCATCTGTCCAGTGCACGGACATACTCCCCGATTCGCCGCCGAAGGTCCGAACCCAGAGGGTTTCATCGGAGGCACCCAGTTTCTGGATGAAGGTAAGCCCAAGGCCGGTTTCATTGGGAACAATGAAGGTTCCGGGCCCGGGTTCAAAATCGGTTGTGGCGTTGAATCCACCGACGATGTAGGTGAAGCCTTCACCATCGACGCCCACTTGGCTGACCCCCGCATGCTCGCCATAGTTTCGAGCTGAAGTTACCGTTGGCACCGCTGCCGATGCGAGACCAGCGGTCAACAGGAACATCACGAGTCCCGCAGATACCAGGATGGAAGACACGGAGATTCGACCGATGGCCGGTGGGAGGAAAACGTTGGTCGCGCGCATGGCCGCACCCCTTTTGGTTGATTGAACTGCCCTGAATACAGCGAATTGTCTGGTGGCGACGTCGCCCCCCGGAGGCCCCTTGGACCTGGGAGGGTAGATTGGGAGAAGCCTTTGCCGTCGCGCTCTCCCGTCGCCGTCTGAAATCAGTATAGCCCCAAAGCGGCAATCTGTCAATACGTTATTACAAATTTTCTTAGAGATGTTTTTACGTAAATAAACACGCCCTGCACCCCCCTACCGCAGGAACTTGTCCAGCCACATGCCCAGGTGGATGATGGGGTCGGAATAGGCGATGCCCATGGGGATGTGCTCCACTTTGAACTCGTTGGGGCTGGAGCCCGGCCCGAGGACGCGCTTTTCTTTGCCGGACACGATCATGCCTAGGATCTCGCCGGTATCGGGGTCGAAAACGGGGCTGCCGCTGCTGCCGGGTCCGGCGCTGATGTCGAGGATGAGGCGGCTGCCCATTTCGATGGGACCGATGCGGATGTTGGTGGCGGCGCTGACCACGCCGGTGGTGAGCAGGCCGTTGAGCCCGGTAAAGGAGCCCACTTTGTACTTCACGCCCTGATCATAGTAGCCATACTGGGCGATGGGCTCCCCGCGCCGGAAGTGGAGCTTGCGGGAAAGCGCCACGGGTTGAAAGGTCTTCCGGGGCGCCTGCACCTGGAGCACGCCGATATCCCACGCGTGCTTCATGCGGGGGTCGTCTTTTTCCTTATTGATGGTGAGCTGCTCCACCACCACGTCGCATTCGAGGAGCATGGCGTCATAGAGTACCCACTTGTGGGCCAATCGGGCCACGTGGGAGGCCGTGGCCAGCCAGCCGCGCTCGTGGATGAAGAAGCCGGTGCCGCAGATCATGAGCTTCTGGGGGGCCTCGGGAAAGAGCGCGAGGATGGGCACCACGGCGTGGGCGATCTTTTCGGTATTATCGATGAGGAATTCGTAATTCATACTGCGACTCGAATTGGTTGGGAGAGAATGGGTCTCCGACCCAGTATAAGTGCGCGGTTGTGATCTTTTCCAAGGGGCCTATATACTCCGGAAGAGCCTCAACCGCCACCGACCCGCAAGGAATAGCGCCCCGCATGGAAGCCCACGCCGCCCCGCATCTGGAAGCGCCCGAGGTATCGGTGATCTGCCCGATGTACAACGAGGCGGCGGGCATCGAGGCGAACCTGGCGCGCCTGCTGGAAGCCTTGAGTCGCCTTGGTCGCACGTGGGAGCTGATCCTCGTGAACGACGGCAGCACAGACGACAGCGCGGCGCGGGTAAGCGCCCTGGCGGCGTCGGAACCGCGCCTGCGCCTGGCGGGCTATCCGCGCAATCGGGGCCGGGGCTATGCCCTGCGCACCGGCTTCAAACTGGCCCGGGGCAAGGTCATCGTCACCACGGAATCCGACCTGAGCTGGGGCCCGGACATCGTGGAAAAACTCCTCGCCGGGCTGGCGGCCCAGGACTGCGATCTCGTGGTGGCCTCGCCCCACGGCGAAGGTGGGCGACTGGAGAATGTGCCCGCGCACCGGGTTTTCCTGAGCCGCTTCGGCAACAAGATCCTCCGACTCGCCTCGGAATCGCGCATCACCATGTTGAGCGGAATGACCCGGGCCTATCGCCGCGACGTGATCGACGCCCTCTTCCTGGAGTCCGACGGCAAAGAGATCCATCTGGAAATCATTTCCCAGGCGGAGGCGCTGGGCTTCCGCATCGGCGAAATTCCTGCGGTCCTCGCGTGGGAAGCGCCCAAGCCGGGCGCGCCTGTGCGCAAATCCAACTTCAATGCGCCGAAATACATCTACTCCCACATGATGTTCACCTTTGGCCAGGCGCCCTTTCTCCTGATGGGCACGGCGGGCCTCGCGAGCATCTTCCTGGGCTCCGGTCTCATGGTCTACCTCGCCTGGCAGTCCATTTTCCTCGAAATCCGCGCGGGGGGACGCCCCCTGCTTATCATCGCGCTGCTGCTCATCGTGAGCGGCATCCAGTTCCTCCTTTTTTCCTTCAGCGCGGGCCAGGTGGTGCAATTGCGCAAACTGGTGGTACAACTGCGTAACAGGGTGATGAATCAGGAGCGTAACGGCGGTCCGAAGGGGGGCCTATGAAAGTGTTGACGCAGAATTTCAAGAATGGCGCGCTGCGCGTGGAGGACTATCCCATGCCGGTTTGTCCGGCCAATGGCGCGCTGGTGGCCACCACCTTTTCCGCCGTGAGCCTGGGCACGGAGCGGGCGGTCTACCACCTGGCGAAGGCATCGCCCCTGGAAAAGGCGCGAAAACGACCGGACCTCGTGCGCCAGGTGTGGAACCGCGCAAAGAATGACGGCCTTCTGAATACTCTCGGCGTGGTGCGCAATCTGATCAGCAGCCCCGTGCCCCTGGGCTACAGTTGCTGCGGCATCGTGCTGGAGAAGGGCTACCGCTGCGAAGGCATCGAGCCCGGCGACCGCGTGGCCTGCGCCGGCTTTGAATTTGCCAACCACGCGGAGGTGAACGCCGTTCCCGGCACCATGCTGGTCAAGATCCCCGACGGGGTGGCGGATGAAGAGGCCTGCTACGCCACCGTGGCCAGTGTGGCGCTCCAGGCCCTGCGCCTGTGTGACATCAAGGCGGGCGACACCGTGCTCATCCTTGGTCTGGGATTGCTGGGCCACCTTTGCACGGCCCTGGCCGACCACCACGGCGCCGTGGTGCTCGGGCAAGACCCCGATGGCGAGCAGGTGCTTTCCGCGCGAAAATACTGTCCGCGCGGCCATTTTCTAGTGAGCCCCATGGCCCTCCGCCACTACGCCGAAACCCATCAGGGCCGGGGCGCGGATCACACGCTCATTTGCGCTTCGGGCGGCGGGGAAGAGCTTTTTCGACTCGCGGGCGAACTGACTCGAGACCGGGGCGAGGTGGTCGTGGTGGGTGATGTGCGTTGCACCCTGCCCCGTCGGCTCTACTACCAGAAAGAGCTTCAGGTGAAGTTTTCCCGCGCCTACGGGCCCGGCCGCTACGACACGACCTACGAGCAGGAGGGCCGGGACTATCCCTATGGCTACGTGCGCTGGACCATGCAGCGCAACATGGGCGAGATCCTGCGGCTCGCCGCCTCGAAGCAATTGAACCTCGCCGCGTTGACCACCCATCGCTTTCCCATTGCGGAAGCGGACACGGCGCTCAGGCCGCACTTTGAAGCCCGGGGCGCGCGGGCTATGGGCATCGTGCTGGAATACCCCGGCTGCACGCGGGAGCAGGACCGGCCCATCCCACTCGCAGCGCCACGGAGCAAATCGGAATCCAGCGACTTGCGCGTGGGCCTCATCGGTGCGGGCCGCTTCGCCCAGGGCATCCTCCTCCCCGCCTTCAAGCGCGCGGGCATCACAACATTCACGCGCATCGCCACGGAACGGGGCCTTTCCGCGGTCAACGCGGGACGAAAGATTGGGGCGGCGGAAGCGGTGTCGCGGGCCGACGACGTCATCGGCGACGGGGCTACGAATGCCGTAATCATTACCACGCGCCACGGTAAACATGCGGATCTCATCTGTGCGGCCCTCGCGGCGGGCAAACATGTCTTCTGCGAGAAGCCCCTCTGCCTGAACGAAGCCGAGCTCCAGCGTATCGAGGCGGCGGAGCGCGATGCCGCGGGCATCCTCATGGTGGGCTTCAACCGTCGCTTTTCTCCTCTTATCACGGACCTGCGGGACTACATGCATTTCGCGACGGAGCCCGCCATGGTGCTTTATCGCATCAACGCCGGCGCCCAGCCCCCCGATCACTGGGTGCACGACGAACACGACGGCGGCGGTCGTATCATCGGCGAATGCTGCCACTATTTCGATGTGGCCCAGTTTCTTATCGGCGCGGCTCCGGTCAGCGTACACGCGGTCTCGCTGACGGGCGCGAACGCCGCGCGCACCAGCTATGACTCGGCCAGCATGACGGTGAAGTACGCCGATGGCAGCACGGCGGTCATTCTCTTCGCGGCCAATGGGGATACCAGCTTCCCCAAGGAGTACCTGGAGATGCATCGCGCGGACAGCAGCGCGTTTCTTCACAACTTTCGCAAGCTCGCCGGCCGGGGGCCCCAGGGGCGGATCACGCGGCGCTCCTTCTCCCAGCAGAAGGGCTTTGTGGAAGAGGCCATCGCGTTTCGCCAGGGCTGCGCCAGCGGAAAGAGCCCCACGCCCATAGCGGAGTTGAGCACGGTGACCCGCCTGACCTTCGCCGTCATGGAATCCCTGCGCACGGGCGAGCCCATATCCATCGCAGCCCCGGAAGGCGCCTGATGGTGACCCGCGCAAAACGGAAGAGCCTGCCGAACGAGTTGTCCGCCCTGCTGGCCTGGCCCATGCTTGAACAGTTGCCGCGTCTGCTGAGCCAGGTGGATCGCAACATGCACTCGCCGACCTATGGCTGCGCCTGCCGCAACCACTGGCACTACCGGATCGAGGACATCGCCAACAGCCAAATGCAGGAGATGGTCCTGAGTCTGGCCCTGGCCTGGAAGCTGGACATTCCCGATAATCCCTACTATCGCTCGCCCCTGGTACTCGACTGGATCGAGGCCATGCTCGATTTCACCATGCGTATCCAGCGCCCGAGCGGCTGCTTCGACGAGGTCTATCGGGGACAGGATTCCTTTGCCGCCACGGCCTTCGTGACTTTCTATATTTCCGAAACCGTGCTCCAACTGGAGCGTCATCTCAGTTCCGGCATCCGCAACGATGCGAAGGACATGCTGAACCGCGCGGCCCAGTGGCTCTCCCGCACCAGCGAAGCGCTCGCGGGCAATCAGGTCGCGGGCGCGGCGGCGGCCTTCATGAATCTCGCGGCGCTGGACCCGGGCCTCGGCTGTGAGGAGGAACTGGATCGATTACTGAAGCGCCTCGATGGGATGCAATCGCCCGAGGGCTGGTTCCCCGAATACGGCGGCGCCGACATTGGGTATACGTCCCTGACGCACAGCTATCTCGCGCTCATTGCGAAGCGCACGGGCGACAAGCGGGCCACCGCCGTGTCACTCAAATGCGCGGAATTTCTCCAGCACTTCCTCCACCGCGACGGTACGGCGGGCGGGGTCTATGGCAGCCGGAACACCGAATACTTCATCCCCCTGGGCGCGGTGCTTCAGGCGCGCAAGAGCGAAGCGGCGGCACGGATGGTGAAACAACTGGAGCACCACCTCGACGTGGGACGTCACGTGCTAATCACGCGTTGTCTCGATGATCGCTATCTCGCCTACCTGAGTCCCTTCTATCTGCTTTCGGCCCAGGCGGCGATGGAGGCCGGGAGCGAGGCGTCGCAGAAGCCAGGTCCGCTACCCGCCGCGACGTACTTCGAAGAGGCTGGCCTCTGGTCGGTGGATACGCCCGGCCTCAAGCTCGTGGCTAACCTCCGCAAGGGGGGCGTATTTCATCTCGACCTGGGCGGTCACGCCTTTGTGGATTGCGGCTATTTTGCGGAAATTCCGGACGGCCCCGTGGTCACCACGCAGTTCCTTCAGCAACAGCCTGACATTACCGTGGACGGGATGAACGCCCGAATGTCCGCGCGGCTGGTCGTGCTGAAGCCGGTGACGATCACGCCCTGGAAGAATATCCTCGTTCGGGCCTTCAACCTTTCGGTACCCGCCTTTCTGCGCCGACGCTTCCTCGACTACCTGCGCCAGCGGGCGGTTTCCGCGGGCGACAGCGTGGGTAGCATCCATCGCAATATCGTGGTCAGCGATGACGCGGTGGACGTGACGGATTTCATCGAAGTGAGTGAACCCGTGGTTCGCATGATTCTCCAACTCGATACGGAGCGGGCTTTCTCCTTCGCGTCCACGGGCTTCTACCAGCCCCAGGAACTGAACCGGGACGGCGGTATCCTGCCCGTCGATCTCGAAGCGGGCAAAGTCGTGGTGCAGCGACGCTACGACGGCGACGGACTCACGGTCTTTTCATGAGCGCCACCGCGCAGGACAGCCTCGACTATCTCAAGTCGCACATCATCGAAGGCGGACTGTGTACGCGCTGCGGCACGTGTGTGGGAATCTGCCCGGCGGAAAAGCTTCACTTTACCGATCGGCTTGACGCGTGCCTGCCCACCGTAGACAATTCCATTTCCTGTACCGATTGCGGGGGCCTCTGCCTGGCGGCGTGTCCCGGCGAATCCGTCGATTTCCGTGCGCTGAACGAGCAGGTCATGGGCGCGATCCCGGAGGACATGCTCCTCGGCGAGGCCCGCGCGTGGCACGTGGCGTGGGCGCACGATCCTGAGGTCCGCGCGGCAGGTGCGAGCGGCGGTGCGATTACGGCTATCGCCGGCCACCTGCTCGACAGCGGCTTCGTGCAGGGCATTGCTTGCCTCATTGATGACCCGGAGCGCCCGTTACTGCCGCGACCCGTCATCGCGCGGGATCGTGAAACGCTTCGCTTGTCTCAGCAGAGTAAATACTCCATCGCGCCGCTGAACACCATCCTCCGCGAGATTGCGGCCTTTAATGGACAGGTCGCGATCGTGGCCCTGCCCGACCAGGTTCATTCCCTGCGCAAGCTGGAAGCACTGGGCCATCCCGTGATGGAGAAAATCGTCCTGGTCCTCGGCTCCTATTGTGGCGCGGTGCAGCACTTTACCGCCGTATCGTCGTTCCTTCGCAAGCATGGGATTCGCGATCTCGAACAGGTGGCAAAGGTGGAGTACCGCGCGGGCGCCTGGCCCGGCAAACTCCGCGTCACCCTGCGGGATGGTCGTTCGCTGGAGCTGGACAAGTTCTATGCGAACTACATGACCCTGTTCTATTCCATGGAGCGATCTCTGCTGTGTGTGGACCTGTCCAATGAGCTGGCGGACGTGTCGTTCGGCGATGCCTGGGCCACGCGCTATGAAGAGCGCAAGGAGGGCTTCAGCCTGGTCGCGGTGCGCACCGACCGGGGCGAGGCCGCCTTTCGCGCGTGTATTGATGCGGACGCCATCGGGGTCGAAGCCTCAAGCTGGGACGACGCCGTCGCCATGCACGCCCACGGCCTGTACAACAAGAAATACGCCGTGTGGAGTCGGATTCGCCTCCGCCGCTGGATGGGCCGACGTGCGCCGATCTATGGCTATGAAGCGGTATGCACGGTGCGCCAGCGTGGCGTGGGGCTCTTCATCGCTCTGGTGTTCTGGCTGGGACGCACCCGGTTCGCCCGTGGCATCGTGCAGGTGCTGCCCCTTGAAGTGACCGGTCGGATTTTCCTGATGGTTCGCAAGCGCTGGCGCAGCGCCACCCGGCCCCGCCGAAAGTCCCAGATGCGGGATTACGAGGCGCGATGGAAGGGGTAACGGAATCCAGCTCGAGGAATAGGCACGTCCCAATTTCCCAGACACATACCATGTACAATGCCCGTCTCGGAGAGTACCCATGCTGAACATCAAGTCCACGAGAGCCGCCGCCAACTGGGTGCAGGACCACATCCTCCCCTATGACGCGCTGCCCTATGCAAACACAGCCCATCGCAACGCTTCCCGCTGCGCCCTATTCCTTATCGCGGTCTTTCTCCTGTTCGGTGCCGCGCTCATCGGCTTCGGGCTCCTGGACAACAAGCCCACCACGGCCAGCACCGGCCTGGCCACGGCCCACCGCATGGTAACCCTGAACCTCCCCGGCTGGTTCCGCGAGGGCATCTGGTGGCGCGGGCAGCAGACCCCCACGCCCCTGCCCTACACAATCCACGGTGTCTACTTCGCGATCTTTGGCTACAGCATTCGGGCGATCCTCCTCCTTCATACCCTCGTGGGCACGCTGGCCGCTTGGCTCCTCTTCCGCGTCACCGCGCGGCGCTTCGGCCCGTGGAGCGGCGTGTTGGCCATGGCCCTCTTCTTCGGGGCGCCGCTCGTGCTCTATGTTACCTTCAGCGGCTGGACCTTCGTCTGGGCCACCTTTTTTCTGCTGCTCTCCATCGACCTTCTCGACCGGGCCGTGCTCGTGCGGCGCATTCCCCTCTACCTCCTCGCGGGCGTGGCCCTCGGTTGCGCGGGTATGAGCCGTCCCGAGAATTACGCCGTCGCCCTCCTCGTTGCGCTCTTCGTCGAGATCCCCCTCCGGTATCGCGTGGCGTTTCTCCTCCTGACCTTCACCTACCCCATCGCCCAGTATGTGCACAACAATCTCTACCTCGGCGATGCCACGGGGTTGCGCATTCTGGAAGATACCCGCAAGCAGATGGGCTATGGCGACCTCTTCCATGAATGGTTTCGAAGCGTTCGCGCGCAGATTCTGAACCGTAATTTCACCCCCGCCATCCAGTACTTCCTGATCCCCGCTGTGCTCCTTGCGGGATTGCCCCGTCGGCGCTTTCTTACGAGCGTGCTGCTCTATTTCTGCGGTGCTTTCTTCGCCGCCTATGCCATGCGGCGAATCTCCTTCAACCATGAGGGTTATTATTTCGCCCATGTCGTCCTGCTCATGCCCTTTCTGGCCGCCGCGCTGGCTTGGCTGGCACAGGCCCTGATTGCGGTGTTGCGCCGGCTCCACCTGCCCGTCCAAACCGCGAGAGCAACTGGGGCTCTCCTCGTCGTCACCGCACTGCTGGTCCAAGGCGTCCTGCTGCGCGAGGCCTATGCCACGCGGCTCTTCTTTCGCGTGCCCGAGCCCGTGCGCGAATTGCGGAATTTCCTCAATGCCCACCTGGGCGACCGCGATCGAATCGTCCTGGACTATTTTCCCGAGGTGAGCTGGATGCTCGCGGAAATCGAGTGCGCCGGCGGCCGCGATGCGTGGAACTACAGCACCAACATGTCTTCCGAACCCCGGCCACGGGTGAATGCCGTTCGCAAAGACTTGACCGACGAGGAGTTCGCGCTTGTAAACAAATGGGTGAGTGCAAACTTTCATGCTTGGGTCGCCCAGCAACCGCCGCGCTACCTGGTGACGCAATCGGACGATGCATGGATGGCCGAGTGGGTGCGCAAAGGCGCCACGGGCCACTATCGCCTCTTCAGCCTGCGCCCGGCGCTGGGGCTGATCTCCCTCGACCGAATAGAGCTGGGCGGCTCAACTGGAATCACGCTGACGGGTAAAATCGTATTTGAGAACGACACTTTCTCGGTCTACGAATTGGAGACCTCAAGCACATCCGGGGGATAGTGGTTTGCCTGTCCCTGAATCCATTTCCCGCCATCCCTGGCGAGCGGGTATACTGTCGCGGCACAAGGTCGGCCCATAGAGAATCTGGTGGGCCGATATTTTCAGCTATTCAAAGGATTTTCATTGCATGCGCGTTCTCACGCTTACTACGCCGCGCACCCGCGCCGCATCTCTTTGTATCCTGGCTGTGGCGCTGGCGCCCTGGATTGGGGCCCCGATCACCTTGGCGCAGCCCGTGGCGCCCCCGGCTGTGGAGCCCGGTATCCCCGCGTCCGCGACGCCGCCCAGGGAAGCCGGGGCCAATGTCACGCCCGCGCCTTCGGTCACCCCGCCCGCGGTTGCACCCGTGCCCGCCACACCCGCCATACCCAATGCGCCGATGGAGAAGCTCCGGGCCATGGCGCTGGATACGACCACCACACCCGACCTGGCGGAGGCCGCTCTGTACGCCGCGCAACTGGTCCAGCCAGCCAGCACCCCAAACGTCTATCTCGAGAAACTGAGCGAGCTGACCGACCGCGTACGGAATCGCGTGGGCGCCGCGAGAACCCCCATGGAGGTCGCGGCAGCGATGGCTGCGTTCTTCTATGCCGAGGAGGGCTTCGCCGACAGCACGGTACAGACCGCCGAAGTCTTCGTGGGGCTCGATCAGGTGCTGGACAAAAAACAGTGGAATTGCGTGGGGATGACACTCCTCTATTGCGCGGTGGGTAAGAGGCTGGGCTACCCCATCCAGGTGGTGGCCGGCCATGGGCATGTCTTCGCCACCTGGAACGGGGACCCCGCCTTCTTTATCGAAACCACCGCCCAGGGCGGCCTACAGCCAACCAAAGATTATCTGCTCCAGTACCTCCCCTTCCCCTGCGTGACGCCGAATACGTATTCCGTGCTGGATGAGCGGGGCGCCATCGCCATGACCCTGTCGCAGATGGGCCTGGCCATGCAGAAGCAACAGCGCACCCAGCTCGCCGGCTCACTCTTCGAACTGGCGCTACAGTTCTCGAACTATTATGCGGAGGCCTACGCGGGCCGGGGCTTCCTCCGCGTCGAGGGCGGCGACCCCGACGGCGCGATTGCAGATTTCCGCAGGGCCCTGGAACTGGACCCGACCTTCCGCGATGCCTACGGCGGTCTTGGCGCGGCCTTTCGCGCCCAGGGCAGTCTGGCCCAAGCGGTGGAGGCCTATCACGCGCTCGTCTCCCAGTGTCCCGATGACAGCGCGGCGGTGTTCAACGCTGGGCAATTGCTCTATGAATCCGGCGACCTGGAAGGTTCGGTTTACGCCTATCGTCGCTACATCGAGCTTGCGCCGGAGGACCCCGAGGGCTACATGCGGATCGCCTTCCCCCTGGAAGACGGCGGAGATCTTCAGGGTGCCGCGATGGCCTACCAGGAAGTGTTGCGCCTCGCGCCCAATACCCCCGACGCGCTGGTGAATCTTGGGTATGTCTTCGAGAAGATGAACAACCTCGACGGCTCAATCCGTGCCTATCGCCAGGCGCTGGTCGTGCAACCCAACAATGTGCTGGCCATGGGCGGCACGGCGCGGATCCTGGGTAAGGTCGACCGCTACGACGAGGCCCTGCGCACCTTCCGCCAGGCCCTCCAGCTCTACCCGCGGGAGGTATTCCTCTGGATCGATTTGGGCCAACTCTTTGAGAACTATGGCGACCTGAAGCAGGCGCTGGGCGCCTACCAGGAGGCCACCCGCGTCGATCCCAAAAGCGTCGATGCTTTTTACGCTCTGGCCCGCACCTTGCGCCAGGCGGGACTCGCACAGGATGCGCAGCGCGCCCTCGCTCAGGCCCAGGCCCTCGAGCAGGCCCAGGCCGGGCAAAGCACGACAAGCACCGCCACGCCACCGGGCGGCGAAACCACGGAAAGCCTCTTCAACTCGACACCGAACGTCACCGCCACACCCCTCGAAGATCCCGCGCCCCCGGCGGAATCGCAAATGAAGGAGGAGGCGCCCGCCACGGACGCGTCGGCCCCCGAATCGGAAATCGCCAAACCTGAGGATGAGGCCCTGCCGGCAACACCGGCGCCTACGCCGCCCATCGGTGAAGTCAAATCAGAGTAACCCGTTCTCTCGAACCCGCAGACGAGCCCGTACCGTGAGTAAACCTGTCGCCATTTATACCGCTGAATCCCGCACACGCGAGGGCGGCGCCGTCACGCGAGCCATGCTTCGTGGAATGCTGGAGGGACGCTATGCGGCCTTTCGTCTGGCCCTGCGCGACGTGAAGGGCGGCTACGCGAAAACCATGTTTGGCCTTTTCTGGGATCTCGCCGATCCCCTTGTTTTCGGAGCCATCTTCTACGGACTCATGGTCGCGGGCATCATCAGCCCGGGCAACCTGGACATCCCCTATCCCCTGTTCGTCACCTATGGCATGTTGCTCTACCTCACCTTCACCGAAAGCTGGCTCGCTTCGCTGCGGCTCTTTCAGACTTCCCGTGCGGTGCTGGCGCATGTGAATGTCCCGCCTGAGACCCTTATGCTGTCGGTCTCCTTCCGCGTCGCCTTCAACAGCCTCTTTCGGATCGCCGTATTGGTCCTGTTTTCCATCGCCATGGGGGCCTTCTCGCCGATTGGTTTTCTGAAATTCCTGGCCTGCTTTCCACTCCTCATCCTCGCGGGCACGGCCCTCGGCCTGACGCTGGCGCCCTTCAATGCCATCTACAACGACGTGGACCGCGCTGTACGCCTGATCATCCTGCCGCTGCGCTTCGCGAGCCCCGTGTTCTTCGTCATCGCCTCGGAGAAGTTCACCCGCATTAATCCCGTCGCGGTCTTGATCAATAACCTGCGGGAACTGGCCACGGCCAATCATTTCTCCGACCCCGGCGCACTGGCGCTGTGGGGTACGGCCTTCGCCGTGCTATTTCTATGCGGTTGGTATCTCTTCCACATCGCCGTGCCCGTGCTCGCGGAGCGCGCCTGACCATGCATCCCGCAATCCAGGTGGAAGGCGTGTCCAAACGTTATTCGCGCAACGCCCAGACGCACCTGTCTTATGGCGTGACAGATCTGATGCGCGAAATCCTCGGGGGTGCGACGCCAACCGAACTGCGCAAGGACGAATTCTGGGCCCTGCGCGACGTGTCTTTTGAAATAGCGCCCGGCGAGTCCATGGCCTTCATCGGGCGCAACGGCGCGGGCAAAAGCACCTTGCTGAAACTCATGTGCGGCCTGGCCAAGCCCGACACGGGGCGCATTCGCATCGAGGGGAATGTACGCGCTCTGATCAACCTTGGCGCGGGCTTCAATCCCGCCTTGTCGGGGTTGGAGAACATTTACAACGCCGCTTCCTTCGCCGGATTCCAAAGCCGGGAAATTCGCGCCGCCGTAGACGAGATCGTCGCCTTCGCGGAACTGGAAGAAGCCATCGACAGCCCCGTGCAGACCTACAGTTCGGGCATGAAAGCGCGGCTCGGCTTCGCCGTCGCGGTACATGCCCGACCGGACATTCTCTTCATCGACGAGGTCCTCGCCGTTGGGGATTTCGCCTTTCAAAACAAGTGCTTCCTGCGCATGGAGCAGCTCAAGCGCTCGGGCGTGACCATCGTCTATGTGTCTCACAGCCACAACATGGCCATCAAGCTTTGCGAGCGGGCCCTCTGGCTTCATCGCGGCAAGGTCATGACGGCGGGGACGTCAGTGGAAACGGTGCAGGCCTACCTCGCTTTTCTCGAAGAGGAAGCGCGCGCGAAAGGTCAAGCGGCTGTGACATCGGTGGCGGAAGGGCATTCAACCGCGGCGACGGATGGCCTTTACGGCCCCATCACTTCGTCACGCGAACATGTGGACAACATTGAATGCACGATACAAGTGGGCGGCGAGTCCACCACGGCGATTCCGGTGCACAGCGAAGTCGTCATCCGATTCGGTTTTACCCTGAAGCGCCACGTGGAAGGCCTGAGTGTCACGCTGAACTTTTTCCGCGAGGACGGCCTGCTGATGGGGATCGTCACGTCGCTCTACGAAAACCGCCTGGGAGACAAACACGAGGGCCGGGTCGATTGCGAGGTACGCATCGCCGATTTCGATTTCGCTCCGGGGGCCTACGCGATCGTCATGCCCATATCGGAAGGCCAGGGCTACCTCTGGCGCGATATCGCCGCGCGCTTCCACGTCACGGGCGGCGGAAAAATCGCGGCGGGCGTGAAGCACATCGCCCATGAGTTCCGGGTGCTGGAACCGAAAAAGTTATTGACCACGGAGGACACTGAGACACGGAGAAACTAAGAGGTGACCGATGCACGGACCCAGGGGTGCTCTCCTTTGCTACCAGCGACCCGTCATCTCATTCTGCTCAGTGTCTCTCTGAACTCCGTGGTTCACAACTTTTTGTTGCAGCCAAAGGCTGCTCTAAGACTTCCGTGGTCAATCATTCATTGAATTGTGTGACCACGGAAGACTTGGAACTTCTCGGAAACGCTTTACCCCCGCATCACCACCCGCTGCTCCCGCAGGGCCCTGTTCGCCATCTGCGCCGCCGCCGCCGCGCGGACGCCCGCCTCCACAGGCGCGTTGGGCGTTTCGCGGGTGCGGATACATTCCAGCCAGTTGCTCAGGTGGAGAAACTCCCCGCGAGGCTCGTTGAAGAAATCTGCGCCACGCGGACCATCGCCCAGGATAAGTTCCCGGTAGGGCGCGGTGTTATTTCGCTCGGGGTGGAACTCGTAGCGCCCCCGATCCGCGTAGAGCGTGGCCTTGGTGCCCATGTACTCCATCATGGCTGCGTTCCGCGCGTTGGAGAAAGTACCCTCGAAGTAGATCTGCGCCTTGGGCGTGTCGTAGGTCAACAGTGTCTGCACCGTGTCCGGCGTCTCCCATTCGCCTTCCTTGGCGAAATGCGTGCCGATACTCGTGGCCATCGCCGGATCGCCCGCCTCCAGGAACCAGTGGGCCACGTCGATGTAGTGCACCATCAGATCGGTAAAAATACCGCCGCCGAAATCCCAGAACCAGCGCCAATTGCGGAATCGATATTCGTCGAAAGGCTGGTCGGGCGCGTTGCCCAGGAAAGCCTTCCAGTCCACCGTGGCGGGATCGATGCCATACTTGCCCTTGGGGCTCCGCTCCGCGTTCCGGTTCCACGTGAGGTGTACCTTGATCACTTCGCCCAACTCGCCCGCCTCGAAGATCTTCTTCGCCTCAATCAGGTGCGTCATGCTGCGTTGCTGCATCCCCACCTGCACCACGCGCCCCGTCTCTTTTTGCGCCGCGATGACGGCCTCACCCTCCTCCGGCTTGTGGGTCAGGGGCTTCTCCACGTAGACGTCCTTGCCCGCGCGACAGGCATCGATGGTCATGGGCACGTGCCAGTGGTCGGGCGGACCGATAATCACCGCGTCGATATCTTCCCGCGCGAGGAGCTCGCGATAATCTTTGGTAGCAAATGCCCCCGGTTCGGCGAGGGCTTTGCCCGCTTCCAGGTGGGCGTCCCACACATCACACACGGCCGCCAGTTTCACACCGGGGAGTTGCTTCACCACCTCCAGCAACTGGCGACAACGACCACCCGTCCCGATGGCGCCGAGCGTGATCGTTTCGTTCTGGGCGTAGCCTTTCGCGGTGGCGAGGTAGCCGCCCGCGGCAGCGACGACGGCGGTGTGGCGAAGGAAATCACGGCGGGTCGAATTCTGGGGCATGGGGGGCTCTCCTTTGGTTGCTTGGGATCCAGTATAGCGGCTCGGGTGTCGCGGGGCCACCTCGCGATAGGACCGACACGACGGATAAGACTGATAGGTAAAATCGGTCCTATCGGTCAAATTCGTCCTATCCCCCCAGTTTTTCGCTCCGCGCGCACGCCATGTTATGATTGGCCCACAGTCGTCAACCAAGGAGGATCTACCATGGCTACCATGCGCGTTGCTCAAGTACCCGCCCCCGGCGCCGCCTTTGAAATCGTGGAGCGCCCCATTCCCCAGCCCACACCCGGCACGGTGCGCATCAAGGTGGAAGCCTGTGGTATCTGCCACAGCGACATGTTTGCCAAGCTCGGCCTCTTTCCTGGCACGGTGTATCCCCGCGTGCCGGGCCATGAAGTGGTCGGTGTCATTGATGCCGTGGGCGAAGGCGTCACCCACCTCTCGCCCGGCCAACGCGCGGGGGTCGGCTGGAACGGCGGCTATTGCAGCGCCTGCGATCCCTGTCGCGGCGGCGATTTCTTCGCCTGCGAGCGCGACAGCCACACGATCACGGGCATCGCCTACGACGGCGGTTATGGCGAGTATATGATCGCCCCGGCCAAAGCCGTCGCCCGCGTGCCCGCAGCCCTCTCCGCCCTCGAAGCCGCGCCCCTGCTCTGCGCGGGTCTCACGCCCTTTAACGCCCTGCGCAATTGCGGCGCACAACCGGGAGACACGGTCGCCATTCTCGGCATTGGCGGCCTGGGCCATCTGGGCATCCAATTTGCCAAGGCCATGGGCTTTCGTACCGTCGCGGTGGCGCGCGGTGAAGACAAAGCGGCGCTTGCGAAAGACCTCGGCGCGGACCACTACATCGACAGCCAGGCGGGCGATCCCGCAGCCGCGCTAATCGCCTTGGGTAAGGCGAAGGCCATCATCGCCACCGCTACCCACGGCCCCGCCATGACGGCCCTTATGCCCGGCCTCGCGCCTCGGGGCGTGCTCATGGTCCTCGGCGCGGCGGAGAAGCTCGAAGTGAGCCCCGCCCTGATGATCGGTGGAAGCTATTCCGTGCGCGGCTGGTATTCCGGCACCTCTATCGACGCCGAAGCCACGCTCCACTTCGCCGCACAGCACGGCGTGCGCTCGATGAATGAAGTCTACCCCCTCGAACACGCTGAGCAAGCCTACAACCGCATGATCAGCGGCGAAGCAAGATTCCGGGTCGTACTTAAAATCGCCTGATTCCCATACGACCCATAAGACTCATAAGACCCACGGAAAGCGAGATCATGCCCGCAAAGACCGCCAAGCCCAAGCCCAAAAAGCGCACAGCGAAAAAGACCCCCGCAAAAACCTCGCGCACCCGCAAGCCCGAGGCCATGACCCTCGAAGAGTGGCAAGTCGCGCTGCGCCGCGAGTATGGCCGCGAGCAAAATTTCCAGCTCAAGAATCTGGGTGATCATCCCTTCTTCTCCACCTTCTCGGTGCATAATCCCGCGAGCAAGCGCACCTACCGCGTTTCTGTGCGGAGCGAAAACCTCGGCGAGAACTTCTGTACCTGCCCCGACTTCTCCGTGAACACCCTGGGCACCTGCAAGCACATTGAGTGGCTGCTTGCCGAATTACAGAAAAAGCGAGGCGCAAAGGCCGCCTTTCACGCGGGCTACCATCCGCCTTTCACCGAGGTTTACCTGCGCTACGGCGCGGAGCGCTCGGTCCATATGAATCGCGGTGCGGAATGCACCCCGGCGGCGGACAAGCTCCTGGCGCGTTTCTTCGATCCCCACGGACGCCTCCCGGAGAAGGGCTTCGCCGCTTTTGATCGTTTCGTGCGCGACATTGCAAAGACCGAACACGAGATCCGCGTCTACGAAGATGTGCTGGCCTTCGTAGCGCAGCACCGGGACAACACGCGGCGTCAGGAGATAATCACGAAGCTGTTCCAGGGCAAGGGCGGTGCGGCGGCGCTGGGCAAACTGGTGAAGACGAAGCTCTACCCCTACCAGCGCCACGGCGCGATTTTTGCCGCCAAAGCGGGGCGTTGCCTCCTGGCGGACGACATGGGCCTGGGCAAGACCATCCAGGCGATCGCGGCGGTGGAGATCCTCGCGAAGACCGCGGGGGTGGAGCGCGTGCTCGTGGTGACGCCCGCCGCGCTGAAGCATCAATGGAAATCGGAGGTGGAGCGCTTCACCGGCCGCAGCGCCGAAGTGCTCGACGGGCTCCAGCCGGACCGTGCGAAGATCTACAAGAGCGAAAGCTTCTACAAGCTCGCGAACTACGAGATCATCCGCCGCGATCTCGATCTGATCCACGCCTGGGGACCCGATGTTGTCATTCTCGACGAAGCGCAACGCATCAAGAACTGGGACACGGCGCGAGCGAAATCCGTCAAACTACTGGAGTCCAACTTCGCCATCGTACTTACCGGCACCCCGCTGGAGAACCGCCTATCCGAGCTGCACTCCATTATGGAGTTCGTGGACCGCTTTCACCTCGGCCCGCTCTTCAAATTCCTCCACGCACACCAGCATGTGGACGAAGACGGTCGCGTTATCGGCTACAAGGACCTCGGCGCAATCAAGGAAAGCCTTGCGGGTGTGTTGTTGCGCCGCCGTAAGTCCGAAGTGCTCCAGGAACTGCCCGAGCGCACAGACAAGTATTTCTTCGTCGACATGACGCAGGAACAGAAAGATATTCACAGTGAAAACGCCGAAATCGTGTCCCGCCTCGTTCTAAGGTGGCGTCGCTTCGGCTTTCTCAGCGACGAGGACCAGCGCCGCCTGATGACCGCGCTGCAATACATGCGCATGTCGTGCAACAGCACTTTCCTCATCGACAGGGAAACGGACCACAGCACCAAGATGGATGAGTGCGCCCTCCTGCTGGACGATGTATTGGCGGACGGCGAGACGAAGGCCGTCGTTTTCAGCCAATGGCTCGGCACCCACGAGCAGCTCATTCGCCGACTGGACACCCACAAGATTGGCCACGCCTTCTATAATGGCTCCCTCGATGGCAAGTCGCGCAAGAAGGTGCTTGAGACGTTTAAGAACGACCCTGCGTGCCGCGTGTTGCTCTGCACCGACTCCTGCGGCGTGGGGCTGAACCTCCAGTTCGCCTCCGTCATGGTCATCATGGACCAGCCTTGGAACCCCGCCGTGCTGGAGCAGCGCATCGGGCGCGTCTACCGCCTGGGACAGCAGCGGCCGGTACAGGTCTATCACTTCGTTGCCACGGGCACCATCGAGCACGGCATGCTCGACACGCTGAAGTTCAAGAGCTCCATGTTCGCGGGCGTACTCGACGGCGGCGAAAACGAAGTCTTCCTCGGCGGCTCGCGCATGCAGAAGTTCATGGAAACCGTGGAGCAGGTCACCGAGGCCGTGCCCGCCGCGCCCCTGCCCTCCGAGGAGCCCGTTCGCTATGAGGAAGACGACGCGCCCTGGGAATTGCCCGAAACCTCCGCAACCGTCTCCGCGCCGCGCGAGGCCATGGCCGCAAGCCAGTCTGATGCCGCAACGGAGCCCTGGGGCGACCTCATCAATGCGGGCCTCGCCTTTCTCGGCCAGTTGGGCAACGCGGCCGCTCAAGGCGGCAACACGACCTCATCGGGACTCGCGGGATTCATCAAGCAAAACGCGCAAACCGGCCAGCCGGAATTGCAGATCCCCCTGCCCGACCCCGAGACCGCAGTAAAGCTCGGCGCGTTGCTGGGTGGCTTGGGTGATGCGCTGAAGGCCCTGGGCGCGCGGAAGTAACAGATAATTTCAGACCGATAGGACCGATTAACTAAATCCGTCCTATCGGTCGAATCCGTCCTATTCCTCACCCCGGCAGTGCAAACGCCACCCACGCATCGCCCGTTTCCGTGCCCAGCTTGCCACCGCCCGTGGCAGCGATGACCACGTACTGCTTGCCATCCACCTCATACGTTGCCGGCGGCGCGTAGCCGCCGAAGGGCAGTTCGTGTCTCCACAGCTCTTCGCCGGTGGCGGCGTCGAAAGCGCGGATGAGGTTGTCGGGCGTTCCGGCACAAAAGACCAGGCCGCCCGCCGTCACCATGGCGCCGCCAAAATTCTCCGCGCCGGTGTTGTCTTCGCCCCAGGCCGCGAGCTCGGGGTAGTAGCCGAGGGGAACTTTCCACGCGATCTTCCCCGTATTCAAGTCGATGCAGTTCAGCGATCCCCACGGCGGCACCACGCCGGGGTAGCCCTCTTGATCGATGAGCTTGTGGTAGCCGCTGAACGTATAGCGCAGCTCGCCGGAATCCTCGGGACGTATGACTCTTACACCCGGCTCGCGCAACAGGAAGTAGTCCAGAAGGGCGTTCTCATCGTCTTCCGTGAGACCCTCGGCGGCGGGCATCAAATTCCTGCCCGTCTTCAACAGCGCACGAATGTCCTCCTCCTTCACGCGCGCTTCAACGCCAAGCAAGGGCGGCGCCATGCCGTTGCCCTGAAGATTCGGGCCATGGCACTGGAGGCAGCGCTCCTCATAAAGCTGCTGGCCCCGGCTCTTCGGCAGCGACGGATCGCGGCGCACTTCCACCGCCTTCACCACCGTGATACTCCAGGGCACTTCATTCGCGCTCACGTAGAGCAAACCCCGAGCGGGATCCACCGCCGCGCCGGTCCACTCCGCACCGCCGTGGAGCCCGTAGAAGATGGTTGCTTTGTTTTCCTCAAAGGGCTCGAACCAGCCGTGGTTGGCCTTGTTCACGATTTGGGTAATGTAGTCCCGGGCCTCATCGGTTCGCTGGGTGATCTGCGCCGGGGTGAACTCCTGGCGTGCGAAGGGCTCCGGCAGTTCCACATCGGGCTGGTAGGCCCAGGTGACCTCGCCAGGCAGTTTGGACACCGGTGCGCGACGAAGGCGGAATGGATAGAGGGGCTTGCCGGAAACGCGATCGAGCAACAGCGTGTTGCCGATCTTGGTCACCTGGGCGACCGCATCGACCTTCTTGCCATCGCGCATGACCGTCACGAGATTCGGCGGCGCGGGGATATCAAGATCCCAGATCTCGTGGCGGATCTCCTGAAAGTGCCACTTACGTTCGCCCGTGAGGGCGTCCAGCGCGATGACACAATTCGCAAACAGATTCTGTCCCTTGTGGTGCACACCCACGAAGTTGGGTTTGGGCGATCCTGTCGAAATAAACGCGATGCCCCGCTCTTCGTCCAGCGCCATGCCGCCCCAGCAGTTGGCGCCCTCTTCCACGGTGCTCCAGGAATCGGCGCCATACTCGCCCCCCGAAGGTCGGGTGTGAAAGGTCCATAAGCGCGCGCCGGTTACGATGTCGAAACCCCAGACATCGCCGGCAAACCCCGGAATGACAAATACGTTCTTGTAAATCGCACCCGCAACCACCGCCTGCCCCGAAGCCACCTTGCCGCCCTGGCCAAAGCTTTCGATGGCCTTGCCCGTGTCGGGATCGATTGCCCAAAGCTCCTTGCCCACCGCCACCAGCAGCCGCGCCTTATTCGCGCCGTCGCCCGGCCAATAGACGAGTCCACGGTGGGCCGGACGTCCCTCGCCTTTGAAGCGCCACTTCTCCACGCCCGTGCGGGCATCGAGCGCCACGAGGTGGTCTCCCGGCGTGGGGGCGTAGAGCGTATCACCCACAATCACGGGATTGCATTGGATGTTACCCTCTCCATCTCCACTCCGAAATTGCCACGCGACCTTCAGGTCTCTAACCGTCTCGCGATTTATCTGCGCCGCGCTGCTGAAGCGATTGTTGCTCGCCCCACCATGGGATCGGTGCCAGTTGCTGAAATCCTTTGGGTACCCGTTGGCCGCGGTCAGCTCCTCGGTGGTTGCCGCGGGAATCACCTGAAACTCCGGCAGGGAGGCGCGCAGCAGGGGATCCTCCACGCGTGCGGAGACGGCCGCCGCCGTCTCTTTGAGGTCATCGAAATTCCACAGGCCCACCGTGTCACCATCGGCCTGCGCGGGGGACTCGCCGGGCGGCGCGGCCTGGACAATGCCCCGCACGATCTTCACATCGTCCACGAGGCCGTCGCAGTTGAAGCCGCCCTCCACCAGTCGACCAAAAGCCAATCCACCGGGCGCGGGTGCCATGCCGTTTGATTCGATGGGCTGTGCCGCGACAACGACGCCGTCCAGCGCGAGCGTGACTTCGGTCGGGGCGTAGCAGAGCGTAATCGCGCGCCACCTCCCGTCCGTAATACTGCGGCCCGTGCGCAGGTGGTCGGGCTTCATGCCGGGCATATACACCGAAAGGTTGCCGCTGCCCGCCTCGGTGAAAATCTCCCAGTGCCCGCCGGAAGCCTTGGTGTGGTTCGCCACGAGGATGTTGAAGGATGTCGCGCTGTTCAGCCTTGCCCGCAAAGAAACCGTGATGGGTGGCGTGGCGTACTCTTCCTTCCCACCCACGACCATGCCCCCCGCCAGGGCCATGCCGAAGTCCGCCGAGATCGACGGCGCGCCCTTGGAGACTGCCGGGCGCAGACTCGCGCGCTGGGGCACCGGCTTTGGCCCAGGTGCCGCGCCACCATCAAGCTGGGGCACAATCCAGTCAAGCCCTTCAAGGTTATCTCGCAGGGTGTCTTCCGCGTCGTCTTCCGTGTGACCGAGGATGCCGATGGGGCCGGTGAAGCCGCTGTCGCGAACAATCTTTATCAGGTCCTTGTCCAGCTCGCCTGAGGCGATGGGCAGGATCTTCTGACCCTTCTTGTCACCTTCGCGATTCATGCCGTTCAGGTTGAAGCAATACAGATAGGGCATCATCCGCTGAATGAGCGCGGGCAACTGGTCCACGTGATCGTGCCCGTGGTGCATGTTGTACACCATACCTACGTTGGGCAAGTTCAGCGCCCTGATGATGGCAATCTGATTGTCCGGCTCGCCGAACCAGGCGCCGTGATTGTACAACCCCACGGTACAGCCGATCTCCGCAGCCGCCGCTGCGATGGGGCGGATCGCGTCGGCATGCTGCTGCACCCGCGCGGCCTGCTCTTCCGGCGTGCATTGAATGTCGCCGCCGCCCATGGTGATCCAAAGCTGGGTCTTGACCTCGTTGCGCTTCAATGCATCAAGGATGGCCTTCGCCTCGTCATTCAGCGCCCCGGGAAACCAGAAGGCCGTCAGCTCGATGCCATAGCGCTTGAGGGTTTGAAGCTCCTCGTCGAATTGGGGAATGTGCTCCGCCCGCCAGTCGTAGGCAAACTTCTTGAAGCCCAGGCGCGCCAGCATCTCCGCACGCTCCGCCGGACCACGCTTCGCGCTGTCAAACGGCACGATGCACCACGCCACCAGATTCTCACGCGCAAAAAGCGCCGGGACCGCAGCGAGGGCCTGCACGGCGATGCCCGCAAGCATCAGCACAACCGCGACGATGCTGACGGGATGTTTTAACATGCGTTGTCTCATTGAGTTTCTCCACGTAGAATGAAACGCGCGGGCTCTTGCCGCGCGTGACGATTGGACTTTGAGCATCGATAAGGGCTTGAAATCTAACCACAAAGAACGCAAAGAATACAGAGAAACACGTATTGCCCTTGTGTTCCTTGCGCTCTCTGTGGTGTCAGTATTCTTTTCGTTCTCG
>JBHEKR010000150.1:0-32780 GCA_041859365.1 Candidatus Hydrogenedentales bacterium
GGCGGTGTCGCTGGGGCCAGCCGCAGGGGCGAGGTTGCCGGCCGCGTCCGTGGCGGTTCCGGCGGCCAAAGAGATCCCCAGGGTGCCGTCACCCGCGACGGTAGAGAAGCGGATCGTGTGCTGGTTGTCGCTGGTCGCCTCAATTTCATCGAGAACCGCCACTACGCCGGCGCTGCCGTTGATCTGCACGTCGGACTCGGCCAGCGTGATCGCGCTGGCGCCGTCGTAGGTCACGCGAAAGGTGAGGGGGCCGTTGTTCGTGGTCGAGGGGCTGGGCGCGCTTATGGTCGCGGTGGGGGGCGTGTTGTCCACGGCCACTTCCGCACTGGGCCCGGCGGCGGCGGCGGCGTTGCCCGCCTGGTCGGCGGCGGTCGCGGCGGCGATGGAGATCCCCAAGGTGCCATCGCCATCGATGCTTGAAAAGCTGACTGTGCGCTCCGTCTCGCTCGTTGTTGCCACATCCGCCAGGGTCGCGGCGACGGTCCCGGTGCCGTTCACGAGCACATCGGCGGAAGTGAGGGTAATCTCGTCGGCCCCGGTGTAGTTGACCAGATAGTCCACGGGGCCCGTGTTTGTGGTGCTGACGGAAGGCGCGCTGATTTCAAGGGTAGGCACGGTATTGTCCACCGTCACGGGCGAACTCGGCCCGGCGGCGGGGGCGGCGTTGCCCTCCGAATCCGTGGCGGTCCCGGCGGCTATGGAGATACTCAGGGTGCCGTCGCCCGCGATGGCGTGGATGGGGATGCTGCGGACGGTATCGCCGGTGGTGACGGGTTCACCCAGCACGCCCGTCGCGGTCCCGGTGGTATTCAGGGTGATATCGGCGGCGGCCAGGGTAATTTCGGTGGCGCCGCCATAAGCCACATCAAAGGAAACGGGGCCCTGGCGCGTGGCGGCGGCGGAGGGCTCACCCAGGGTGATGGCGGGGGGCAGATTCTCGGAGACGGTGACGGCTGTGGTGTCGGTCAGCTCGGTCCGGCGGCTGGTGACGGTGATCTGGGCCGAACCCACGGCCAAGGCGGTGACGCGCCCCTGGGGGGACACCGTGGCCACATCGGTACTGTTCGAGGACCACGTGAAGGTGTCCAGACTGGCGCTCGAATCGGCGGTCAGCGAGGCGCTCTGCCCCACTTCCAGCGACAGCGTTCCTGGGCTGAGCGTGAGGGAATCTGGCCCCCCGCCCGTGGGGCATCCCTGCAAAAGCAGGCTGATGCCACCCAAAACCGCCGTAAAGATTGCACGCCACATGTAATGCTTCCTCGCAGAACTCCCACACAAACCGTCACGATCCCAACGGCTTTAAATCCACCCATCCTTTCGGAGTGTACCACAGAAACCCGCGAAAATTGCAACTGCCGGAATTCCTCCTCATTCTTGCCACGCCCGGCCTTGCGCGGTTATAGTATCGGCCCAACCCCAACCAAGCAGGAGAACGAAACATGAGTGAACGCACTGGCGAACTGACGTTCAAGGGTGGCCCCCTGACGTTACTGGGCACCAAACTTTCCGTGGGCGACGCCGCCCCCGAATTCAGACTTCTGGCCAACGACCTTTCCCCCGTCACCCTGGCCGACAGCGCGGGCAAAGTCCGCCTGATCAGCGTGGTTCCTTCGCTGGATACCGGCGTGTGCGACCAGCAGACGCGTCGATTTAACGAGGAAGCCGCCGGCCTAGGCGATCATGTCGTCATCCTGACGGTGAGCGCCGATCTGCCCTTTGCTCAGGGCCGTTGGTGCGGCGCCGCAGGCATTTCCAATGTGAAGACCCTTTCAGACCACTTTGATATGAACTTCGCCAATGCCTACGGCGTGCATATCAAGGAACTGCGCCTGGACACGCGGGCCATCTTCGTGGTGGACGGTGCGGGCAAGCTGGTATACGTCGAGTACGTGCCGGAAATGACCGACCATCCGAATTATGAAGCCGCCCTCGCCGCCGCAAAGTCCGCTTCCTGAGTCGCCCATCCATCCGTTCCAGAGACGCGCTCCCTCGGAGCGCGTCTCTTTTTTTGCGGGAGATCGGCGGGGCGCGGGCCCGGACTCGGGCATACACTGGGGGGCAGGCGGCGGCCGGAGCCCAAAAGCAGCCAAAAGAATCACAAATACTCGCGAAACTAGTGCGAAACCCGACAAAACATGCAAAGTTGTTGACGGGGCACCGGCGGACAAGGCATTATAGGGGTGTCGTCTGGAGTAATATGAGCTCATGAATAATGCGAATCTTGGCGGAGCCTTTCAGATCGAGAAGCTGGACGCGGATGCCGTGTGTGCCCAGTGCAATACGGTCAATGCCGAGGGCACCCTCCTCTGCAAGGTCTGCGGCAACAATCTTCGTGACCAGCGCAATCGCCGGATGCAGGCCGATCAGGCCATGGATCTCGAGCATACGGGCCAGCGCCGACGGGCTTGGCTTTCCGGAGTCTTTTTCGTCCTCGCGCTGGTGCTCATCGCCTCCACACTTTTAAATCAGGAACTTATCGTCGAATGGTTGATCGAGGAGGAGGCGCCGACGACGGATCTGTTGTGGACCGGCCAGTATGACGCCTATTTCCGACCCATGTTTGAGGAAATTGAGGCCACCGCCTTGACGCCCGAGTCCGCCAAGGCCGCGTTGGAAGGCGCCGAACCCACCGATACCCTGGAAGGGATCTACGCCCTCTTTGATGGAGAAACCTTTCTGGGAACAGCGAGTTTTCGAATCGAGGGCGAGGATGCCTATTTTGCCGCCACACTGGAGAACAATCGCGAAGTTCGGGGCCTTGCTCGCCTCGAAGCAAACAACTATATAGCCATCCCTGACTTTTCGGGCATTGACTATCGCGGCGCCATCACTCGTATTTCCGGGGTGGCCATCCCCCAGGGAAACGGGGCCGTGGAGTGCATGGGCGACGACGGACAGAGGCGCTCCAGCTTCATGGCCTACCGCCTCCCGGACTAGTGAGCAGATCGACTTCTCCCCAGAATGAAACTCTCCGGTGCAGCGGCCCGGGGTGTTGCTGGCCCGGCGCAGGATTGCCGCCCCAGGGACAGTCCACCATTGCCTGAGCCCGCCGGCTCATTGGAGTACCCCGCAAAAATGACGACTTCAGGTTTCATGAACCGGCTTCGCGAGAAGCTGGAAAAGACCCGCACCAATCTCGTGGGCAATGTGAAGCGGGTACTCGGACGCCCCCTCATCGACGACGAAGTCTTCGATCAACTGGAAGAGATCCTGATCGGAGCCGACGTCGGCGTGGACTCGACGCTGAAGATCATTGCCGACATGCGGCAGGCCGTTCGGGCGCAGGGCATCCAGGAATCCGAAGCCCTGTATGCGCTGCTGAAATCCGAACTCAAGGCCCTCCTGTCGGAAGGCAATCACGCCATCAACTGGGACTGCCCCTCCGGCCCCCACGTCACCCTGGTCGCCGGGGTCAATGGCTCGGGCAAGACCACGACCGCCGGTAAACTCGCGGCCAAGTTACGCGACAGCGGAAAAAGTGTGATGCTAGGTGCGGCCGATACGTTTCGCGCGGCCGCCAGCGAGCAGCTCGCCATCTGGAGCGAGCGGACCGGCGCGTCGCTGATCCGCCATGCGGAAGGGGCCGATCCGGCCTCCGTGGCTTTCGACGCGACGGATGCGGCGGTGGCCCGGTCGGTGGACAATCTCCTCATTGATACGGCTGGCCGGCTGCACAACAAAGTGAACCTGATGGAGGAGCTGAGAAAGATCCAGCGGGTAGTACGGAAGCGGATTCCCGATGCGCCCCACGAGGTTTTGCTGGTGCTGGACGCCACCACGGGACAGAATGGGCTGGAGCAGGCGCGACAATTTACGCAAGCACTTACGGTAACGGGTATAATACTGACAAAGTTGGATGGCACGGCCAAGGGCGGTATGGCGGTTGCGATCCAGCGTGAGTTGGGAATCCCCATCAAAATGATTGGAATAGGCGAAGGGATCGAGGACTTGGAAGTATTCGATGCCGACGAGTTTGTAGAAGCACTGTTTTCCTAGCATCCCGAACCCCGAAATCACAACGCCGTTTGCTTCCACGCCTCGGGCAGTCGAGATGCCAACGATTTCGATAGTAGAGGTTAGCCGCCCATGACATCTCCCCGTCCCGCCGACGCGCGGCACTCCGCCATCGGTGACGCGCTCGTTAAAGCCGGCGCCATCACGCCTGAACAATTAACGCGCGCCCTTCGCGTACAGGCTTTGCTGGAGGACCCGAAGCAACTGGTCGAAGTGCTGGTCGAGCTCGGCTACGGCACACGTCAGTCACTCAATGAAACAATCGCCAGCCAAGGCTCCAGCCTGCGCCTGGGGGATTTGCTTGTCGAGCAAGGCATCATCACCACCGAGACCTTGGAGATGGCCCTCCAGACCCAGAAGGAACAGGGCGTGCGTCTGGGTGAGGCCCTCCTCAACCTGGGTGCCATCAACGAGCGGACGCTGCTGCGCAATGTCGCCCATCAGTGCAGCGTGCCCTACATCGATCCGAATTTCAACATGATCGAGTCGGACCTGCTCCGGGGCGTTTCTCCCGAGTTTCTACTCAAGAATCAGTTCGTACCCTTCATGCGGGGTGACGACGACATAGTGACCGTGGTTGTCTCCGATCTGGAAAACAAGGGCACCATTGAGGCGATACACGAGCTCTACCGAAAAGACGTCAAGCTGGCCATCGGGCCGCAAGACGCGATCCGGCAGTGTATCCTGGACATTCAGAATCTGCGACTGCGAGGGGACCAGAATGCCGCCTCGACCGGCCGCAATCAGGACGACACCATTGTCCCGATTCTGAATCACATCATACACGAGGCCATCGAAGAAGGCGCGAGCGATATCCATATCGAACCGATGGAATCCGTGGTGCGGATTCGCTACCGCATTGACGGGGTTCTCGTCTACAAGACCGATCTCCCCAAAGAGCTGCTCATCAAATTAATTTCGCGTCTGAAAATCATGGCGGAATTGAATATCGCGGAGCACCATCGCCATCAGGGCGGTCGCTTCCAGCAAGAGTTCAAGGGCCGCGAGGTGGATTTGCGCCTCTCCCTCTATGTCACCGTCTTCGGCGAATCTGCGGTGATGCGCATCCTGAATAGAGAAATGGCCCTGGTCACGCTGGACCAACTGGGCATGGCGCCCAATATGCTCATCCGCTACCGGGAGGACGTACTCCACTCGCCGACGGGTGTGGTCCTTTACACCGGCCCGACGGGTTCTGGAAAGACCACGACCCTTTACAGCAGCATCGCTTACTGCAACAACATCAGCACCAAGATTATCACGGCGGAGGATCCGGTCGAATTCACAATCGAAGGGATCATCCAGTGCAGTATCAGTGAAAAAATGGGCCGTTCCTTTGCCTCGACCCTCCGGGAGATCGTGCGTCAGGATCCGGACATCATCGTGATGGGCGAGATCCGGGATAAGGAGTCGGCCGAAGTCGCCATTCAGGCCGCCCTGACGGGCCACAAGGTCTACTCCACCTTTCACACCGAGGACACCATCGGCGGGCTCCTGCGCCTGATTGACATGGATATCGAAACCTTCCTCATCTCGTCCACCGTGGTGTCCGTGGTCGCACAGCGCCTGCTGCGCCGGATCTGCGAAGAGTGCAAATCTCCTTACGTCCCCGCGGCAAAGGAAGCCCAATCCGTGGGCCTTGGCCTGGAAGAACTCCGCCAGTACGAATACAAGCGCGGTCGGGGTTGCAACGCGTGCGCCTACACGGGCTATCGGGGCCGCATCGGCGCCTACGAACTCCTGGTGCTCAATGATCCGGTGAAGGAGGCCATTCTGGCCAAGAAGCCCGCCCACACCATCCGCGAGTTGAGCGTCGAAACGACCGGACTCATCAGCATGCGGGAAGACGCCTGCGCGAAGGTCGTCCGCGGCCAGACGACGTTTGACGAGGTGCTCCGGCATACGCCCCGTACGTTCAATGTTCGCCCGCTGCGACAGATCCTCTCGCTGTCGGAATAGCGCCATGCCAGTATTACCCCTTATACGGAGAAGATCATGAACCCGTGTCCGATTTGTCAGGCCCCGCTCTCAGAGGATGCCAATGCGGGGGGAACGGTCAGTCTCGGTGCGTGCACCAACTGCTTCAACCCCCTCCTTGTGGAGTGGCGCGGCGCCACTGTGCACGCTCAACCATTGCCGAGCGCCCCGGATATCCGGCGCATTGCGCCGCTCGGCTCCATCGGATCGGAGCTGCTTGCCCAATCCGTTGCCGGGCTGGAGGACCTGCCTGTCCTGCCTGAAATTTCCCAGCGGATCCTGCGTCTCCTGAAAGATCCCGAATTCAACATCTCCCAACTCGCCGCGATGATTAAAGAAGATCCGGTGATCGCCCTTGCCATCATGAAACAAGCCAACAGCGCCGCGTTCGGAGGGCTCCATGAGATTCGGGACATCAACGCGGCCTGCTCCCGCCTCGGCATGCGCACGATCGCCAATACGGTGCAACTCGTGGCCAACCGCAACCTGTTTATCACCGGCAATGCTGTGCTCAAGAAAAGCATGGAGCGGCTCTGGCGCCACTCGGCCGCCACGGCCCATTGCGCCAATGAAATCGCCCGCCTCACCATGGTGCCCAACCTGGAATCCATCTTTCTGGCTGGACTGGTCCACGATGTGGGCAAAGTGATGTTGCTCGAACTCGTGGCCAGCCCCCGTTCAAACGTGGTGCGCGGTCTGCAGGGCAATCCGCAGCTTCTTGGCGAGGTTCTCGAAAACCTCCACCCCCTGCTTGGGCTGCTGATCTGTCAGGCCTGGAACCTGCCCCCTACCTTCCGCGCGGCCGTGTTCTTCCACCATGACCCCGCCATTTGCCCGGTCAAGGATTGGATGCAGCCCATTCACATTACGGCACTGGCCAATACCCTGGCCAAGGTGGAAGGCTACGGCATGCAGGAGGGCAGCACTGAGGCCTTCCTCGCCTCCCACCCCTCCTCCATGGCCCTCGGCCTCTCGGACATCAAGTTGGCAACGCTCCGCGTGGACCTGCACGACGCCCTGGAAGCCCTGTTTGAGGTGGCGGGATAGGCTGGGCTGAAGGCTGAAGACTGAAAATGGGTCCTATGAGTCTTATGGGGCGGTTTAAGACCCATACGACCCAATTTCCTTCCAAACTCCAGACTAAACTCTCTCTTCCCGCCGCGTGATCCCGCTGGCGCCGATGCGCTAAACTACACGCCGCGCCGTAGCCCTGTACCCCAAAGTCCCAAGGAGAGCCTCCATGGCCCTGTGTTTCCACAACACCCTTACCCGAACGAAGGAACCTTTTACCCCGCTGGTTCAGGGAAAGGTCGGCCTGTACACCTGCGGCCCTACCATCTATAACTACGCCCATATCGGTAACTTGCGGGCCTACATGTTCGAGGATCTGCTCAGCCGCTACCTCAGCTTTCGCGGCTTTTCCGTTCGCCACATCATGAATCTGACCGACGTGGAAGACAAACTGATCCGGACCTGCCGCGAGACGGGCGAGCCCCTCAAGGCGGTCACTGCGCGCTATGCCGCCGCCTTCTTTGAGGACCTCAAGACCCTCGGGATCCGGCCCGCCGAGGCCTATCCCGCCGCCACGGACCACATCCCCGAAATGGTGGAAATGATCAAGCAGTTGCGCGAGAAGGGCCATACCTACGAGGCCGAGGGCAGCATCTATTTCCGCCTTTCCAGCTTCAAGGACTATGGCAAGCTCAGCCACATGGATCTGGACCAGCTTCAGGACGGCGCCAGCGGACGGGTCGACCATGATGAGTACGAGGCGGAAGACGCCCGAGACTTCGTCCTCTGGAAAGCCTATGTGCCGGAAGACGGCGAGGTGTACTGGGAGACCGAACTGGGCAAGGGACGGCCGGGCTGGCACATCGAGTGCTCCGCTATGAGCATGAAATTCCTCGGCGAGCACTTCGACATCCATTGCGGCGGTGTGGACAATATCTTCCCGCACCACGAAAATGAAATCGCCCAGTCCTGCTGCGCAACGGGAGCGCGCTTTGTGAATTACTGGCTCCATTGTGCCCACCTGATGGTGGACGGGCGAAAAATGTCCAAATCATTGGGCAACTTCTATACCCTTCGCGACCTGCTGGAAAAGGGCATTGACCCGGTGGCCATCCGCTGGACCCTGCTGGCCATTCACTACCGCCAGCCCAACAACTTCACCCTCAAGACGGTGGAGGACGCCGGCAACGCCCTGCAACGCATTCGGGACTTCCGCCAGCGCCTGGAAGAGGTCCGGGGGCCCGGGGAAGATATGAGCACCCTGTGCCAGGAATGCGAAAACCGCTTCGTTGAGGCGCTGGACGACGATCTCAACATTTCCGGCGGGCTCGGCGCGGTCTTTGACTTCGTACGCGCGGCCAACAAGCAGCTCGACGAGGGCGGAACGGGCGAGCAGGGCGCGAAGAACGCCCTGGCCCTCCTGGACCGACTGAATGAGGTCACGGGCCTTTTTGCCGGTGCCGGCACGGATGAAGTCCCCGCCGAAGTCCTGGATCTGGTCAATCAGCGCCAGCAGGCCCGCCGGGACAAGAATTTTGCCCGATCGGACGAAATCCGCGACACCCTGGCGGCGCAAGGCTGGATCCTGGAAGACACGCCCAGCGGACCGAGGGTGAAGCGGGGTTGAGCGCATGGCGCTCCTCCGACGGTCAACCCGGTGGGTCGGCACGGAACTTTTTTTCGGTCTTCGGGTTGAAGCGTATGACAACGAGGTTCCCCCCGCATGAGGGATTTGGATGACTGGGCGCTTGTGGCGCGGGCGCAATCAGGTGACAGCGACGCATTCGCTCTCCTGGTGCACCGCTATCACGCCCCTGTGATTCACTTCTGCTTCCGCATGGTGGGTTCCCGTCAGGACGCGGAAGACGTCGCACAGGAGGTTTTCCTTCGCCTGCACCGATACTTGAACCGCCTGAATCCACAGGCAAAATTTTCCACAGTGCTCTTCGGCATCGCCCGGAATCTGACCTTGAACTACCTGCGGGACATGAAGCGCAGGGGACGGGGACGAAGCCAGCCTCTGGATTGCGTGGCCGAAGTCGAATCCCATTCGGGTCGGCCCGCCCATGACGCCCGAATGAAGGAAATTGAATCCCACGTGGAAGCGGCCCTGAAACGCCTCTCCCCCGAACATCGGATGGTCATCCACCTGCGCGAAATCGAGGGGATGGACTATGACGGTATTGCCGAGGTCCTGCGCTGCCGCAAGGGCACGGTTAAGAGCAGGCTTGCGCGGGCGCGCGAGCAGTTGCGCATCGTGTTGATCGAACAAGGAGGTGAGTTATTATGAAAAAGTCACCCCACGTGGTGGATGAACTCTCCGCATACATCGACGGAGAAAGCCGCAATCCCGAGTTCATCGCCCGCCACCTCCAATCCTGCCCGGACTGCGCGCGCCGCCATGTTGAGCTCTTGAAACTCTCCGGGCATCTGAAGGCACTGAGCGCGCCCGAGGTTCATCCAGCCTTCGTGACGCGTGTGGTGGCCCACACCGTCGATATCCCCCGCGCCCGAGTTTGGTTTCCCTTGCTCTCCCCGCGACGGGTTGCGGCGCTCTGCATTGTGCTTCTGGTCGCCGCCGGTACCTGGCGCTGGCTCCCCGAGTCCACCGCCCCCGCCCCGCAGCATTCCCCGGTTCAACGGGTCAATATTGCATGGCAGGATGATGCTCAGGTCGTGGAAGCGCTGGGGCGCCTGATGGACGCCGGGCTCCCCGTGGACCTCTTCGGTGATATGGATGAAGCCACAGACACCGAGGAACCGGATGTGGCCCTGGAATCAATGCTGGAATCCCTGGCGGACGCCTCATCGGAGGAGGTCTTCATGGATCCCTTCGCCCACCAGGATCTCGACAGCATGATGGACGCCATTGCGGGCGAGGATGTCGAAATCTTGAACGGCCTGCTGCAAACTGATGGAAACGAGGTATGAAAATGCGCTGGTGGAATCACTGTTGCTGTGCTCTGACCCTGGCCTTGGTCGTGGCGGTCGCCCCGGCCTTTGCGGACGACCCAGCCCCCGAAAAGGGAAGCGAGGTGACGCCTGGACGGGAAGACCGGTCGACCGAGAGCCGCAAGCTCCTCGAAGAAGTCCTCATGGCCCGTTTGACCCGGGAACTCGCGCTGGACGAAGAGCAGACGGTCCTCATGGTACGCCATCTGGCGGAGTTCCGGGACAATATGGCCGCGCTGCGCCGTGAGCGGATGGTGCTTTCCCGCAACCTCCGTCAGGCGGTGCGCGAGGGCAAGGACGAGGAGGCGATCGCCAAAGTGCTCGAAGAAGTGGTCGCCCATGAAGCGAAGGCGGCCGAGGCGCGGCGCGAAATCGTGGAATTTGACGGCTTCGAACTGACGACCTGGCAGAAGGCCAAGCTCTATCTCTTCATCGTAGACTTTGAGAGCGACATGCGGCGCCTGCTGAAGCAGGCCCAGGAACGACGCTTTGGCCGTGGCCAGAAGTCGACCTCGCCCGAGGAATCAGGCAATGGCGAAACCAGCGACAAGGCGGAACCCGACACGGCGGAGGATCCTGCCGAGTCCGACGATGCAGCCGCTGCCCCGCAAGCGCCATAGGAGCGCGCCGATATGGCGTGAACGCCACTGCCTGTGGTACGCTTGCCGCGTAGTCGCAGCGCAACCCTATTGACCCGGGAGTTCCTGGTGGATTTCGTAAATGCTTTCATCCTGGCGGTGGTGGAGGGAATCACCGAGTTTCTGCCCATCAGCAGCACCGGGCACCTCATTCTGGTGGAATCGCTTCTCAGCCTCGGGGATGACGAAGCCTTCAACAAAGCCTTCATCGTCATCATCCAATTCCCCGCGATTCTCTCGGTATGCCTCTATTTCTGGCGCCAGCTCTGGCCCATCCGTGAAGGCAAGTTGGATCCCGATACCGTAGCCCTGTGGGTGAAGGTCGTCGTGGCCTTTCTCCCGGCCGCCGTGCTGGGCCTGCTCCTCGACGATTTTATCGAATCCCTCCTCGACAGCGAGGCCGTCGTGGCAATTACCCTCATCGTGGGGGGGATTATATTGATTCTTATCGAGCGCCGGAAACATTCTGGCGAGACCGCTTCGATCAAGGACTTGAGTTATAAACAGGCCGTGGGCATTGGCCTTATTCAGTGCCTGGCCATGATCCCGGGCACTTCTCGCTCGGGGGCCACGATCGTCGGGGGCCTCCTTCTGGGGGCCAACCGGGTGGTCGCGGCTGAATTCTCCTTTTTTCTGGCGATTCCTACCATGGTGGGGGCCACCACGCTGAAAATCGTGAAAAATGGATTGGACTTTTCCGGACACCAGTGGGCGCTAATCGCCCTGGGCTCCGTCGTCTCATTTCTGGTGGCTTATGGCGTCATTGCCTTTCTCATGGCCTTCATCAAGAAGCATTCCTTCAGTGCATTCGGCGTCTACCGCATCGTACTGGGTATCCTGGTGCTCGCGCTTTTAATGCTAAATATGCTCTAATCTCGTCGCATCTTTTCAGTTAAGTGATTGTTTCGGCGTCCAAGGAGTTCCCATCGTGCCAGCCAATCAGTCGAATGACCCCGTTGCATCGTATCGGCTCATCGCCGGTGCGGTGGCGTCCATGCCGCTCGTTTACATGGCGGTTGCCAACATCATGAAGTATGCCGGCGCCTTGCCGGAGTCTGGCATCGGAGAACTCGATCCCGCCATGGTCACCCCGATCTCTCTGGTGCTGCTTGCGGCTGGCACGACATCGTCCGTGGCCTCCATTGTGCTGAAGAAGATACTTTTGGAAAAGCTGGGAGTGCAGACGCAGGACGCCGCAGCGCGCTTCAAGGCCACGTTGATCTGCATGGCGATTTCCGAATCGGGAGCGGTGCTGGGCCTCGTGCTGATGCTGCTTACGGGCAATATGCTTTACGGAAGCATTCTCTGTGGACTTTCCTTTGCGATCACCTATTTTCACCTTCCAAGCCGCTATTGGTTGGAGCAGGGCAGTACGGTTGTGTAAAATGTGTCCGATTTCTGGAATAAGTGAGCAGGCTGGTTGCTTGCATTCTCGGCGCTCACTATTTGCGGGACACCGTCCAACATGTTCGCAACTGTCTCGGCGAAGGCCGGCCCGGTAAACTCTTGACAGGAATACAGCAATCACAGTAAAGTTAGCCGTGTGTGTAGGTTATCCCCGACGATGTTAAACCGTCAGGGAGTTTCTTGAATATCAGATATGTCTCAACCTGTTAATTGCTCGCCCAACCGGGTGAGCTGCAACGCCCAGACACCGCATCGTGCGGTGGCCTCAGGGGAGTCCTCCATTGGGCCTATATTCCAGACGTCATGAATTTCTGAACGCCATCATGCGTGTGCTCCTCGACTTGAGTTGTATCACGGGCGTTTTCATTGCCACTGTCTGGTTTCTGGCCCCGGAAACGGGTGCCTTCTCCAACTTCTTACGCAGCCATCTCACCTACTACGTCACGTTGGTACTGGTGTGGTTTCTGGTGGCCACGGACCAGCGCCTGTTCCTGTCGCGGCGTAGTGAGGCGCTCGTTGCCCTCCTTTTTTCCGTGGCCAAGGCCTTCTTTACCGCCTTTCTATTCACGGTATTTATCGTCGCGCTGTTCATGCGCGACGACTTGAATCGTACCTTCCTGTTTGTCTTCGGAATCTTCGTGCTCGGCGGACTCCTCCTGTTCCGCTTAAGCCTGGGCCTGAGCCTCTGGAACCTGCGTCGCCGCGGCTTCAACGCGCGCCGCATCCTGATTATCGGCAGCAATGAACGCACGCAGAAGCTGGTCGATATTCTCCACGCGAACGAGCAGTACGGGTATCACATTGAGGGCTTCCTGGAGATTGAACCCGAGCGCCGGGAAATGCTGGAAGCCCGGGGCGTCCCCTATCTCGGAGCCCTGGACGAGCTTGATAAGATTCTGGTGAACCGAGTGATCGACGCGGTGTACATCGCTCTGCCGGTGCGCTCGTACTATGAAAAAATTCAGAGCGCGGCCCACCTCTGCGAGGGTGTGGGTGTACCGGTCCGCTTCATGGCGGATTTGTTCCCCCTCCGGATGGCGACCAGCGAACTGAGCCGCCTCGGTGATATTCCGTTACTTTCCCTTTCTATCGAATCAGACAGCCGCCCCCAGTTTGCCCTGCACCGCGCGGTAGACATGGGCGTCTCGCTGCTGCTGATCGCCGTGCTTTCTCCGGTCCTGCTGGCGGTGTCGTTGGCCATCAAACTGGACTCGCGCGGTCCACTGTTGATTCGCCGTCCCCGTCGGGCACCGGGCGGCGCTATTTTCAGTGATCTTGTATTTCGCACTTCCCATGAAGCATCATGGGAGCCCGGTGGGGAGCGCTTGACCCGGGTGGGCAGTGTCCTGAGAAGATATGGTATTGATGAACTACCCCAGTTGTTGAACGTGCTTTCTGGGGAGATCAGTCTGGCTGGACCGACGCATGATCGGGGCCAGGCATCAAAGATGGACAGCCCGGTCTAGCGGAACGCCCAAGGGAAGGGAAATGGAGATCTCAAGTAAACCGCGAAAGCGAATTGTGCCGCCTGCCGTGCTGGCTTTTTTGGATACCTGCTGTATAGCCGGAGCTTTTGCCCTCGCGATACACTGGTCAACGCCCATGACGGAGCCGCTGACGCCGTCGATCCTGGCCAACCTTCCGTACCTCATCGTCGTGATTCTCGTATGGTATAGCGCCGCGGTGGAGCGAAATCTCTGGGGTGTGCGCAACCGCCAGGATGTCGTGCACTATCTCACCGCAGTGACCAAGGCCGTCGGGGATGCGTGCGTCTTCTGCGTCTTCGTTATGGTGCTCTTTACAAGGGGCGGGCTGGATCATGCTTTTCTCGTGGTCTTCTGCCTGTTCACCCTGGTGTTCCTTCTGGTCTTCCGCTTCGGACTGCGCCTAGCGATACATGAGCTGCGCAACTTGGGCTACAACCAGCAACGCGCGGTTATCGTGGGCGCCAATGAGCGATGCCGCCACCTGATCGAGGTGCTGCAGGAAAACTCCGGCCTTGGCTACGCGATCATCGGGGTGCTGGATAAGGAACTGGATCGCGCCGAGTTGCTGGACGGTACCGGTGTGCCCTTTCTGGGTTCCGTCGAACACCTGAAGAACCTGATCGTGAATGGTGAAGTGGACGAGGTCTACATTGCCCTCCCGGTCCGCTCGGGCTATGAGGAAATCCAGAGCATCGCCCATCTCTGCGAGGGAGCCGCGATTCCCGTACACATGGTGGCGGATCTGTTCCCCATGCGCGTGGCCACGAGCCGGTTGATGCACTTGGAAGACATCCCCCTGCTCAACCTTTCCACCATTCCGGAGGCCCACGGCAAGGTATTTCAGAAACGGCTGCTGGATTTCGTCGGCTCGACGATTCTCATCATCCTTTCGTTTCCCGTGATCATTCTGCCCCTGGCCATTCTGGTCAAGCTCGATTCGAAAGGGCCAATCTTCTTCCGGCAGGAGCGGGTGGGTCAGAACCAACGTCGATTTAAGATGATTAAGTTCCGCTCGATGATCGTCAATGCGGAGGAGGTCAAGGCCTCCCTGATGGCCCTGAACGAGCAGGACGGACCGGTTTTCAAAATCACCAACGATCCCCGAATCACCCGGCTGGGCAGGTTCATTCGTAAGTACAGCCTGGATGAATTTCCCCAGCTCTTCAATGTATGGCGGGGTGAAATGAGTCTCGTCGGCCCCCGCCCGCCCATTCCTTCGGAAGTGGAGCAGTACAGTTGGAGCCAGCGACGCCGCCTGAGTGTACGGCCTGGAATGACGGGGCTCTGGCAGGTAAGTGGCCGTAACAATATCGGATTTGAAGAGTGGGTGGAGATGGATCTGGACTACATTGATCGCTGGTCCATCTGGCTGGATATCAAGATTCTATTCATGACATTCCGGGCAGTCGTTGCGGGGCGTGGTGCTTCCTGATTGGCCACGTCCATGACCGCGTCTTCGCTACGGGCGGGGAGTGTGACATTCGCGTGTCCCGCTCCGCGCCCGTGACGTTTTCCGTCCTGACATCCCACGCGTACGCCCCGCGCCAAGCGGCTATCGCCCGGAATGTGAAACCTGATAGGATTTGAGTTTGTTGACGGTGTTGGCAGCCATCCCGTCACGTGCAACACCGCATTCGACCACCGGAAATCTGTGCAGACGTGTGTTTTCTATTAGTGTAGATGTGGTATGATAGACAGCAAAAAGGAGGGTCGGTTGTACCAGATTACTGCGAAAACTGGGAGCGCCAAAGGTACTTCGTGGGTCGTAACACCCAGCGCCCTCGTCTTCGGGCGAGATATCGTTTGCGACATCAAAGTGAGCGATCCCCTTGTGTCGCGGCGCCATTGCGAAGTAACGCTGGACGGTGACTCTGTTATTCTCAAGGATCTGGGGAGCAGCAACGCCACATTTGTAAACGGAGACCCCGTGGCCCAGGCCGTGCTCCGGGCCGGTGATGAAGTCGCCGTCGGCAGCGCGATTTTTCTCGTCACGCGCGTCCGTGAAATGGGCGTGAACACCCCTTTGCCACCCAACTCACCCCCCGCCACCTGTTCGCTGGTTATCGGGGAGCCCCTGTATATGAACCGGGATCGGGTTGCGCTGGTCGCCCAAGGCCGCCCGAGAACCGCCGAGGATCTCGCGGATCTGTTTACCCTGGGCCGGGCCCTCAGCGAGGCCAGCACCATGTCCGGCCTGATCACCGCGCTCATCCAGCGGATCACCGAACGCTTCGAGCCACGGGCGGTGTGCATCGCATCGAATCACCCAAGTGACCACGGATTCGCCCTGTACCCAAGGGAATCGGAAGCGGCCTTCGGCCCGAAGTATTCCGTCCGGGGCACGATCAAGCAGATCCTGGAGCAGCAGCACGGTGTCTTGATACCGGAGAGCTGCCGGTTCGAGGGTGGCGCCGGCATCCGCACTACGGCGGCCGCCCCCATGATTCTGGGAAAGGACGCCATCGGCGCTCTGGTGGTGCAGACGGAATCTCCCCACCGGATTTACGATGAAGTGGACTTGGAATTCCTGCTGGCCCAGGCGCAGGTCGCGGCGCCCTATTTACGCGCTCTGGAACGGGTCGAACTGCTGGAACGGGAGAACACCCTCCTGGTTTCCGGCGCCGCGGAGGGCGCGGCCATCATTGGCGATAGCCCCGGCATCAACCGGGTGCGCACGCTCGCCCGGGATTGCGCCCGCTCCGATCTGAACGCGGTGATACTCGGCGAGACGGGCACCGGTAAAGAACTCGTGGTCAAACTCATCCATCGCCTCTCGGCGCGATCGGAAGCTCCGCTGACCGTGGTCAATTGCGCGGCCATCCCGGCGGAGCTCCTGGAAAGTGAGCTCTTCGGGTATGAACGCGGCGCGTTCACCGGAGCGCAAAACCAAAAGACGGGTGTCTTCGAAGAGGCCGACGGATGCACCCTCTTTCTCGACGAGTTGTGCGATTTAAGCTTGCCCAATCAGGCGCGGCTACTCCGCGCCATCGAAACGGGTGTTTTCCGCCGCCTCGGGGGCAAGGCCGATATCAAAGTGAACGTGCGGGTTATCGCGGCTACGAATAGAGACATCAAGGCGGAAGTCGAGCGGGGGCTGTTTCGGCGCGACTTGTACCACCGCCTGAATATGTTTGAAATTGTCATCCCCCCCCTGCGGGAGCGGCGCGGTGATATCCCCCTGCTGGCCGAGCATTTCCATCGAGGCGCGCAGGAACGTAACGGATACCGGACGTCCGGATTCAGCCCGGAGGCCCTTCAATATCTGGATACCCTCCCCTGGAATGGCAACGTGCGCGAACTGAAGAACGCGGTGGAGCGCGCGATGGTGGTGGCCCCCTATGATGCGATTCGCCCCGAGGACCTGGGACGGGATGGCCTCCGGCCTGGCTCGGAGGAAAGTGCCGAACCCTTCCTCAATCTGGCCGAGCTGGAAAAACGCCAGATTCGTGAAGCACTTCGGCGCTGCGATGGTAATATCAAGGCGGCGGCCGAACTGCTCGACATCGGCCGGAGCACGCTCTATCGAAAGGTGAGCGATTACAACATCGCGCTCTAAACGGTCATAGGGACTTGATGGATTTTCCGGGGCCAATTCTCAAAATGGGAATTCATCTTTCTTAAAATGGGAATCTCTTTCCCGTCCGATCACATTAATCCGCCCCTTTCCCGTCTGTTATTGGTGATTTGTGTGGGTGCGGACCATGGACTGCTTCTTGCTTATCCCTGCCGGACCCACAAGGCACCACGTAGCCGGGTTTGGATGGTAGCAAGTCAAAGGCCCGAGATATCACGCCGGGCCGGAAATCGAGATGCAGCCTGTGTCGAATGAACTGCATACATCGGACACTTCAGAAACGAAGACTTCGTCGCGGCTGCGGGTCTGGTACCTGGTCCAGTTTCGGGGCTACAAAGTGACGCAGTGCAAAGAGACTCCCAGGGTCACCAAGCTCGGTCGGCTAACCTACGAGTGCCTCTGGCATTTACGGGCAGAAGCGGCGCCCCTGGCGGGCCAGAACTCAGATCGACTCTCCTGATCGTGCCCGATAGGGCGAAGGGGATTTTATTGCCCCGCCGACAGTCGCTTTAATTCAACTTCAAGTTGGCTCCTGGCGTCCGGGACCGAATCCGCTTCGCTCAGCAGAGATTCATAGAGGGCCCGTGCCTCATCCGTCCGTTTCATGTGGGCGAGCGTGCGTGCGCGGGCCCAGCGCGTGTCAAAGTGGCCCGGAAACTGGGCTTCGGCCTCCTGCAGAATCGCGAGGGCTTTGTCCTGCTGATTCAGGCGAACGAGGGTATCGGCCCAATGCACCGCTGTTGAGGCGCGTCGCTCGTCGGTGAGGCAGGCCATGGCCTTCTCGAAAAGAATGTTAGCCAGGGAGAGTTCGTTCAAGCCGGCGGCGGTGACGCCAAGATTGAGTGCGCTTTCGCAGGGAGCGGTTCCCTGGGCCGCCAGGGTATCGTAGGCTTCCTGCAGCATTTGCGCCGCCCAGAGGTAGGCTGCGCCGATGGCAAGTTCACCATTCCGCGGGTGGGAGCGAACTCCTGCCAGCAGCACGCGGCTCGCCTGATCCAACTGGGCTGCGGGATCGCGGAGCACCGCGTCCACGGCCTCGACCTGGGGCAACGGCTTGGCGCCCTGCTCTCGAATCTTGGCGCATGAATCCCGCACGCTGGTTCCGAAGTCCGCCATACGCTGATGCTTACGGGCGAAGGCCGCAAAATTGCTCCAGAGTTCGGGCCGCAGCGGCCCGTGCTTGACGGCGTCGGCATAGGCATCTATGGCGCCCTGCACATCGGAGAAACCGGCCTCGAGCACGACCGCGAGCCAGCCGTAGGCGGTGGCCAGTTGCCCGCGCTCTTCATCTGTTGGCAGGTCGATAGCGTGGAGGCGGTCGATTTGCTGAAAGAGCACGTCGCGAAGCCGGTCGAATCGATTCTGCTGGCGGGCGAATTTCAGGAAGACGGGCCAGTGACTGGAATCCTCGGGAGCAACCTGAATCGCACCGATAAGGGCCGTCTCGGCCGCAGGCACATTGCCAAGTCCCAATTCGACCTGCATCAGCATGCGGTAAAGTTCACCGGTGTTGTCCGGGCCCTGATCGATGGCGCGGCGAAGGTACTGGCGGGCGTTTTCCCAATGCTTTGCCTGCACGGCGGGGTCGGGGCTGGCCGCATGATCGCGATTGATGATCGCGGCAATGGACTCGATGCGACCCAGCACGTCGATGGCGGCGGGAAAGTCTGGCGCGATTGCCAGCACCGCTTCCGCGTGGGTCCGGGCCAGGTTCAACTTTTCAATGGCCGCGTCGGCCCCGGCACCCTTCGGAGAGACGGCCTGCTGAGCGAGCATGAGGTTCGTCCGCGCCATAGGAAGGTGAGTCAGCACGTAGTGCGGATTCAGCACCAGCGCCTTCTCGAAGTGGGCCTGGGCCTCGTCCAGTTTGTTCTGGTCCAATGCCACGAGGCCGAGGCGCCGGGCAGAATGCCAGTCCCACGGCGCGAGTTCGCCGGCCTTCTCGAACGCCTTCTCGGCGATTTCGAACTGGCCCTTGTTCTGGGCCTTCATGCCCGCGTACATGTGGAATTCCGAGGCAAATAGGCGGGTCTCGAACCAGACGCCGATAACGAGCAGCGCCAAGAAGGCCACGCGGATCAACTGCCCGGGCCGCAGGGCGCGCTCCGGCACGACGAGGGGCCGCCCCTGGGACCACAGCCCATCGAGGGTTCCCATCATGAGAAAGAAGACGGCGGCGGTCACGGGGACGCGTAGATTGAAGCCAAAGAGCCCGTCGATGGCGAAGGCGCAAAAAAGCGCGGCAAAGGTGAAGCCAATACGACGCTGTTCCGGGGTGCTTGACTGGGCGGCCAGCAAGAGCCCATAGGCCATGCCGAGCACGAGCAGGGTCAGATAGAGTCCTGCGGCGGCCAGCCCGCCGTCGATGGCCATTTCCAGCAGGTCGTTGTGGACGTGCTCGTTCATACGTACTTCCTGGGCGAACCAGGCCTGCTCGAAGGGGGTCCAGTAGTCCGCATAGGCCAGGCCATAGACTGCGGGGCCATGGCCCAGTATGGGGGCGTCGAAGAGCATTCTCGTGGCGCTGACATAGGACTGGTAGCGCAGCAGCAGGGAGAGATCGAGGGGAAAGATATGTCCCGTGCGGGCGTGGCTCAGGAACATGGCCGCTCCCAGGCCCGCAACCCCCAGCAGGGCGAAGACGCCGAGCGTCGTCACGACACGCGCCACGGGACGCCGGGGCTGGCGCAGGAGAAGCCATCCGATACCCACCAGCAGGGAAGCGCCCGCGAGGGCGATCCAGCCGGCGCGCTGGTCGGTGCTGTAGAGGTGGAAGAAAAACAGGGGCGCCAGCCATGGCGCCCATCTTGCGCCGGAACGAGCGAGGCAGGCGAGCATGATGAAGGCAAGGATCAGGGCGTGGGCCGCGAAGTTCGGATTGCCGTAGGTCGAGGGCAGGTTGGTGTAGGTGTCGCTGGTGGTGTCGGTCCAGGGGAATGGATCGAGTCCGGCGGCCTGCATGACGGCGTAGACGGCGGCCAGAAAGACGGCGCAGCAGAAGACGGCAAAGAGCCTTAGTACCTGGGCGGTGGAGCCGTAGACCTGCGTGGCCAGCCAATAGAGGGCGAAGAGACAGAAAAATCGGCTGGTTTCCCCCAGGCTGATGGCGCGAAACTCGGAGAAAAGAGAACTGATTAGAAAGAAGGCCAGCAGACAGAGGATCACTTCCATAAAGATGGCGGGACGGCGCAGCGGGATGCGCAACATCCACGCAACGAGAAGATAGCTGCCTGCGAGGCACCCCGCAGCCCAGGCCGTGAGCAAGTGCTTGACGTGGATGGTGGGGTCATTCGTGCCGGCATAGAGCGCCAGCACGAGGATGAAGAGATAGGCGCCCAGTGCAAAACGATAGAAACGCTGAACCGTGGAATGCCGTTGGCTCACGTGGATCTCCTGTGGGGGTGCCACTGTGGAAGGAGCCCGCCGTGGGCGCGTCTCCAATTGGGCGGCTGCAATGATTTCGGAATGCCCGAGGCTCCGGCGGGATAAAACGTCGCCGTGAGGATACGGGGGTCAGGCCTCCCATGCTAGCACTGGCTCCGATGGCTTAGCAATTTGCCCGTACAATGCGCGCCAAAGTCCGACCGACGTTCACTACGGCCCTTTCACCACGGCGCGACAATCTGGTAGGATGGCGACTCCGCGTTCAGGGCGCCACACTGTCTCCCGCCTCAGGTATGGATTTTAGCTTGCAATGACTGAAGTACAGCAAAAAGACGCCGAAGAACAGGCCCCCATGGCTCCGAGAGGCGCTCAGGAAATTTTCTGGGGCCTGGGGGGTATCGCTTTTGTCGCGATGATCCTCTGCCTCGGCATCTACCGCGTATTCGGCGCGCAACTGACCGCCGGCCTGGATGAAGCCTGTGCGGAGGCCGCTTTCGACGCGGGGCAGAAACTGGAAGCGGGCGGAAATCTGGCCCAGGCGGTGCAGAAGTATCGCCAGGCCATGGAAGGCCAGTTTGCCAGCGAGGACCTGCGTACCCAGTGCGGTCTTGCCATTGGTGACTTGCTCTTCAGGCAGGAGCGCTTCGAGGAGGCCCTGGAAGCCTATCAGGTTCTGCCCGAACAGGCCTACGGTCGTTCGGGGGCCTACACCGGCTATGTGACCGCCCTGTGGCGGGCGGGCAAACTTGACGAAGCGGCGCGCCTCGGCGCGGTGTGGCTCCAGTTGGCCGAAAAGGAAGGCCAGCCGGACCAGCAGGTCTGGGCGCGGAACGTACTCATGCAGGTGGCGAATGCCAACGGCGATCTGGAGGGCGCGCTGGCTCAAGGCAAGGCCATTCTCGCGCTGAAGCCGGACAGTGACGCGCGCGTGACCGTGGCGCGGATCCTGCGCGGCCAGGGCAAGCTGGAGGAGGCCAGGGCCCATGCGGAGACGCTGGTGAAAAGCACGGAAAGCCCGGCGCTGCAACAGGCGGGCCGGCAACTGCTGGAACAACTCGCTGCCGACGCCGCACGGCAAGGCGCATCCTGAGGCCCGCGCCCGGCGGCGTATAAGGATCGATTCATGGCCCTGGCTCCCCTGCGCGTCGCGTTCTGCCACTACACTTCGGATGTGGGCGGCGGCTCGGACCGGTCGCTCTTTGATCTCGTTACCCATCTGGACCGGACCCGGTTCACGCCGTTCATGATCCTGCGCTCGGGCGATCCCCTGGCGTCGACCTATCGCGAGGCGGGGTGTACGGTCGCGGAAATCCCCTTTGTTCCGCCGCGCAAGGCCCTCGAACTTGCGAAGCTGGTGGCTTTCTTCCTCGCTTACCTGCCCCATGTCTTCCGCGCGGCACGCCTGCTGCGGCAATGGCGGATCGACGTGGTGCATGTGAATACCATCAACAATCTGCAGGGGCCGATGGCCGCTCGGCTGGCGGGTTCTCCCCTCGTGTGGCATGTGCGCGAAATCGCGCTCGAGGGACGAATCGGTCGGACCATGCGCGGCCTCGTGGCGCGGCTGGCCCACATCGCCGTAGCCAATTCGAAAGCCGTGGCGGACAGCCTAGCCGCCTGCGGGGATCGGGTCAAGACCGTATACAACGGCATCGATCTTTCGGAGTATCCAGCGCCGGACTGCACGACGCCGCGGGAGCCGCTGATAGTCTGTGCAGGGCGCTTGGAGCCGTGGAAGGGCCAGCATGTGCTGGTGGAGGCGCTCCCAGAGGTTTTCGCGGTCCACCCCGATACGCGCGCGTGGTTCGTCGGCGGCCCGGCGGTGAACAAGCCCGATTATCTGCCCGGTCTGCAGGCGCGGTGCGCTGCGCTCGGCATCGCGGACCGGGTGACCTTCACGGGGGCAAGAAACGATATTCCCGAGGTCCTTCGCCGCGCAACGATGCTGGTGCTGCCTTCGGTGGAGCCGGAGCCCTTTGGGCGCACCCTGGTCGAGGCCATGGCCGCGGGGTGCCCGCCCATCGCCACGGCCGCCGGCGGACCACTGGAAATCATCGAAGATGGTGTGAGCGGTCTATTGGTAGCGCCTGGAGATGCAGGAGCCCTGGCCGAGGCAATCGGGAAACTCCTGGCCGATCCCGCCGGGACCAGAGCCATGGGAGCGTCGGGACGCCAGCGGGTGGTGGCCTCGTTTTCGCTGGGCCGCGTGGTGGAGGAAATGTCGTCGTTGCTGATTCAGGCCGCGGGCCGGGAATAGCATGACGGGCGACCCATCAAGTACACTAGGCGACTCATTTACAGGGAAGAGGACAGGAGCAACGCATGGCAAAGATTCTTGTAACCGGCGGCGCCGGATTCATTGGCAGCCACGTGGTGGATGCTTGCATTGACGCGGGACACCGCGCGGTAATACTCGACGACTTCAGCACGGGCACGCGGGCCAATGTGAACCCTGCCGCGACGGTCTATGAAATGGACTTGCGCGCTCCCGCCGTAGCGGATTTGTTCGAGGCGGAGAAGCCTGAATTCGTGATTCACCTGGCGGCGCAGATGGACGTGCGCCGGAGCATCCGCGAGCCCATTTTCGACGCGGAGATCAATATCCTCGGTGGACTGAATCTCCTTGAGCTGAGCGTAAAGCACGGCGTGAAGAAGTTCCTCTTCTCCTCCACCGGCGGCGCGATCTATGGCGAACAGGAGCACCTGCCCGCCTCGGAAGATTCCGTGCCCAAGCCGGAATGCCACTACGCCACAAGCAAGCTCGCCTACGAGTACTATATTGCGCTGTACAACCGACTCTACAACCTGCGTTATACCGTGTTGCGCTTCCCCAATGTTTACGGTCCGCGCCAGCGCCCCGACGGCGAGGCGGGCGTATGCTCCATTCTCGCGGGACTGATGCTGGCCGGCAAGACTCCGACCCTGTTCGGCCACGGCACACCCCTGCGCGACTATGTCTTCGTGAAGGATATCGCGCGCGGCGCGATGCTCGCGCTGGACAAGGGCGATGGTGAAATCATAAACCTGGGCTCCGGCAAAGGCACCTCGGTGCGCGAGCTTTTCGACATCTTCAAGGACGCCCTTGATTTCGAGGGTGAGCCGGTGCTGGCGGATCTGCGCCCCGGCGAGGTGAAGGAGAATTATATCACCGGCGAGAAAGCCGCCCGCGTGCTCGGCTGGAAGCCGGAAGTCAGCCTTGATGCGGGCCTGCGCGAAACTGCGGAATACATACGCGCGAATCAAGCGTAAGGCCGTCGCTGTCGCGGATTTTTCTAATCCACAATTCTAAATTCACCATTCGCCATTCCTCCCGGAGGGAGGTCCCGTGACCACGCCACCGCCCACATCGCTCCGCACCTGCGGGCCTGAATTTCTGCTGTCCATCGTTGCGCCCGTGTACAACGAGGCCGAGGGCATCGAAGCCTTCGTGCGCGAAGTACGGGAGCACGCGGCGGCGCTGAAGTCTGAAGGGCGCGTGGAGCTGGTGCTGGTGAACGATGGCAGCGCCGATGGTACCGGCGCAATCCTGGATCAACTGGCGGCCTCGGCCCCCGGCACGATCCGCGTGGTTCATCTCGCGCGCAACTTCGGCCATGGCGCTGCGGTGGCCGCTGGCCTCGACCACGCCCGTGGCAACGCCGTCATCCTGATGGACGCCGATTTCCAGGACGACCCGGCGGCCTTCGCGCCGCTGCTGGCAAAATGGGAAGAGGGCTACGACGTGGTCTATGTCGAGCGCGCATCGCGGCAGGAAAATCCGCTGGCGCGCGGCGTCTTCTGGCTCTTCTACCGTGTGTTCAAGTGGGTGGCCGCCACGCAATCGCCCCTCGATGCCGGAACCTTCGGCCTGATGGATCGCCGCGTGGTGGATCAGCTCGGCAAACTGCCCGAACGCAACCGCTACCTCCCCGGCCTCCGCGCCTGGGTCGGCTTCCGCCAGACGGGCGTGCCCATCCCCCGCCGCGCCCGCTACGACCGCCACACCCGCGTGGGTCTTCGCGGCCTGTGGACCCTGGGCATGAACGCCATCTTCTCCTTCTCTTACGTGCCCCTATTCGTCTTTCGCATCGCGGGCGTGCTCAGCATGCTCCTCAGCGTCGTGCTCATCGCCATCGCCATCTACCTTCACCTCAGCCGCAACGACGTGGGCCCCTGGCCCGCCATTCTCGCCGCCACATCCTTCCTCGGCGGGATCAACCTCTTCGGAATCGGCCTGCTCGGCGAATACATCGCACGGATTTACGACGAAGTGAAGTGCCGCCCGGTGTACGTGGTGGACCGGGTCGATGACGGGGATTAGGCGCGGTTATTTCGTCCCGCAAAGCAATATGGTCTCAACAAGCGCGCCACACGAACGCGCGGTATGAGCACCGAAGTTTCGCCGAAGGAGCATTCGTGTGCCCGGCGCGGCGGGGACTGGGGTATTGGCGTGTAATCAAGCGAGCGTCGTGCAGGCCGTCTGGATTATGGAATCAGCAACCGGAGCTCAAAACAGATGACAAATGTCGAGAAATCGGCTACTCTATGCAAGGTGCGGGCACTCAGGGGTCGGCAAATGGGGTGAACTGGGGAGTCTCTAAGATTCAGCCCTATGCTCCTGATTGAAGCTTTGAATCCAGTGGCAGCCCCCACCCGAATGCGCACCAACGAACTTCGTCGTCGAAACAGTCGGGACCTAGAATATGTCGATGGTAAAAACAGAGTTGGAAAAGCTTCGCGGTCGTCTTTTGGATTTGACAATGCGGAATCGGTTGCTGGCGTACAGGGAAAGCAAGACGCAGACGATCCGGGTTGTCGATGAAAGACCAGAAGAAGTCTACGAACTACTCGTATTTCAAGAGAAGGCACTCGAGTTCCTTTCCGGGGACACAGCCACTGTAGAATCGGACGATGACGACGATGAACTGGCCCAGGAGGCGCAGGCTAGACTATGGAGGTTCTCGGGGCCAGAGGCAAGTGTGGCCAAGCACCACAAGGACTTGTATCTTCAGACGCCATACGACCCTCTTGCCCTGCAAAAACGACTTTTCTACGCGGAGAAGAAATCTGCGGAGGCCCTTGAAGAGCAAGGCTACACGGTTTTATTCCTGGCGTTGGGGTATATCGAATGGTACGACGATTCAAACAAACCTCGAATAGCACCCACAATATTGATTCCGGTTGAATTGAAGCGTGCCTCCGTCGTAAAGCCCTACCGGTTGAAATGGACGGGCGAGGAAATTCAGTTCAACATATCGTTGCGGGAAAAGCTCGCGAATTCATTCGGTATAGATTTGCCCGTTTTGGATCCCGAAGGAGTCGAAGACAAATCGACACTCCTCGCGTATCTGGAGCGTGTTCGGCGCTGTGTCGAGTCAAAACCGAGATGGAGAATGCTGGACAGCGTTTACCTCGATTTCTTCGTGTTCGCAAAATTTGTGATGTACAAAGATTTGGACTCCGCTCACTGGCCAGACGACCAGAAACCATGGGACCATGAAGTGATCGGCGATATCCTGGATCCCAGTGGAGAGGATCCTGGGGACGTCTTTGATGAGCGTAACGTTGACGATGGGCTTCCACTGAGTGGCTTCTACAGCATCATGGACTGCGACCCATCACAAACGGCCGTGGTCGAGTCTGCAAAAATGGGAAGGAACCTTGCAGTTGAAGGGCCTCCGGGTACGGGCAAGTCGCAAACGATCAGCAATTTGATTGCGGAACTCTTAGCCAAGGGGAAATCCGTTCTATTCGTAAGCGAGAAGATGGCCGCTTTGGAGGTGGTGAAGCGTCGAATCGACTCCGCAGGATTCGGGGATTTCTGCGTGGAACTCCACAGCAGAAAAGCGAACAAGAAAGTTTTTCTCGAATCCTTGGAGCACACATTAAAGGCCTCCCCAAGACTCGATCCGTCCAGGGAGGACTATCACATTGCTGAGTTGCAGGTAGTCCGCGATCAACTCAACACCTACGCCGAGCAATTGAGATCTCCCTTTGGAGAAGCTGGATACTCGCCTTTCCAGCTCTTCGGCTTGCGGGAACGGGCCGCAGCGATACTACTTGCGACCCTCGATAAGGTACCCAATGTACCACTGGCAAGTGTGCGACAAGTAAGCAGGACCGCTATCAACGAAGCCCTTGAACTGCTCAGATCCGTGGAAACTCTCGCTCCCGAGCTTGGCGGAATAAGCAGCAATCCATGGGCCGAATGCCGTATCAATCAGGTGTTTCCCAGCGATATTGACCGTATTCGCTCTGAGATTCAGCCCGTTGCGGATGTGCTCAGCGCGATGCGTTCTGCTCTGGATGTGCTGTCGAGTTTGGCCCCGGTTCGACTGCCATCAAATGTCGCACAGATTCGCGCGTTCAGTGGCGCGCTCCAACTCTACACGAAATGTCCCTCAGTTGCACCTGAATTGCTGAACAGCCACGACTGGCAAAGCCTGCCACGCGACCAGGAGCGGTGTCTGAAGGCTCTAGGCACGTTGACCGAGGCAAAGCAGGGGATGACGCATAAATTCGATGTGGTGCATTTTGACTCGGACCATGATTCTGCTGTGAAGGAGTATACGACCAGGTCCAGTCGATTCTTTCGCATCTTCGATTCGCGCTTTCGAGCATTGAGCAAGCAGTTGTTGGGATTGTACGGCGATGGCGCTCGCCGTCCGAGCTCCGCGGTCATTCGAGATGTAGAAAGCCTCGTCAGGGTACAGAAAGCCACCCAACAATGTCGCGAGGTTGAGGATACTGGCAAAGCGGCGTTTGGCTCACTCTGGAAAGGCGAGACAAGTTCGCCGGACGAGCTTTCTCACTGTCACGAGTGGAGTAAGCAGCTTCTGCTTCAATTGCCTCAAGGCTTCTTCTCTCAAAGTTGGCCGACAGAACTCCTATCGGTCGAGCAACGGTCCAACTACCGAGGACAAGCTAAAACATTCCTCAAGCTGGCGGGCGACTTCATCCCGCTCTTGGAAGCGCTATTCAGCACCCTGCGCATCGACGTTGGCAAACGTTTCGGGCGAAGCGCGAACGAAATTGGCTTCAGTGAGTTTATCGAGCTGCTGACGGCCTGGCTCGATGCGATTGGGAATCTACAGCGCTGGTCGCAGTACAATTTGTTGCGTGAAGCGGTATTGAAGTCCGTGGCATATCCCTTTATCAGCGCCCTGGAAAGCGGTGCAATATCGGAAAAAGCTTTGGGGACGGTCTTTGAAATCTCCCTTTGCGATTCGCTTCTGAGAGAGGTCCTGGTAGAGCGGCCAGGATTGGGCCAGTTTTCCGGAGTGCAGCACGAAAACAGGATTGGCAGATTTCGTGACCTTGATTCTTCGCTCCTGGAAGTAAACAAAGCCCGGCTTCGAAAGTGGCTGTACGAAAACCGGCCCAAGATTAATCAGGGCGCCAGCACCAACTCAGAGGCAGGAATTCTACAGGGTCAATTTGCACGAAAGCGTGGACATCTGCCCATCAGAAAACTCATGTCTCGCTCAGGCGCGCTGATACAGAAAATTAAGCCCTGCTTCATGATGAGTCCCTTGTCCGTCGCGCAATTTCTGGATCCCAGAACTACGCGCTTCGATGTGGTGATCTTCGACGAGGCGAGCCAGGTCCGCCCGGAAGATGCGATCGGGGCGATCCTTCGCGGTAATCAATTGGTCGTGGCGGGTGACACCCAGCAGCTTCCTCCCACCAGCTTTTTTGACGTAATGGGCACACCCGAGGATGGCGATGACCCCGGAATCGTTGGGGCGTCACAGGTGGAAAGTATCCTGCATCAGTGCCGTCGTGCTTTTCCTGTTCGCTATTTGAAATGGCACTATCGGAGCAAGCACCAGTCGCTTATCGCGGTTTCGAATACTGAGTTTTACGACAACCAACTGTTGATTTACCCGGCGGCTCAGAATGACACTTCTCAAATGGGACTGAGCTTGGTCCATTTGAGTGATACGGTTTACGACCGGGGAAAGAGTGCCTGCAATCGTCTCGAGGCCAAGGCCGTCGCACGGGGCGTGATTGCACATTTCGAAGTGAATCGTCATCTCACGCTCGGCGTTGGAACCTTCAGCGTTGCCCAACAGAACGCGGTCATGGAGGAACTGGAGTTGCTCCTGCGCGAGAATCCCGGAATCGAGGAGCGCCTCTACAATGAGAAGGGAGAAAACTTCTTCGTAAAGAACCTGGAAACGATTCAAGGCGATGAGCGGGATGTCATCTTCCTGAGTGTTGGGTATGGTCGAGACGGAAATGGAAAGCTCAGTAGCAATTTCGGGCCGCTGAATCAGGAGGGCGGCGAGCGACGGTTGAATGTTCTCATCACTCGGGCGCGCCTGAAGTGTGTTGTTTATTCCAACTTCACGGCGGAAGACCTCAAAATTGACGCGAATGCTCCGTTTGGCGTGCGCTCGTTCAAAGTCTTTCTGAAATATGCGCAAACCGGCCTTCTTCTGGCGCAGGACCAAAGCGGTGCCGATACGGAGTCACCATTCGAGCAGTCGGTCTACGAGTTTCTTCGCAGTAACGGCCTTGAGGTCGCCAAACAGATCGGTTGCGCTGGTTTTCGCATTGACTTGGCGATTATCGATCCAGAGCACCCCGGACGCTACCTGCTGGGGGTCGAGTGCGACGGCGCCATGTACCATAGTTCTGTCGTTGCACGCGAACGCGACCGGCTCCGGCAGCAGATCCTGGAAGGGCTCGGCTGGAAGGGGCGGCTGCACCGAATCTGGTCTACGGATTGGTTCCGAGACAGCAAGGGTGCGCAGGAGAGATTACTGCGGGCCGTGGAGACCGCCCGCGCGGTTGGATACAAGACGACCGGGCAGGAATATGGGATTCCCGAGTCGGCCACGTCGCGTGCGCATGAAGAGGCTGCAGTACCATATGGCCGCGGATTGCCGGGTGCGGAAAAGACCGTGCAGCAGGTGGAAACGCTCGCAAGCAAGCCGACGATTCTCAAGGGCTCTGACGGTTTGTCTGGTTTAGCACCTGCGTATGTCGAATGTACCAGTATCGGAAGTGTGGCTCGACAATATGAGTTGACCGAAGCACCAGTCGAAGTTGTGGCGGATGCGGTTTGCGCGGTGGTCGCTGTGGAGTCTCCGGTTCATCAGGACGAAGTCATAAAGCGGGTACGGACGCTTTGGGGGTATGGGCGGGCTGGGGCCAAAATTCAGTCCAAGGTTAAGGAGGGAATAGACTTGGCGCAGGTGCAGGGAAAGGTGGTGGGAAGGGGCAAGTTCCTCTACAGGCTCGGGCAATCGAACGTCGGGGCGCGTAAGAGGAGCAAGGGAAGTATCGAGTATATTGCCGACGACGAGATTGAGGCCGCGATAAGTGCGGTGCTTGCTTCTCAATACGCAACGGACGAGAAAGATTTGGTCATTGGCGCGGCAAGAGTGTTGGGTTTCGAGCGCACTAGCACAACGGTAGAGTTGAAATTATTGGAACAGATGGATTCTCTGCTAGAGCGAGCACTGCTCGTGCGAAAACCCAATGGATTAATTGACTTGGATAGGTGATAGCTAGGGATTCGATCTTTGTCGGTGGGACAAAAACCAGAAAGGTGGCCTCGTGAGTGATCAGCAGGCGAAAAAGCTTATGGAAGAAGCGGCAGATATTCGGCGGCGCTTTGCCTCCGAGACAAATTCTCAGTATCGTGCTCAGCTTACGACACGATACTACCAGATCGAAGCGGAACTTAAAGAACTTAAGGCGAATTCAGCGGCAACGAGCGCTAGGGGGCTTTCGAAGGGCGGGGCGCAAGAGGCAGCCGGTAGTGTCCAAACGGAATTGTCGGAGCCATTCGGTATTCGTATGGGAATTCCTATAGGGCAACTCGGAGTTGGTGTGAATGAGTTGGGGAACGGCGCTTTTGGCCTTCAAGCTGTCCCGAAACCACATTCGTTCTTTGACCACTATATTGTCAATACTTCCACGGGGTCTTTGGTTACCGCAGTTATGGCGTTCAAGATAGTATCCCCTGTTAGTAGGTATGGAACGGAGTTGCGTTCTCATTTTCAGGCGATGGTTTCGAGGCTCGAACGTATCTACGGAGAGCCAAGCGAACTCATCGACAACATCAATGAGGACAGTAAATGGTCAGCCCCGGGGCATTGGTTACTGGGGCTTATAGAGGGGGAACGTACTCTTTCAGCAGAATGGGATGAACATGCAGATATTCCTCCCAACTTGAGGAGAATTTGGCTGTATGCCAGTTCAGACAACAATCGAGAAGGAGACATTACATTACGGTACGAGTCAATAGACTACGAGATTGACTTGGATAAGTATTACGCGGAAGATGATGAGGCGCTCTAGGCATTCGGCTAGCATCTAACGTTGCAATACAATACCTATTTGAAATCGCCAGAGCTTGCCAGGAACTGTATCGAAATGTCACGTAGTAACAAGAAAAAATTCGGTCAGTGTCGCCTCTGCCAGCACGACGGTAAACTGTGCCTATCACACGTGTACCCAAAGTTTCTCATTAAAATGGCAAAGGGGGACGGTGAGACGTTACACCGTTTTTCTCGGTCGCCAGAATATTCCTACTCACAGCTTGTGCAAGACTTCGGAAAAGAACACATGTTATGCTCCGCTTGCGAGCAGAAACTTGGTGTATGGGAAAAGTACGCTAAGGAAGTACTCTTCGACCACGAGTTCCCTTGGGTAGATTACGCGGGATGCTACCAAATCCAAGTGGATTACAGGCTCTTCAAACTATTCCAACTTTCTATACTATGGCGTATGGCAGCAGCGCAGGCCGCACACTTTCAAAGCGTTCAGCTATCGCCCAAGGTGTTCGAAGAGATTCGCACTGCGCTACTTTCAGAGAGTTCGATTGCTCCAGACTACTTTGGTTGTATTCTCCTGTCAATGCCGAGGACCGGAATTTCAGCAACAATCCCAGATCAATTCATTACGCTGCCACGGGTTTCAACTCTGGGGCAATATGCGATGTGCAACTTTATCCTGGGCAGGCACATTTGGCTATACATGTTGACAGAAGTCTGCGAAGAGAATTTGCCGATGATGTTGCAGCCAAACGGCACCCTGAGAGTAATGGTCAAAGAAAGTGCTGCGGGTGTCATATATGAATCGGAAGTGCTTGACGCTGTAGTAGGAGATCCAGCGTTATATCAGCGACACGTGCAAAAACTCGAGAAAAAGTACAGTAGGAAGTGATAGTGTTGCGTTCATACGATGGCGAGGACAGGAGTGCCTTCACCCACAAGCTCCCCCGCTTTGCTCCGCCGCGAGTAAGTGGCACCCGGAGTCGCATTTGGCGGTGGTGCACACCGCTCGTTCGAGTGGTTCCTTGTGTATCTCAAGTACTACCGCGCCGGGCACACGAGTTCTCCTGCGGCAAATCTTCGATGCTCGTTCCTCGCAATCGCGTGGCACGCTTGTCCGGCAAGGCGCCAGTGATTGATATGTGTCACGACGTCAATCGACCAGGACAGCCCTGCCGGATGCGTTTTCCTTCCCTCGCCGCCGATTGGGACCTATCACCTCCCGACATCTCCGTCATCCGCGTCATGGGGTGGCGCTGTCCCTGTGCTATGATCCCGCCGGTCCACTAATCGCTCTCTCCCTTTTCACTCTGAGGCCACTGCCCATGTTCAATCTCTCCGTCCCCTGGTGGGAATTTATTGTTCGTGGCGTCGTGATCTATCTGTTCCTCCTGGTACTCCTCCGCGTCACGGGGAAGCGGCAGATCAGCCAGATGTCGCCCTTTGACCTGGTGCTGCTGTTGATCCTTTCGAACGCGGTGCAGAATTCGATGAATGCGGGGGACAATTCACTCGTGGGGGGTATCATCAGCGCGACGACGCTGGTTGCGTTGAACTATGTCATCGGGATGGCGACCTTCAGGAGCAAGCGGGTGGAGCGGCTGGTGGAGGGGCGTGCGCAGCTCATCGTTCATGATGGGAAGGTCTTTGAAGATGTGATGCGGGAAGCAAGCATTACGCGGGAGGAGCTGGAGACGATGCTGCGGGAGGCGGGCTTCTTTGCGCTGAAGGATGTGCGCCTGGCCATCCTGGAGACCAACGGCAAGATCAGTGTGCAAGGGTTTGACAGTTGACAGTTGACAGTTGACAGTTGACAGTTGACAGTTGACAGTTGACAGTTGACATTTGACAGTTGACAGTTGACAGTTGACAGTTGACAGTCTCGCTTATAGGGTTCAGTATATTAGATCGATGACTTTGTCTTCTTGACTATGGAAGTGAGTAACTTGAGCAATTGCGTCAAATCGGCTATCAGGGATTTGAAGCCTTTCTCGTCGATATATTCGGATTGGTGGAGGAGCTCAATCCAATATTCGGATTCGTTGGCTTCTTTGAGGGAAATGGACAG
>JBHEKR010000236.1:0-4400 GCA_041859365.1 Candidatus Hydrogenedentales bacterium
CAAAGAAATTACCGAGATGGCCGAGCTGAAAGATGTGGGCGTGGTCGCGGTCACGGACGACGGCAAGGACATCCCCGACAGCGGCGTCATGCGGCGCGTGCTGGAATACGCCAAGATGGTCGGCCTGCCTTACATGGCCCATTGCGAAGATCACGACCTCTCCCAGGGCGGCGCGATGAATGAGGGCTACACCTCCACCATCCTCGGTATCCCCGGCATTCCCAAGGCCTGCGAAGAGATCGCCATCGCCCGCAACATCCGCCTCGCCTGGATGACCGGCGCCCACCTCCACATCCAGCACGTCACCACCGCCGAAGGCATCGACACCATCCGCCACTACAAGCGCAAAGGCGTCAAGCTCACCTGCGAGGCCGCCCCGCACCACTGGGCGCTCACCGACGACGCCGTGCGCTCCTTCAACACCAACGCGAAGATGAACCCGCCGCTGCGCGAACAGATCGACTGCGACGGCATCATCGCGGGCATCAAAGACGGCACCGTGGACTGCATCGCCACGGATCACGCGCCCCACACGCCCACGGAAAAGGCCCAGGAATTCGCCGACGCCCCCTTCGGCATCATCGGCCTGGAGACGTCCCTCGCGCGCGTCATCACCGATCTCGTCGAGCCTGGCCACATCACCATCGAGCGCGCCATCGAGCTGATGACCGTCTCCGGATCACGCATCTGCGATCTCGGCGCGGGCGAACTCAAAGAAGGCGGCCCGGCGGACATCTGCATCTTCGATCCCAAAGCCGAATGGCTCGTGCAGGAAAGCGAGTTCGGCTCCCGCAGCAAGAACTCGCCGTTCATCGGCGAGACGCTGAAGGGACTGGTGAAATACACGATCTGCGATGGGAAGACGGTGTATCAGCGGGGGTAACCGCAGGGACAGGCGGAGATTGCCTGCGCCATAGGATGCACATGGAACGGATCGTGAAACAACGGGACCGTCAGCGCGGGATTGCCATAATCCGCGCGGCTCGCTCTTCTAGAACGGCCGCTTCAGCCGAGCGATCCGTCTCGTGATATAGGTTGGCCAGATTCAAAAGGGTTCCGGCGACGGATGGGTGATCCAATCCCAGTGCCTGTTCGTGAATTTCAAGTGCCCGAGTGATGCTGCGCTCGGACTTCGCGTATTCCCCCAATTGATAATAAGCGATGGCGAGGTTGTTTAAGCCCACGGCCACGTTGGGGTGATTTTCTCCGAAAGTGGCTTCTTCCATGGCTAATGCCCGCAGAAAAACCGATTCGGCATCGCTATACCGGTTCTGCTGAAGGTACACCGCGCCGAGGTTCTTCAAGGAAGCGGCCGTATCGGGGTGGCCGGGTTTCAGTACGCGCTCCTGTAATTCCAAGACGTGCAAATGAATACGCTCTGCCTTCTCGTACTGATTGTTCTGGCTGTGGACAAGGCCGATATTGTTCAGGGTAAGAAGTGTATGGGGATGGTCTAGACCTATTGTTTTTTCCTGAATCGCCCGTGCCCGCTCGAATAGCGCCATCGCATCCACGCTACGAGATTGCAGGTAGTCGATCAAGCCCCGATGGACGAGCGCCAGGGCCACGTAAGGATGCTCCTCCCCCAACGTTTTCTTCCAGATGGCGATGGCTCGCTCGGCCTCAGTCTCGGCGAAACTGTATTGGGCAGTGTGACGGTGGAGATCCGAGAGCACCGTCAGGCTGATCCCGACGTCGGAGTGCTCCGGGCCCAGCGCGACTTCCAGAAGATGCTGGCTTCGCCGCAGCAGGGGTTCCGCCCTATCAAATCTGGCCTGTGCATTGTGGATCTTGGCCAACTCGATCATTCCAATGGCCACATCGTGCTCTACTGAATCGATTGGGCAAACTACGCCGTCCGGCCTCTCTTCTCCTCGCAAGAATCGGAGCCCTATAGTTTCTACCGATTTCCGCCAGTTTTCCAAAGATTTGCGTAGATCGGGCTTGAGGGCCGCCTCGAAGAGGTTCGCGGCACGTTCGAGCAGCGGTTCCGCCTCAGAATATCGGCCACTTTCCGCCTTGAACGCGGCGAGGTTTAGCAGGCTGTATGCGACTGCGATATGATCCGGTCCCAGCAGGCGTTCCCGCATCACCAACGCCTCGAGGAAAAGAGGTTCAGCCTCCGCACGCTTGCCCACGGCATTGTACGCGACGGCGAGGTCATTGACGCTGGTAGCATAGAGGAGGCCGTCGCGGCCAACAACCCGCTCGGCCACTTCGACCGAATCCTCGGCTGCGGTGAGCGCCCTGCCGAGGTCATTCGCATCGTAGTAGGAGGAGAATTCCTGATTCGCCGCCAGCCACTCCGGGTCGATTGCATCGGGGGATGAGAACCAGGATTTGCAACCGGCAAGACCGGCCGCAAGCAGCACACAGATCGCGATTCGCATGGTAAAAAGCCTCCCCTGACCGGCCGGAATCTATCGGGAGAAGTCGAGGGGGCCAGCCAGCCACGTGGCGGTCGGGTGGACTTCAAAGATGAGGTTCCGGCGGAAGAAACTGGCGCGTCCCCGTTACGGGATGGCGTCCCCCGAACAGCGCGCCCAATAGCCAGCGTAGTCCACTTCGGAAAAATTGTCCAGCACTATTTTGGTGGGGGAACTCCCGAAACCACCCGGCTAGTCTTTGCCAACCTCAAACAAAACCGCAGCCCCATTCGCCGCCACCTCCACCAGCCACCCGCACGCGCGTAACTGCGCCACGGTCTCCGGATTTACCGGGTCGGTGTCGGGGCAGTAAACATAGCGCACGCACCATTCCTCCGCCTTTGCCTTCCGCCATTCATCGGGCGTGTCGGAGTGGAAAAACTTGGCCACCACGCCGCGCAGCGCGGGCCCTTCGTGGCGGGCGTAGTCCTGGATGCCGATGCCGAAAACGGTGCTGTTGCCCCGCAGCACGGCCACATCGCCCATGATCGGCGCGCCGTCGGAGGGCGCGAGCACGACGCCCTCTTGCATGTGCGCGAGCGTGTCCGCATCGGCCTGGTTCATGAAGGCGAAGCGCGCCCAGGGGTAGTGATCTTGCAGCGTTCGATAGCCCAGGGGGCCGTAGGTTACGAGCCAGGTGATGCCGATGGAGAGTACGCCGCAGACGAAAATCGCGCCCTGCAATCCCCGGTAGATTTTCGGCCAGTGCACCACGCCCCGCTCGATGGCCGACGCGCCGAGAATGGCGAGTGGCACGCCGATCATGATGGCGAAGCGGTCGGGGGTGAAGCGCAGAAACCAGCCTTGACCCCACGCGGAAATCGAGAGGGCGAAAAAGAGCAGCAGCCACAACGCGGCCCAGGGCGGGGCGTCGCTGTCCGTTACGACCTGCGACGAACTGCCCTTCCACCGCGCCACCACGAGGCCCAGTGGCGCGCCAAGAATCAGGGCCCAGTCGGAGATCTTCACCGCCACATGGAACTCGCCCGTGCGCAGGAAATTGCCGTAGTAGAGTTGATAGGCCACATAGAGTGCGGCGAAGCCGGCCACATAGCCGATGGCAGCCCATGCGGCATAGCGGAAGACGCCCTTTGCCGAGTTGCCACTGCGCAGGAGCGCGCCGGGTACGATGAGCCAATAGAAAAACGTGGCGCTCACAATGGGCGAAAACCACAGGGCGGTGCGCTGACTTCGCGCCACGTTCTCCACCAACTGGGGATTCCACGAGATCATCCACGCGGAAGCGCCGAGGCCGATCCCCGTTCCGATGAGGGCCACGCCCGACCAGGCGATGCGCCTGCGCCAGGGCGCGCTGGGATGGCAGCAGGCCAGGAGCACCAGCACCACCCAGAACATGGGGCCGAGGCGCATGTTGATGAAGGCTGGAAAGGCGAGGAGCACGGTGGCGGCGAGGCCGTCGACACGTCGGCCCGATTCGAGTCCCCGCCAGAAGGCGGCGAGGCCGAGGAAGGCCAGGCCGAAGGGCAGGGTGTAGTAGAGTCGCGCGGCCATGAGCCAGGGCTGAAAGCGCGCGCCTTCGTTGAGCTCATACATGAAATAGCGTTGAAAATACACGCCGAAGTCGGGGTGTGTGTGCCAGGGGCCTGTCAGCACATAAAGCAGTCCGCCCAATCCGCCGCCGAGACTGAACAACAGAAATGCGCGGCCCGCGAGGCGCGGCACGACGAGCACGAGAAAGCAATACACGGCGTAGAGGTAGAAGGCCGCACACGCGCCATTGGCCAGGGCGATCATGTAGAAGGGCTCGACGTGGAGCCAATCGCCAATCGTCCCAACCGCCCCGAAAAGGTGGTGGAAGGGAATCGCATAGAGGGAGATATCGCCCTTGGTGTAGGGCTCGCCGCAAAGCGTGTAGGGCGAGGTCCACGGCGGGTGAGCGTGCTCCATGCCCGCGAGATAAAAAATAGTGTCCACAGTGTGACCGCCTGTCGGCGCGGCGCCTTCGGGCGGGAA
>JBHEKR010000437.1:0-11304 GCA_041859365.1 Candidatus Hydrogenedentales bacterium
GGTCGTGAGGTGCTCATAGGTCGCGGCCTTGTAGGCGCCGTTGAAGGGAAGCTGATACTTCTCCCGCTGCTCCCGGCCATACCAGTCGCGCGCACGGGCCGAATAGTAGACGCCCACGTCGTAGACCGGCGTCTGCCCGAAGTGCTCGCGCTTGGCCTGCACCTCCTTGAAGACCTCCGCCATGCGGCCATAGGCCACGGGATCGAGCTGGCCCTCGAAGGGCGTCTTGTCCACAATGGTCACCTGAGAGCCGTGCATGAGCAGGGCGAACATTTCCCAGCGGAGATCATTGAGCGGACGCGTGGTCTGATCGTGATAGAAGCGCGCGCCCCGCTGCATCACCACTTGATAGCGCCGTCCGGGCGTGGAGGCGCGCACAAATTCCGCCGTCATCCCCGCCGCCAGAGCACTGAAGCCCCACACGCCACTTTCGCAGGTGACAAAGTCGCCAATACCCGCATGCTGCACGGGGCGCTGTCCCACCTCGAAGGTGAAGGGCGGATAGCCGTGAAAGTTAAAGTCCACTGTAGCCTTCGGCGCCCGCCCGCGTACAAAGGCGAGAGTGTCTCGCTCAAACCGTGCGCTGGTCTCATAGCGAAATTCCAGCATGCGGTCCCAGGCGCCGTCCCAGGAGACGCCCGTGGGCATGGGCCGACCGGGGAACTGCTTTTCGAAATCGACCTTGCAGGTTGTGCAGAAGCAACCATAGGGCGGGCCGAAACCCTGATCGACCATGTCCACGTGAAATCCATCGACACCGATTTCAAGCATCTCTACCAATAGGCTGTGGACAAAATCGCGGTAGGGGCTGTTGAGGCAGACGCGCCCGGGGATGGTCTTTCCGTCCGGGCCGACCATCGCCCACTCCGGATGTTCGCGGAGGATATGGCCCGCGGCCTGCACCACGACATAGGCAATCACGGGCAGTCCATGAGGCTTTGCGGCGGCCACAGCCTCTTTGAGGGGATCTCGATCGCCCAGTCCGGGCACCTTGGGCATGAGCCTGGAGTCGTAGTAGGCCCACTCGTGATCCCGCGCCCAGAGCACGAGGTACTCCGAGCCCATCTCGATCTGCTTCGCCACGATCTCCGCGCCATTGAAGCGCGAGGAATAGCCCACGTCCCGCGGGTCGGAGCCCCACTGCGCGCCGGACGGGCCGACTTCCATGCCGATGAGTCTGGTCTGGTACCAAGGGAGATCTTCGGCGGCAATGAAGGGGGCGATGAAGAACAGCGACGCGACGACGAGCAGCGATTTCATATGAGTGGCTCCCAAAAATCAGAATGAATAACGCAAAGTACCTCTCGAAACAGTGGCAAGGATACCGCATGGCGAATTCGCTTAAACAAAATTCCGTGAAATTCCGTGTCTTCCGTGGTCAACCTTCTTCTTGACCACGGAAGGACCTGGATCAGACGTTGGCCGCAACCAATATATTTGGACCACGGAGACACGGAGGCGCGGAGAAAAAGAGGAGTACAAAGGCGCCAGTACCGAGTAGTGGTACGTTCACGTTCGAAATGGTCTCTCCCATTTTCCCTCTCTCATTTGTCTTCTCCGTGCCTTCGTGCACTCCGTGGTCAGCATTTCTTTAGTTGAGCAAGCAAGAACACAGAAAATAGCTCTTCCTCTACGTTACACTGTAAGTCGCTTTTCCAAGTGACTTACGACGGGTAGTAGAAAGTCAACTTGCTTGGAAAACAAGATGTTGACGGATAGTAGTACGGAATATCGCGGAAGCAATCGCGCTTGAGCGACCCGCTACTCGCCCAGGCCGTCCACGATGCCGTCACCATTCTTATCCGGAAACGGCAGCGTGAAGATCTGCAGGATGTCGGTGCCATCGAAAGCCTTCACGAGCTTGCCCTTTTCGTCTTTCGTGGGCACGGCCTTGTTGAAGGCCAGCATCGTGCCGTCCTGCGAGCTGGTCAGCTTGATACGGTCCGGCGTGTCGCCCTGGGGGGTGAGGAACACGGAGCGACCGAAGAGCGGACCAGGCTTCACACAGGTCGCCACGATACCGTTGTTGCTGAAGCTGAAGACCGTGTTGCCGGAGGGGTGCCAGCGGATGCCGTCGGCCGAGCCTTCGGGGAGATGCGTGGCCTGCTTCGGCTGTTTCTCCGGGTCGGACGACTTATCCGAGCCGTCGGAGGCGATGACAAAGACCTGGGTCGTACCATCGGGTGCTTTGGCGTGATAGGCAATCCGTTTGCCATCCTCGCTGCCGCGCACGGTGCCCCCGGCCCAGGTGTGGGTCAGGCGGCGAATCGCCGTACCCTTTGGCGGGGTCGGGTAGCGATCCGGGCCGCCGGAATCCGCCGTGGTCACATCCACATCCGCCGGGATATCCACAACAAAGAGCGAGGTCTCATAGGTCTCGCCGTCGTCGTTGCGCACCTTGCCGATGAAGGCGCGCATGAGGCCGTGGCGGCCCACCCAGGAGTCGACCGAGGCGATTTCGATTTCACCCGGCTTCGCGGTGCCCGTGGGTACCACGGGGACGAGATTCGCAAAGTAGTGGCTCGCGCCCAGCGGGGCCTTCGCATGGGGCATCATGAAGCCGACCGAACGGCCATATTGAGGCAGCAGAAAATCATCGTAGGTGAAGCCGATGCGCTGGCCGTCCAGCGTGAACTCGTGGCGGTGCGTGCCGCCCCGGTGCGCGCCGGGCGTCGTCTCGCGGTCCGTGGCCACATCGCGGGCATCGAGCCAGCTCTTCTCAAAGCCACCCTGCTTCGCAGGTGTTCCGCTACCGTCGGTCATCACTGTGGCGCCCTGGCGATTGGGTTTGCCATAAGGCCCGCGCTCGGCCACTTCTTCCACCGCCGGCCCGTGAATAAAGGCCACGCGGTTTTCCGAGCCGGAGAACGAGACAGCGCCGACACCCGGTGCGGCGCCTTCGCCGGTGACCACCTTTGCCGGGGTGTAGAGCAGGGTTTCCTTGCCCGTGGCGATTTCGACGATGTAGATTTCCTGGCCGTTGTCAATCCCGGGGCCGTCCATGTTGCGCGTGTCGTAGCACAGGACCTTTCCATCGGGCGAGAAGTTGTCGTTGTTGTCGAGGTCGTGATTTTTCGGGCTGGTGGTGAGTTGCTTTTCCTGGGCGCCGACCCCCAGGGCGCCCGCGATGACAGCGGTAATTGCGATCATAACCTGAATCCGTCCCATGCGATGATTCTCCTCTCCTGGTCAACGGGCGCGGACATCCGCGACCGGCGGGAAGACTCCACGATAGCCGATGGCGGGCCGGGGTGTCCAGCGCGCGGCGGGTGGACGAAAGAGGCGCGCGGCCCGAAGCCCGCGCGCCGTCATCAGAGGTGGAATGTGAATTCGATTATCCGAAGAAGCTCACCAGGCCCGCATAGTTCTTGCTGGCGGGGAACTTGCCCGGGTACTTGGAGAACTCGACGTGGCCGTCCATATAGAGCACATTGGCGCCGCCCGGAATGTGGTTGAAGAGGCCGATGCCGCCCTCCTCCGCCTCGCCGGAGGCGATTGTGTCATAGGTTACGGGTACGGTGCTCTGCGCCCTCGCCGAAGCGCCCGGATTGTTGATATCCGTGATGACGAAGCGTTCCACGCCTTCACGGAGGCGGAGAATCACGTCCCCATCGCCCGAGCCGATGTTCAGCGGATTGAAGAAACCACCCACGAGTGGAATGGCTGCGGCGTTGACGTCAAGATCCATGAAACGGTCGTTGTCCTCATTGACGTTCGGCGTGGCGGGATTGTCGAAGGTCAGCGGGTTCTCGCCCAAATAACCCTCGCCTGCCGAGCCGATCAGGCCGTAGGCTAGTGGTTTGAGTCATCCTAATGGATCTTTATTCAGTGCGAGGCGTGCCCGCCCGACTTTCTCGATAATTTTTTCTGCTGTTGCGGTCCAGACAAACGGCTTCGGGTTTTGGTTATGCTCATTGATATAGTTGGCGATAGCTTCCTTAAGTTCTGCCACGCTCTTGAAAACGCCCCGGCGCAACCGTTGCTGGGTGAGCTTGGAAAAGAAGCCCTCTATGACGTTGAGCCAGGAGCTACTTGTCGGCGTGAAATGAATATGGAAGCGCGGGTGACGTTTCAACCAGGCCTTGACCTTGGCGTGTTTATGTGTTGCGTAGTTGTCTACGATCAAATGGAGATCGAGGTCAGGCGGTGTTTCCTGATCTATGAGTTTGAGAAATTTGATCCACTCTTGGTGACGATGTTTCTCCATGCACATCGATATGACCCGTCCTTCAGCCATGTCGATGGCCGCAAAAAGGGTGGTTGTGCCGTTGCGCTTGTAGTCGTGCGTCATGGTGCCGCAGCGCCCCTTCTTGATAGGCAGCTCCGGCTGCGTCCGGTCCAAGGCCTGGACCGAAGTCTTTTCATCGGCGCTTATCACCAACGCTCGCTCCGGCGGATTAAGGTACAAACCCACAACATCGCACAACTTCTCTTCGAAATTTGGGTCGTTGCTTATCTTAAATGTCTTTACCAGATGGGGCTTCAGTCCATTGGCTCGCAGCACTCTGCAAACGAGGGCCTGTCCGGTTCCCACAGCCTCGGCCAATGCACGCGTAGTCCAATGGGTAGCATTGGTGGGCTTTTCATCTTGCACCTTCTTGATAATGAGACTTTCATATTTCTGGCGCTGTGTCGCATGACGACCTCCCCGTGGGAGATCTTTCTCCAGGGCCACCAAGCCACCTTTGTGAAATCGCGTGCGCCAACGCCCTACCGTGCGTTCCATCACGCCCAGGCTGCGGGCTATTTCCCGATTTTCCAGACCATCCGCAGCCAACAGCACAATATTTGCGCGCTGAACCACGCGCGCGGGCGTGCTGCGGCCACGGGACCATTTCACAAGCGTTTTGCGTTCCGTCTCACTGAGTTCAATTTGAGGGGCTATTCGCATGATTCTCTCGTCTCCTATTGAAAGATCTTATATAGAGAACACATACAATGGCCAATAAATTCCCTCAACTATGACTCAAACCACTAGAATGGCGGCGACCTGGGCGTTCACCAGGATCGTACCCGGGTTCAGCCCGAGTACCGCGGATGGAACGGCTGGGTGAGTGTCCTCCGTCTTGTCCGTGAGATACCCGTTGTAGGAATAGCTCTCGTCACTCTGCGTAATCTGGCCGAGGCAGGTCCGGGGACAGAGGCCGGTGCCATTATCCACTACCAGGTCGATGGATTCCTCCGTGCTGCCTTCAAGGCCCGCATCCGACGGACAGATGAGCACCGCCGGATCGGTCAGGTACTCGGGATAGAGCTTGCTCATGTCGGCCATGAAATCGCTGTCGTCGAGTGTGTTATCACAGTTCGGACAGTTGCTGTCGTCGCCGTAAATCTCGTCGCCGTGCAGCGGCGGCCATTTTTCGCCCTTGCTTTCATTCGCGTACATTTTGTAAATGATGCCGAGCTGCTTAAGATTGTTCTGGCAACTTGCCCGGCGGGCGGCTTCGCGGGCGCGGGCAAGCGCGGGCAGCAGAATAGCCGCCAGGATGCCGATGATAGCGATTACCACGAGCAATTCGATCAATGTAAAGCCGTTTCTTTTCATACGAAATAACTCCTTCGATTTGGCTGGCTGCCTGGAAAGTTCTTTCGGATCCTTGAGTACACGACCAATCGGGAGTAGGCACGCGCCTTCCTTTCTCCTCCTTTCCTCGCGGTTTTCCTACGCTTCACTGCTGACCAACGGCTGTCTAGAACGCGTAATACTATTCTATTCAATACCTGATCGGGCGGAAAGTCAACGGAAAAAAAATGCGCTCGGACCAGGCCACCCGGCGTGAGGCGATCCATTTGATGTTGTTCCCACCATTAGATCTGGAAACGGAGCCGTGCCGCCATCGATGGCTACCTGCCGACGCGGTCGCCGCAATTTCCGATATTCCCGTAACGCTGACCAGGCTGAATCGGTAGTTTTATCCAGCGGGGAAAACCCGCCGGATAGCCCGACCCGACAGGCAACCGGGCCCCACGCCAAGTCGCTAAGCCGAATAATTGACGCAAGTGTGTCGGATTTTTCCGCATCGTGGTAACAATGGCGGGCTGAAATGCTCCTAATGCTGGTCGCAAAGTGCGCGAATCCATAAAACCACGCGAATCCCATCGGATCTTATTATTTTTCATTGACAAATCGGCGCGTTCGAATAACAATATGGCTCGCAGTGTGCAGGAACGAACGGGACAGTTACTTACTGGTCGTTAGCGACAGAGAGGAGACTCGCTGGGGAGTATAGTCTGAAAACAGGGGCACCGATGGCCGGTTGACCAGTCCAGTCGGCGCAGTGTCTTGGTTGGTTTTGAATTTCGTTTGGTCTTTCATCCAGAACTTATATGTGAGGACAACTTCCCATGAAGCACAAAGGTTTTACCCTTATCGAACTGCTGGTGGTTATTGCAATCATCGGTATCCTGGCGGCGATTCTGCTGCCGGCGCTGGCCCGGGCGCGTGAAGCCGCCCGCCGTGCAAGCTGTCAGAACAACCTGAAACAATGGGGCTTGGTGTTCAAGATGTACGCCAATGAGAGCAAAGGTGAGCTCTACCCCGAAATCGCCCAGTACCGCGTCTCTCCCGGCTACCAGTGCCGCAACCCGGCCACGGGTAAGAACTTCCCGACGAATGCCGAGATTCTTCCGACCGCTGCGCAATCGCGCACGGCCTTCCACGCCAAAGTGTCGAGAATCTACCCCGAGTACTTGACAGACGTGAACATCTATGTTTGCCCTTCTGAGGCACAGCCCGGTTTGGTGGTGAATCCCGACTCCAAGGAGCCTTGGATTCACATAGAGTGCGCTGACTTTGACTACGGTAGTTCCCAGACGGATCAGAGCTACCTTTATCTCGGCTACGTTATCGACGACTTTGATACCTCCACGGTCCCCGCTGCGGCCGTAAGTAGCAATCCGGCTTTTAATGGAATGCTTCTTCCAAACCAGGTCGTGGCGGTCATGTTCGCCACCGGCAACAAGACCTTCGAAATTTGCAACAGCAATGTAGACGTTGCAGCGGTATCGACGGCAACCGGCGGAATAGTACCGGCAAACTCCGGCAATGCCAAGGGCACGACCATCAATCGCCTGCGGGAAGGCATTGAGCGCTTCCTTGTGACGGACATCAATAACCCCGGCGCGAGCGCCAAGGCTCAAAGCACGCTGCAAATCTCGGGCGACATCGCGTCTGTGACTCCGAGCGGCTTTAACCACATTCCCGGCGGGTCGAACGTGTTGTTCCTCGACGGCCACGTGGCGTTCTTTAAGTACGGCGAGTCAGGCTTCACTTCGAAGGGTTTTGCCGCGCTGACCGGTGCTGGCGGCGCCTGATCCGGGTGCATGAAATCCAATTGAATTGATTGCGAGGGCCGGTACGCCACGGATGGTGTACCGGCCCTCGCCGTTTTGTGAAGCCCCGGTCTGCCGTCAGGTTGAACGGCCTGTGCCGTATAGGCTTTACTATCGGGAATGGGGCGCAAGGCAGCAGCCGAATTGCAAGGAGAGTCATGCATTACCACGAAGATCATTCCCATGTTGTCAACCGCAATGCGCGGTATGGCCTAATCCTGTTCGCGCTCTACGTCGCGCTCTACGGAGGCTTCGTCTTTCTTGCCGTGTTCCGCACGGAAGTCATGGGCGCCATCATGCCGGGCGGCGCGAATCTGGCCATCGCCTACGGCTTCGCCTTGATCGGCGCGGCCCTCGTGCTTGCCCTGGTCTATGTGTTCCTCTGCGGCAAGGCCGTGCCCCAGTCGGCCGCCGGTGACGCGGAGCAAAAGGCCCGCGCCAACAACGAGACGGAGTCCCACTGATGCATTACTCGACTTCGCCCGCCGCCATCATGGTCTTTGTCTTTTTCGTGGCCACGGTACTAGGCCTCTCCTTTTACCTCGGCCGCCGCGGCCAGAGCGCCAAGGGCTACTACACGGCCCACGGCCAGATTCACTGGGCCGTGAACGGGGTCGCCTTCGCGGGGGACTACCTCAGCGCGGCGTCGTTCCTGGGCATCTGCGGACTCATCGCGTTCTACGGCTACGATGGTTTTCTCTATTCCATCGGCTATCTCGCGGGCTGGGTGGTGGCGCTCTTCGTGATCGCCGAGCCCATCAAGCGCCTGGGCAAGTTCACCTTTGCCGATGCCCTGGACAGCCGCTATGACTCGAGGGCCATCAAGCTCGCCGTGGCCATATCCACGCTGGTCGTCAGCGCCTTCTACCTCATTCCCCAGATGGTTGGCGCGGGCGCGCTAATCACGCCGCTCCTGGGCCTGCCCCACTACGCGGGGGTCCTGATCGTCGGCGTCACGGTGACGCTGATCGTCGTTACAGCGGGCATGGTCTCCACGACCTGGGTCCAATTCATCAAGGGCTTCCTGCTGGTGCTTTTCTGCGCGGCCCTCACCATCATGATCCTGGGTCGGGGCTTCAAGGCCACGCCCCCGGAAGCGCCCCGGAGCGCCGAAGCGGTGCGCGCCGAAGTGGCGGCCCAGGGCGGTCAGATTGACGAAAATGCCTGGCCGGACAAGCCTTATGTAAAGGTAACATCCGCCGATGGCGTCGAGTCCATTCTGCGGGTGACCGATGCGGGCTGGGTGACCACCCAGACCCTGGTGGTGAAGGCCGACGGCACGAAGCTGGTCAATGGAATGCCCCAGTCGAAAGATCACGACCTGAGGCCCGTCGGTACCATTTCCGCCCTGCCCGGCGGTGTGGAATCGACCGGCGCGGTGGGTCCCGTGGCGTATTTCGACACCCTGCGCCAGTCGACCGTAACCACCTGGAGCAAAGAAGAACTCAAGTCGGGCGACACCAAGACCACCGTGTACTACCCGGTCGAAAAAAGCGGCGCGGCCCTGCTGACGCCCGGCGGCTACTTCAAGGGCATGACCTCGCCGAAATTCACGGACAAGCTTGATTTCATCTCCCTGATGCTTGCCCTCTTCTGCGGCACGGCCTCGTTGCCCCACATCCTGATTCGCTACTACACGGTGAAAGACCAGGCCTCCGCGCGGAAGAGCACCGTGGTGGGCATCGCGGCCATCGGCTTCTTCTATGTGCTCACCCTCTACCTCGGCCTGGGCGCCATGACTTCCGGCGCGATGGACGTGACCGACAGCAACATGGCCGCGCCGCTCCTGGCGCGCACGTTCAGCGAGATGATGTTCGCGGTTATTTCCGCCATCGCCTTCACCACCGTGCTTGGTACGGTGTCCGGCCTGATCATGGCCGGATCCGGCGCGGTCGCCCACGATCTGCTGGAGAATTACTTCCAGATCCCCATGAACGATCACCAGAAAGTGCGCTACGGCAAATTCGCCGCCGTGTTCCTCGGCGTGGGCGCCATGATCCTCGGCGTGCTCTTCAAGGACTTCAATGTGAGCTTCCTCGTCGGCTGGGCCTTCAACATCGCCGCATCGGCCAACCTGCCCGCCCTGGTGATGATGCTCTTCTGGCGCCGCACCACCAAGCAAGGCATCGCCGCCGCCGTGTTCGTGGGCATGACCACATCGCTCATCTGGATCCTGATTTCCGGCGACACCTATTCCAAAGTCTACGGCTGGGATCCCACAACGTCGATCATCCCCTTCAGCCAGCCCGCACTGGTGACGATTCCCCTCGGTTTCCTGGTGCTGATCGTCGTGTCCTACCTGACGCCGAAACCCGAGCACTCGGTCGCCGAGGAACTGGCGGAAGCGTAGGCAACGGGACTGCGACGGGACCGTCCTGAACGGCATGGGCCCGTCGCCGGTTCTCGGTGACCGCAGTTCCAAAAGTCTTCCCGCCAAGGTAGAGCCTACTTGGCGTTCGGGACCGTCCCGCGTTTTAAAAACGGGGGACGGTCCCGCACGCGCAGTCTATCAACCTCGGTCAGGTCGAATGGCCTGCGCTAAGTCCTATTCGCGGTCCAAGCTCGCTTACGTGCAGGACAGTCCCCTCAGGCCAGTTCAATCAATGATCGATCGTACTCCGCGGGCTGTTCATAGCCCAGCAGGTTAATCAGCGTGGCGGCTACGTTGCTCAGGCCGGGGGTGTCGATCTCCACGAGCTTGAATTCGTTCGCGCCGGAGTAGTCTTTGATCACGAAGGGCACGGGATTGAGCGTGTGGGCCACGTGCGCCTCGCGCACGCCTTTTTTCACGGTGAATAGGCAATCGGCGTTGCCATGGTCCGCAGTGATCACCGCGATGCCTTTCGCCTTCTCCACCGCGCGAAGCAGGCGCTCCAGGCCGAGGTCCACGGCCTCCACGGAGATGCGCACGGCCAGGGCGTGGCCCGTGTGGCCCACCATGTCGCCATTGGGCATGTTCGCGCGGATGAACTTGTACTGGCCGGATTCGATGGCCTCCAGCAGGGTGTCGGTGATCTCGCCGGCTTTCATCCAGGGGCGTTTGTCGAAGGTCATGTTGTCCGAGGGAATTTCCACGAACTTCTCCAGCGACTCGTCGATGTAGCCCGACTTGTTCCCGTTCCAGAAGTAGGTCACGTGGCCGTACTTTTGCGTCTCGGAAATCGCGAAGCTTTTCACCCCCGAACCGCAGAGGTAGTCGCTGATGGCGCCGTCGATCCGCGAGGGAACCACCAGGTAATTCTTCGGGATGTTCAGGTCGCCGTCGTACTGCATCATGCCCGCGTAGAAGACCTTCGGACACCGCTTGCGGTCGAAGCGATCAAACTCGTCGCCCTCTTCGAAGCAACGCGTGATCTCCAGCGCCCGATCGCCCCGGAAATTGAGGAAAACCACCGAATCGCCGTCTTCGATCGTGCCCACGGGCTTGCCATCTTCCGCGATGACAAATTCGCCCACGTGCTGATCGGTCACGCGGGGATCTTCGGCGTAGTAGGTCTGCACCGCTTCCAGCGCGGAGGCAAACTGCCGGCCTTCACCGAGGACGTGGGTCTTCCAGCCGCGCTCGACCATATCCCAGTCGGCGTCGTAGCGGTCCATCGTGATATACATGCGCCCGCCGCCGGAAGCGATGCGGTAGTCGCGCCCGTCCGTGCTGCAGGCCTTCAGTTGCGCTTCCAGCGCCTCAATATAGCCCGGCGCGGACTTCTCGCCCACGTCGCGCCCATCGGTGAGGATATGACAGCGCACCCGCGCCACCTTCTCCTCGGCGCAGCGGTCCAGGATATCCAGCAACTGCTGGATGTTGCTGTGAACGTTACCATCGGAGAGCAAGCCGATGAAATGGGCCGTACCACCGTGCTTCGCGCGCTCCACGATCGTCTTCCACGCGTCGCCTTCGAAAATGCGCCCGCTCGCAATCGCCTCGTTGCAGAGCTTCGCGCCCTGGGGGAAAACCCGGCCCGCGCCGAGGGC
>JBHEKR010000570.1:0-19989 GCA_041859365.1 Candidatus Hydrogenedentales bacterium
GGAATTCGCGGGCCAGCAGGTCGTGGCGCTCATTCGCCACTCCGGCGGCAACTTCGAGTGGGGTGTACCGCTACTTTCCGCCGCGGGCGAGGCGCTGGCCTACATCAACGGCCAGCCCTACCAGGGCCTGGACAAATTCCACGACGACATCCTGCTGACGAAGAAGGCCAAGGCCGGCGAAAAGTTCGAAATCGCCCTGGAAGGCGTGCCCAGCACGAAGATGGACATCGAGCACCACTTCGAATACGCCGACCTCGCGGTCCTGCATCAGGAGGCGTGGGACGTGTACTGGGACCTCCTGGTGCCCTTCAAGGCGTACAAGGCCCAGGACCATGGCTATGCGCCCGTGCGCCAGCTCTTCGACGTGATCGCGAAGGCGGTGCGCATGGTGGATCTACAGCACGTGGGCACCCCCGCCTACTATGCCTCCTGCGTGAAGACGAGCGCCTGGCTGAAGAAAGAGCTCAAGCGCTTCGAGAACAGCCACGGCATGGGCAAGCTCATCCTCGTGGGTCACTCCCACATCGACACGGCTTGGCTCTGGCCGCTCCGCGAGACGCGCCGCAAAGTGGGCCGCACCTTCTCCACCGTGCTGCGCCTCATGGAGCGCTACCCTGAATATCACTTCTCCTGCAGCCAGCCCGAGCTCTACATGTACGTGAAAGAGCACTTCCCCGAAGTGTGGAAGGGCATCAAGCAGCGCGTGAAGGAAGGCCGCTGGGAGCCCTGCGGCGCGCCCTGGATCGAGCAGGACAGCAACATGCCCAACGGCGAGTCCCTCGTCCGCCAGTTCCTCTACGGCAACCGCTTCTTCCAGAAAGAGTTCAACATGCGCTCGCGCACCGCGTGGCTGCCCGACGCGTTTGGCTACCCGTGGTCCCTGCCCCAGATCCTGCGCCAGTGCCAGATCGACACCTTCGTCACCACGAAGATCGACTGGAGCATGTTCACGAAATTCCCCTACAGCCTCTTCCAGTGGCAGGGCATCGATGGCACCCGAATCCGCGCGTGCATGCCGCCTTTGAATTACAACGGCAACCCCGTACCCGCCGACTGCATCCAGCAGTGGAACCTTTTCAAGCAGCGCGACAAGATCGAAGAGCTGCCCTTCCCCTTCGGCTGGGGCGACGGCGGCGGCGGCGCAACGGCGGAGATGATCGAGCATGGACGGCGTTTGAAGAACATTATTGGTGTGCCGAAGTGCGAATTCGGCCGCACCCAGGACAGCCTGGACCGCATGGCGGAGCAGTGCCCGGATGAGGCCCTGCCGGTGTACAACGACGAGCTCTACCTGGAGCTCCACCGCGCCTGCCAGGTAAGCCAGGCGCGCACGAAGCGCTTCAACCGCAAGATCGAGATCGCGCTCCATGACACGGAGTTCATCGCGTCCCTCGCCCACCTCAACGGCGGCAAATACGACAACGACACGCTGTGGACCGCCTGGCGCACGCTGCTGACCAACCAGTTCCACGACATCCTTCCCGGCTCGTCGATCACGGAGGTCTACACGACCGCCGAAAAAGACTACGCGAAGGCCCTGCAAACCGTGCTGGACGTGCGCGCTGCAGCGCTGCCCAAAGCGCTGGGCGCGACGGGCGAGGCGCTTCCCGGCACGCCCGTGGTCGTGATCAACACCCTTTCCTGGCTGCGCAGCGACGTGGCGGAAGTTCAGGTGGCGCTGCCCAAGGGTGCGTTCCACGTCGTGAACGCCGATGGCGAGGTGGTGTTGAGCCAGAAGATTGGCAAGGATCGCATCCTCTTTGAAGCCTGCAATTTGCCCCCCCTCGGCCACGCCGTTTTCCACGTGGTGCCCGGCAAGGGCGCGCCCGCGGAGCCCTCGGAGCTCAACGTCAGCACGAAGGCCCTGGAAAACGACACCCTGCTCGTCAAACTCGACGGCAATGGCGAATTCACGAGCGTCTTCGATAAATTCGAGAGCCGCGAGGTGCTCGCAAAGGGTCAGAAGGGTAATGTCATCCAGTTGTTTGATGATCGTCCCTTCGATCACGATGCCTGGGAAATGGACCACAACTTCGACGAAGAACAGCAGTGGGCCCCCGGCAAAGCGGAATCGGTGAAGGTAATCGAAGAGGGCCCCGTGCGCGCGACGGTGCGCGTGGTGCGCAAGACCGAGAACAGCACCATCACGCAGGACATCACGATGTATGCCCTGCTGCAACGCGTGGACGTGCACACCCACGTGGACTGGCACGAGAAGCGCGTGCTGATGAAAGTCGCCTTCCCGGTGGACATCCTCAGCTCTCGCGCCACCTACGATATCCAGTACGGCACCATCGAACGGGCGACCCACGGCAGCCGCGAGCACGAGCGCGCGCGTTTCGAGGTCACCGGCCACCACTGGGCCGATCTGTCCGAGGGCAACTACGGCGTGAGTCTTTTGAACGACTGCAAGTACAGCTACGACATCAAGGACAATGTGATGCGCCTTTCGCTCCTGCGCGCCCCGGTCCACCCCGATCCCGAAGCGGATCAGGGCGAGCACGATATGGTCTACAGCCTCTATCCACACGACGGGGACTGGCGCAATGGCACCGTACAACAGGGCTACGAGCTCAACGTGCCGCTCATCGCGGTGGCGGGTGCGGGCGGCAGTGCCGAAGCGGCGGCCTCCTTCGCGAGTGTGGATGCGGACAACGTGCTCATCGACGCGTTGAAAAAGGCGGAAGATTCCGACGCACTGATCGTGCGTATGTATGAAGCCTACGGCCAGCGCGGCGAAGTTCTCCTTTCCTTCGCCCGCGCGCCGAAATCGATCTCGGTGTGCGACATGATGGAAGAGAACGACAAGCCCGTGAAGTTCAAGGGCCATTCCGCCGCGCTGTACTTCACGCCCTACGAGATCAAGTCGTTGAAAGTGCAGTTTTAATCAGGCGGTATTGAGTTAATTTCAAGCGGCCCGGTGGTGCAAACCGCCGGGCCGCTTTCTGCTTCTATGGAAGCGCAGGGACAGCGTCGCCCGGTGACATCGCAAAGGGGATGGCACTGCGGACCAAACAATGTTTTGGAGGGGGAGATCTCGCTTCAACCGGTGAGGCTGCTCTGAAAATAAACAGTCGGTACGCGAAGAGGTGCGTGATGACTACCGTCAACTCTGGAACTTACGCCCCTGGCCCCCCGCAGCCGGGGGGGAACCTTACATCTCAAAGTGAACCTCTTGCTCCCCCCGCTTGCGGGGGGTAGAACTCGTATCGATTTTCATCCCCTGCGGGCTAATACACTTCCTCCACCCGCAGGATCTCGGTGCTGTGCTGGGGCGACAAATAAGTCACGTCTTCGAGCAGGTCAAACTTCGTGCCGAAGTATTTATTGAAGATGACGCGGAAGGTATTCACCGGCGTGATCTCGGGGTACAGACCCTCGTAGTTCTGATCGGGAAAATAGAAGGTACTCAAATTGGCGGTGCGGTCCCGGATATACTCCTCCCAGGTACCTTCCCAGGACATGATGACGTTAGAAATAGTGTCCTGCCAGGTTGTTCTTGGCCCGTGGTCCCCTTCTATGATAATTACGGAGTTGGGCTCGTGTTTTCGGATGGTGTCCACTACGGAGATTAAACGCCGATTTACGAACTCCGTCATCTGTTTCCAACCTTCTTTATAAGGTGGAAAAGATTGGAGCACGTTGCCGTCCGCGTCGTAGGCATGGGGCAGGTGGGGCGCAAGCAAGTGGGCGAAGACGAACATCGGCTGACCCTCGCTACGTATGCCCTCCAGCGTATCGAACACGAAAGGCACCCGGTGGTGGTAGGGGCGCTTCTTCACGCGATTAAGAATGGAGCGGACCGGTGTCGAATCGATTAGCTGCTGTTGGTATTCTGTGGGTCGCCAGATGCCGGGGATGATGAAACGATCCGCGTTGTCGATCTCCGTGGGAAAGACACCCGAGGCGATGGAAACGAACTCATAGCCATAGTCTCTGAGCTGTGCGACGACCGTATTCTCCTTGATGAGAGAAAGGAGCGCTGAATAGTAGCGACCTTCTTCCCAGCCCTTTGTTGCGATTCCGTTGTCCAGATAATCCATGTTCAATGTGGAGGCTAAGGACGGGAGGGTGTTGGGGTAGTTCGAGCGGCTGCGCTCCGCGACGTAAAATCCCCGTTCGCGCAGTTGATCGAGAAAGGCCGTATTGTCGATGTCGAAGTAGGCCCTGAGATAGTCGGAGCGGGGATAAGAATCCGCCACGATAAAATAAATATTAGGCAGGGACTTGAGATCCAGCGGTTTGCCCCCGACCACGGGGACATGTGGGGCGGGCCGGTCAAGAAAGCGTTTCGTCAATGTCATGGCGCAGGAGGCCAGCGCGACACAGAGGATGAGCGCGGAAATCCGATTCAAAGCCGAGGAGAGGTTGGCAAAGGACCACGGACATTTGCGCAGTGCAATGAGCAAGGCGGACAGCACCGAAACCAGCAGGAGTGCAATACAGATCACCTGAGTCCGGCTGAACATGTCCCGGTAGTTGAAAAGTTCGCGGAGCGAGTCCAGCAGGGCGCCATACCCGAAGAAGGGCAGCCAAAAGAGGGATAGAACCAGGCCCCGCTTGTGGGGTTGAGGCAGCAGCGGCCAGAGGGCGAACCACAGCATCGTCGTGACGGCAATTACGGTGGTGGCGGGAAGCCACACCTCGCTGAAGCCCGTCCATACCAAGTTGACCGACAGTAGCGAAAAGACTGGGAAGAGTCCGAAAAAAAAGGGATGTAGAACAAAGGTTCGCTTTGAAATAGGGAGTGGCTCAGTCATGGCAAATGGTAACTCGGAAGATCGCAGAAATTCAATTGGTGTGGTTGTGGGTTTGTGCGGTAATGATGACCCAGAGGATGACTCTATCGACAGTCCTATTGCCATATGCGTGTATGGCGAGTAGGTCGAAGCAGAGAACGGCGGCGATATGGCCTGGCCTAAGGTGCGCTTTGTTCGAGCTGGTAAATCACGAATTGTGCCGACTTGAAGACAGGTTTTAAATCGCTAAAGTTAGAATCTTCGACCCATGCGCGCTGTTCACCCTCCGCGAGTATGTACGTCACGCGGCTCGCTAATGCCGCTTTACGAAACGTTTCCCTGTCCGCCGCCCGCAAGGCCTTCCAGAGTGTTTCTCGGGCTTGCACGCGGGGCTCGTAGGCCACATACGGATTGGAGAAGTAAGGGCTGTTCACGACTGCGCGACCACCTGCCGGTACCACGAAATTAAGGCCAGGCCGATCATTGCACAGGAATACTTCGCCTGCCTTTACGTTGTCGGAAATCCAGTGATAAGGCGCGAAGTTATCCAACCGTTTTTCTCGCAACTGCGCCACGCTACGGTCCCGGGTGATGCCATGCCACACGCGAAAATCGCGGTAATTTGCCGCGAGCAGGATGGTCACCAGCGCAGTCGCGCAGACCCCTCGGGCCACCGCGTGCTGCCGCGCAAGCATCGGCATTCTTCGGCCCGCACACACTAGAGCGCACTCCACGATCGTCAGGAGGCCCAGCCCGAAGAGCAGGTGCCCCGCGGCGATTACATAAAGCAAGAAGTGGTAGCCGGGATTGAATTGGGGCAGTGAAACGCCATGCAGGGCGGCCCATTGAACGACGAAACTGTAGGCAAGAAATATGAGGGAGATTGCGAGCCATGCTACAACGGTCTCTTTCACGTGCCTGGGCGTTCCGCCACGAAGGAGGGCGACCAGCCCTGAAGTCATGACCACACTTTTTAATGTCAGTAGTCCAAGAAGTAGGGAGGGCAAATTTTTCAAGGCCACACCATCCCACACCCAAAGGGCGGGATTGGGATTGAGTACATTCAAGTGATAGCGAAAAAGAATGGACATGGAAAGGGGTAGGCTGATGATGAAGGCGATGGCCAATGTAAGCAGCAGCAGCCGAGCGCCGACTGCCGCATGTGTGCGTTCCCGCCGGATGGCCAAGGCAGTGGTTACGACCATGATGCACCCCAGCAGCACGGCGGGGGCGGTGTGGCCCAGAAAGGTCAGTCCGAGCAGTGCCCCCGCAGCCGTGGCCGAACGCACGGACTGGATGCGCAGATGAACGATCCATGTCAGTAGGGCAATGTAAAACAGACCTTGGCTCAAGTGAGGTGCGATTAGCCAGGGGGAGTAGCTTGCCGAAACGTAGGTGGGTCGCTCCAAGGGTAGGAAGAACACGAAAGCCAACAAGGCTGCGACCGCCACCCATATATTCGTGAGATACCAGGCGAGTACGAAGAAAGCGATGGGTACGGCCAGATTGATCCAAGGTCCCATGCGCACATCGGCCTGGGGCGGTGAGATATCTGCTAACCAGGCGCCCGCAGCTACGAGAGCGCCAGTAAGGGGATTGTACCAGAGCCATTCGCCATCAAACAGGTAGTCTGCTGGATATTGGCCATCGAGTATTAGCTGGCCGAGGGCTATATCGCGGTAGGCATCGTTGTCTGGAGGCCAATTCAGGCCGTGGGTCGCGCGCAGGCCGTGAAACAGTGCCACAGCGATGAAGAGAATCGCGAGCCCTAAAGGCGCGATGTGACCGAATCGAATCAGCAATGGCAGTTCCTCGTGTCCAAGGTTGTCTTCGACCATATGGTCATCTGCCACCTTACGCGGGCTCATGGTTGAGATTCAATTGAAAGGTATGTTTCGGGTACCCGGAGCCCTGCGGAACGTTCAGGATATTGCGATGTCATAATGCTATAGAGTTTCTTCCGCACGTTTGAGCTCCATATTGTCTTGTACGACGATGAAGAACGCAAGGGGGGCTGAAGTATCGAGATGTCAATTGGGTGAAGATACGGGATGCTCAAAGTAGCGCTCGGAAACGGTACCGTAAAACGGGTCATCATGAAGCGGCGTTCTCAGGTCATCGCACGAAAAATAGCGACTAGTTTTTGGCAGGCCGTCAGTGTACTTCTGTCACCTTCATCAGCGCGCCACCCTGCTGGGGCGTGATCCAGGTCACGTCTTCGAGCGTGCCGTAGTTGGTTTCCAGGTAGGTGTCGAAAAGGATCCGGAACAGATTTACCGGTGTGAGCTCGGGGTACAGGAGGCCTTCATAGCTCTTTCCTGGCAGGTAGCAGGTGCTCAGGTTGGCGCTGCGCGAGCGCACGTAGTCGTGCCAGTCGCCTTCCCAGTTGCTCACCGCGCCATGCATGGACGAGTTGCTGCCATGGTCACCCTGAATGATGATGATCGAGTTGGGCTCATTGGTCTGGATCGCGTCCACGACCTGGATCAGGCGCTTGTTGAGAAATTTGGTGACCGTGCGCCAGCCTTCCTTGTAGGGCGGGAAATGCTCCACGAAGTTTCCGTTCTCATCATAGGCGTGGGGCCGGTGGGGCGCGACCATGTGAGCGAAGACAAACATGGGCCGCCCCTCGCTCCGCACCGCCTCCAGGGCATCGAGGGTGAAGGGCGCGAACTGGTACGAGCGCAGTTGCTTCATCCGGTTCATGATCGAGCGAATGGGCGTCATGTCGATGACACTCTGCTGGTACTCCGTGCGATTGAAGGCGCCGGGACGGATATAGCGGTCGGCGCTCTCGAACTTGGTGGGGAACATGGCCGACTCGATGGCCACGAACTCGTAGCCGTGGTCCCGCAGCGTGCGCACCACGAGATTGTCCTGCACGAGGGGAATGAGCACGGGGTAATTTTCGCTGAAGGTCAGCGGGACTATCGCTGGGTCGTGAAAATCCAGATTCAGTGTGGACCCGAGGGAGAGCAGTGTGTTGCAGTAGTTGGAGCGACTGCGATCGGCCACGTAGAAGCCGCGCTCGCGCAATTGACTGAGGAAGGGCGTGTTGTCGAATTCGAAATAGTCCAGAAGGTAGTCGGCGCGGGGATAGGCATCGCAGATGATGAAATAGATGTTCGGCAGCGCGGCGAGCTTCTCCGGGCTGAGGCGCACCGGTTCGGCGGCGGCGTGATCCGGCGCGGCCTGCTGCCGGGCGATGGCGAGGAAGCACGACCCCAGCGCAAGGGCCAGAAGGATGGCCGAGAGACGGTTCAGGAAGGTGGTAGTCGCAGCGAAAGTCCGGGTGGAACGGCGCAGCGCGTACAGAAGAGCGGTACCCATCAGCAGCAGGACCATGGCGATACCGGCTACCTGCGTGGCGCTCAGCATCTCATGAAAATCCAAGCGCGCCCTCACCAGATCCATGACCGCGCCATAGCCGAAGAAGGGCGGCCAGAACAGTGAGATGACCAGACCCCGTTTCCGCGCATCGGGCAGGATAGGCCACAGCGCGAGCCATAGAACCCCCGCGAGGGCAAGCACGGTGACCGCGGGCAGCCAGGCTTCATGGAAGGACGCCCAGAGCAGGTTGGCGGAAAGCCACGAAAAAAGGGGGAAGAGTCCGAACAAAAAAGGGTGCAGCACCAGGGAAGGGGTTCGGGATGACGCAGTCGAAGTCATGACTTAATGAACCTCCGAAACGCGGACAAGTTCCCGGCTGTCCTGGGGCGTGATCCAGGTAACGTCTTCGAGTTTGCCGTAGTCCGTCTCCAGGCAGGCATCGAATAGAATCCGGAAGAGATTCACCGGCGTCATTTCGGGGTAAAACGCGACGTTGTCATGTCCGCCGGGAACGTGGACGGCGAAGAGGTTGGCGCTCCGGGCCCGCACGTAGTCGTGCCAGTCCCCCTGCCAGCGCGTGATGGCGCTTTCCACCGGCGCATTGCAGCCGTGATCGCCTTGAATAATGATGATCGAGTTGGGCTCCCCCGCACGGATCGAATCCACCACCTCGACGAGGCGCGTGTTCAGAAACTCGGTAACGGTCCGCCAACCCTCCTTATACGGCGGGAACTGATCGACGGGTAGGAAGCGGCCATCCCGATCATAGGCATGGGGCCGGTGGGGCGACAGCAGATGGGCGAATACAAACATGGGCCGGCCATTGCTCCGGAGGGACGCGATGGCGTCAAGGGTAAACGGCGCAAACTGATACCACCGCAGTTGATCCCGCTGGCTCAGGCGATTCAGAACCGAGCGTACCGGTGTCATATCGATCAGCAGTTGCTGGTATTCGCTCTGGTGGCCGCGATCGGAGCGAATATAGCGATCCGCGCCTTCCATCTGGGTCGGGGACATGGCCGAGGCGATGGCGACGAACTCGTAGCCGTGGGCCCGCAGCGTGCGGAGCGCAAGACTATCCTGAATACGGGGGACCAATAGAGGGACGTTCTCACTATAATCGCGAGGTACTATTTCCGGGTCCAGGTAGTCCAGGTTCAGCGTGGACGCGAGGGAGGGCAAGGTGTGGCAGTAATTGGATCGACTTTTGTCGGCCACATAGAAGCCGCGCTCGCGCAATTGATTCAGGAAGGGCGTGTTGTCGTAGTCGAAGTAGTCCTGGAGATAGTCCGCGCGGGGATAGGCGTCGCAGATGATGAAATAGATGTTCGGGAGCGCGGCGAGTTTCTCCGCACTGAGGCGCACCGGCTCGGCGGCGGCGTGCTCCGGCGCGGCCGCTTGCCGGGCAATGGCGAGGAAGCAGGAGCCCAGCGCGAGGGTCAGTAGGATGGTCGAGAGGCGGTTCAGGAAGGTGGTGAGGGGTCCAAAGTTCCGGGGGGAACGGCGCAGCAGATAGAGCATAACAGCGCCGATGAGGAAAAGCGTGGCCCCTGGACCGGCCACCTGGGCGGGACTCAGCAGCTCGTGAAAATTCAACCGGGCCCGCATGAAATCGATGACGGTACCATAGCCGAAGAAAGGCAACCAGAACAGAGAGATCACCAGACCTCGTTTTCGCGCATCGGGCAGAATGGGCCAAAGCAAGAGCCACAGCGCTGCGGCGATGGCGAGTACAGCGGCGGCGGGCAGCAGTGCTTCGTGGAAAGCCGCCCAGACCAGGTTGACGGAAAGGAGTGAGAAGAGAGGGAAGAGCCCGAAGAAAAAAGGGTGAAGCACCAGTGAATGGGATGGTGGCGTCGCGGTCGAAGTCATGTCTTAAAATACCTCCGTCACCTGGAGCAGCTCCCGGCTGTTCTGGGGCGTGATCCAGGTCACGTCTTCGAGCTTGCCAAAGTCCGTCTGGAGGTAAGAATCGAAGAGAATCCGGAACAAATTGACCGGTGTCATCTCGGGGTAGAAGAGCGCCGCGGGGTCCTTTTCGGGTACGTAGACCGAGAGCAGGTTGGCGCTGCGATCCCGCACGTAGTCGCGCCATTCTCCCCGCCAGGGGTCCGCCGCATACTCCTCGGGGCTTTGCAGCGCCGTATTGCTGCCGTGATCGCCCTGGATGACGATGATGGAGTTGGGCTCCTTCGACTGGATCTCGTCCACCACCTCAATCAGCCGCTTGTTCAAGAACTCCGTAACCGTGCGCCAGCCCTCCTTGTACGGGGGAAAGGTCGTCACAAAATTTCCATCCCTGTCATAGGCATGGGGCAGGTGGGGCGCCAGCAGATGGGCGAAGACAAACATGGGCCGGTCGTCCCTCCGCAGGCCCGCCAGGGTGTCCAGGGTGAAGGGCACCAACTGGTACCAAAGCAACCGATCCATACGATTCATGATGGAGCGCACCGGCGTCATGTCGATGAGGTTCTGCTGATACTCCGTGTTGTTGAAGGCGCCGGGGCGGATGAACCGGTCGGCGTCCTCCATCTTGGTCGGAAAGAGCCCCGAGGCGATAGCGACGAACTCATAGTCGTGAGCCCGAAGCGTGCGCACGACCAGATTGTCGCGCACGAGCGGAATAAGCAGGGGATAGTTTTCGCTGAACTGGCGCGGCACGATGTTGGGATCGAGATAATCCAGGTTCAGCGTAGAGGCCAGAGAGGGCAGCGTATGGCAATAGTTGGAGCGGCTGCGATTCGCCACAAAGAAGTCGCGCTCCAGCAACTGGTTCAGGAAGGGCGTGTTGTCAAAGTCGAAATAGTCCTTGAGATAGTCCGCCCGGGGATAGGCGTCGCAGAGAATGAAGTAGACGTTCGGCAGTTGGGAACGTTGCGCCGCGTCGAGCCGCACGGGCACGGCGGCCTGCTGTTCCCCGGTCGCGCGACCCCGCGCCACCGCCACGAGACACGACAGGAGCGCGATGGCCAGCATGAATGTGGAAAGGCGGTTGAGCGCGGTGGTCAGGCCCGCGAAGGTCCGGGGAGAGCGCCGCAGGCGATAGAGCAGCGCGGCGGCGAAGAGGAGCGCGGTCAAGCCGACCCCGGCCACCTGGCCACCGCCCACCATGTCGTGAAAATTGAGCCGCTCGCGGAGGGAATCCAGCACGGCGCCATAGGAGAAGAAAGGCAGCCAGAACAGGGAAATGACGAGGCCACGCTTGCGCGCATCGGGCAGGATGGGCCACAGCACCAGCCACAGCGCCGACGCGATGACGAGGATAACGGCTGCGGGCAAAAAGGCTTCGTGAAAGGAGGCCCAGACCAGATTGGCCGAGAGCAGAGAGAATACGGGAAAGAGCCCGAAGAAAAACGGGTGCGGGACGCGGAACACCATTCGGTCCGACGGGCCGGGCGATCCTGTGCCCGGATCGGTCGGGTTGGTCCGCAATCTTCCGGTCATGTCTTAGTAGACCTCCGTCACGCGGACCAGTTCTTGGCTGTCCCGCGGCGAGAGAAAGGTCACGTCTTCCAGCCTTCCATAGTTGGTTTCGAGATAGGTATCGAAAATAATCCGGAATAAATTCACAGGCGTCAGCTCGGGATAGAGCAGGCCTTCGTAGCGTTGTCCGGGCAGGTAGCAGGCGCTGAGGTTCGCGCTGCGATCGCGCACGTACTCGGGCCATCCGCCGTCCCATGGCACCGCCGTCTGCTTGCGCGCATTGGGCATGGACGTATTGCTGCCGTGGTCGCCCTGGATAATGATAATCGAGTTGGGTTCGTTGGCGCGGATAGCGTCCACCACCTCGATCAGGCGTGTATTGAGGTATTGGGTGACCGTTCGCCAGCCTTCTTTGTAAGGCGGGAAGGTGTCGACGAAATTTCCCTGCGCGTCATAGGCATGGGGCACGTGGGGGGCGAGGAGGTGGGCGAAGACAAACATGGGCCGCCCCTCATTTCGGAGCGCGGCCAGTTCCTCCAGAGCAAAGGGAACAAGCTGATACCACCACAGCTGGACCACGCGGTTCATGATGGAGCGCACGGGCGTCATGTCGATGAGCGCTTTCTGGTATTCGGTGATGTCGAAAGCGCCCGGGCGCACGGGGCGGGTGTGGGCGAAGAGGTCCTCCCGCTCTTCCGGACTCGTGAAGGTGCCGGGATGTATGAAGCGATCCGCGCCCGCCATCATTGTGGGAAACATGCCCGAGGGAATGGCGACGTATTCATAACCATGGGCCTTCAGCGTGCGCACGACAACGTTGTCCCGCACCTGATCGATCAGTTCCCGTTGGTTCTTCCGGAAGTTCTCGGGGTCGAAGACTTCAGGATCGAGGAAGTCCAGATTTAGCGTGGATGCCAGTGAGGGCAGCGTATTGCCGTAGTTGGAGCGGCTCCGATCAGCCACATAGAAGCCTCGATCACGTAGTTGATTCAGGAATGGGGTGTTGTCGTATTCAAAATAGGTCTTGAGTTGATCCGCTCGCGGATAGGCGTCGCAGATGATGAAATAAATGTTGGGCAGTGCCGCAAGGCGCTCCGGTCCGATGGTGACGGCGATAGTCGGCGCCGCAACGGGCGCTACGTCCTCCTGAGCACCGGTTGGTTCGGGCGGGGCCTGCCGTCGGGCCGCCGCGAACACGCACGTCGCCAGGGCCACGGCGATCAAAATTCCGGACACGCGGTTCAGGAAACTATTCAGGGGAATGAAGTTCCACGAGACGCGGCGCAACCCGTACAGCAGTCCCGAGGCCACAACGAGCAATACAATGCCGATACCGACCGCCTGGATCGGGCTGAGCATTTCCCGATAGTCGAACTGCGCCCGGACGAAGTCGAGCGTCGCGCCGTAGCCGAAGAAGGGCAGCCAGAACAGGGAAATGACGAGTCCCCGTTTCCGGGGCGGCGGGAGGACAGGCCACAACACGAGCCAGAGCACACCGGTAATGACCAGGATAGCCGCGGCGGGAAGGAGAACTTCACGAGGGGCGACCCATCCTGAATTGGCGGAGAAGAGGGAAAGAATGGGAAAAAGCCCGAACAGGACCGGATGGACAACGACGGGTCGCAATTCTGGATGCGCGGAGGATGCCATGACTCAGCGTACCAACGGCGTGCGCGGGGTTTCAATTTCAACTGCCGGCGGGATGTGGTAGAAATTGCGCTGGTCATCCCGAACCAGTAACTCCAGCGGCAAACGCATGAACGAGGGCGCGACGACATATTCCACGCCATACTTGGCCGAAAGCCCCTGCCAGGTCTCCAGCGAGTAAGACGGCCAAACCTGGTGCCAGGCGAGGGGCGGATCGGGTCGGGGTGCGTTGGGATCAAGATAGATGCCGTAGAAGTCCTGAAAGATGGCGTTGACCGACGGCGCGATGGCCGGGCGGTAAACCCCGTGAAGCATGGTGGCCATGTCGGCCATCACCGGGTGGCCGAAGAGCATCTGGTCCCCCGCCTGATCGTGGTGGACCAGGATCATCGCGTCCGGCTTGCCCTCCTGCGCCAAGAGGTCGGCTACCAGTTGGTGTAACTCGCCGCGAAAGAGATGCTGCCGCCGCTCGGCGTCCCTCGCGAGCATGGCCAGAACAATAAGGCTGGCAAGGCCGGTGCCGACAAAGCGGAGGAGGCGGGGCGTGATCGTCCGTGGGACGGGGATTGTGGCCGCCAGCACCCCGACCAGAACGCAGGCCGCGCCGTACTGGTGAAACCAGGCGAGGAGCGCGAGCATTGCGGCACACGCGACCAACGCGAAGGCGGCGCGCTGTTTTCCCGCAAGGACAATGCCCGTACCCGCGGCCCCGCCAAAGAGGTAGAAAAAGAGATACTCTCCAGGGCTGATGTAGGCATTGATTAGCTCACGATCAAAAAAGAGATCGGCCAGGGGGGCGACGAGCGCCGCCAGCAGGGCCACCACCAGGTAGGGCGGCATACACCGATTCCGGGCATAGCCGATGGCCACCAGTATCGGGATCAACACGGGGGCCACGTGGTTCATCAGGCGATAGGGCAGCCAGCCAACAAGCAGATAGGGAATATCCGGCCCCATGACGTAGTGCACCGCCATGATGGACCAGACCATACCCGACGCCACGGCGCAGTAGAGCAGGGCCCAGGTCCAGGGACTCGCCAGCAGGGGCGTGGGCGATTCGGATTTCTCCATCGGCATGATGGCGCCGCGCCGCGCCGCGAGGAGCCCGCAGGCGAGCAGCATCGCACCCACCAGCACGATGTGCCCCGTGGTCCAGGGGATCGCGCGGTGGCCGGCATAGCGCTCCATGAAGGTCCGCCAGAGGAGTTCCGGGGCGGTCGGGCTGAAGTAGGGGCCGTCCACCGGCGGATCCACGGCGAACCACTGAATGAAGAGCGCAAAGAAAATGGAAAGTGCAAGACCGGGTATCGCGAAGCGGACCAAGGTGCGCACATCGCGGGTCTGGCCCATGCGGAGGAGCCACAGGGATTGGAGAGTCGCCACCAGCAGCAGGGGGGGGAATTGACCGAGATGGACGGCGGGCGCAAGGCCCAGCAGCAGCCCGGCAATGCGGTAGCGTCGATCAAGCAAGGCCCACAGGGCAAGCAGCATGTAGCCCAGGCCGATGGCGCCATTGGAGAAAATCATGGGCCACACCAGCACGGGGTACGTGCTGTAAAAGCTCGTGTGGATCTCCAGCAGCACGAACACCACCGCCACATGACCCACCAGTTGCCGCCGGGCGAAGAGCGTGCCGAGGAGGAACACAGGCACCGTGGAGCTGGCGAGGAAGGCCCAGTTCCGCAGCAGATTCGCCGGTAGCGGCTCCGGGAAAAAGTACATCAGCGCGGCCAGACTGTAGGTCTGGAGGCTGTAGAAGCCCCGGACGTACTGAAAGAGGGGGTGGCCTTCGGGGTAGGGAATTTGCCCCAGAATGACCTGGGCGAATTCGTAGTTCTCGTCCCAGCGCACGCCACGCACCAAAACAGCCGCCAGCGAGAACGCCGTCCAGAGCAGAGCCCCCGTGAAGCAGGGTCGCTGTGTGAAAGGGTTCCGTAGCTGTTCGAGCGTCATGGGCAGGGTTCCTGGGTGGTCGCCATTGGGGCGATGGAAAGGCGCTATCATGGGGCAGGCCCGTGGGCGGGGTCAACAAACTACCGGCCTGTGCGGCGCGCCGGTATAATACGGCCCGTGGGCCGTCGGCTCGGGCATGCGGCCTGCGGTATAGCGCCACGATGAAGTGTGAGGACGGATTGACCATAGACCGGCAGATTTATCGCACCCGCTTCGGCGAGGAAGAGATGGGCGGCCGCATCGAACTGTGGCAGGTGCTCTGTGAACACTGGTTCGCCCGCTACATTCCCGCCGAATCCACCACCCTCGATCTGGGTGCGGGCGCCTGCGAATTCATCAACAACATCGTCTCGGCGAAGAAATACGCCATCGATCACAATCCCGACGTGACGGGCCATGCGGCGGATTCCGTGGAGTGTATTGTCGCCGAGTTGGTCGACGGATTGAAGCAGGTGCCGGACGACAGCATTGATCGCATCATGGTGAGCAACGTGTTTGAGCACCTACCCGATCGCCAGTACCTCTACGATTGTCTGGCGGAGGCGTATCGGGTGTTGCGGCCGGATGGCAGGATTATCGTCATGCAGCCAAACATCCGCGTGGTGAAAGAGCGATTCTACGACTACTCCGATCACAGCCTTCCCCTCACGGAGAAGGGCATGGCCGAATCGCTCCAGTCCAACGGCTTCGCGCTGGAGGAAGTGCGCACGCGTTTCCTGCCCTACACAACCAAGAGCCGTTACCCGCGCTGGCCGTGGCTGGTGAAGCTCTACCTGATGTTTCCGCCGGCCCATTATTTCATGGGCGGACAGATGTTTCTGGTCGGTCGAAAGGATGACGCGGTCGGGCGCTGACGGAGCACCCGTGATGGAAAGAAAGGGCCCTACGGCCATGGATTACGACAGTTTCCTCTTCAAACTGAAGATCGCCCTGAGCTATATGGATATCGGCGAACGGATGAAGCCGGTGGATGGCTACCTCCTCGACATCCACGCCTTCACCCTGATGACCCTCGCCAATGAAGGTCCCGGCAATGGCGCCATCGTGGAGATCGGGAGCTTTATGGGCAAGTCCACCTGCTGTCTGGGCATGGGCACCAAGAGCGCGCGGCGGGAGAAGGTCTACGCGATCGATCACTTCACCGGCTCCCCCGAGCATCAGGCCGGCGGGGATTGTGAAATTCCGGCCATCGTGGAATCGGGCACGACTTTTCACAAATTTCAGGAAAATATCCGTAATTTCGATCTTGAAGACTATGTCGTTCCCATCAAGGCCTCCTCCGAAGAGGCGGCGGCAGGTTGGAGCGGCCCGATCCGACTTCTCTTTATCGATGCGGATCACTCCTACGAAGCATCGCGGTTGGATTTCGCCCTCTGGTCGCCCCATGTGGTGCTGGGTGGCCTCATCGCCTTCCACGATATCGGTCACTGGGAAGGCGTGACCCGCTTCTACAAGGATCTCCTCGCCACCACCACGGAGTTCAAAGAACTTGTAGGGATCGGCGGCCTCTCTATTATCGAGCGCTGCGCCCTCCCGCCCGCGGGATGAGAAGACGGGCAAACGAATCATGAATCCACCTCTTACGGGCGCTGCCGACACCTTTCGTATCCTCCAGTTGACCGATTTTCACGCCGACGTGAGCGAATATGAAAACGAGCGTACCCGCGCGGACGTTCGGACCCTGGTGGCCCGCCACCGACCCCATTTTCTGGCGGTGACGGGCGATATCTGGTGCGGCGACGCTCGCCCGGAGACCGCCGGCATGTGGATGGCCCGGGAGCTGGAATTCATCGCCTCGCTGGAGACCCCCTGGGCCTTCACCTGGGGTAATCACGACTATGCCGCCGATTTCGCACGGGCACAGGCGCGGATCCTGACCACACCCGGCTATGCGGCCCCCGAGACCACCCCGCAAGGCGAATGTCACCTGGAAGTACACGGCGCGGGAGGTGAACCGGCGTGGGACCTCTTTTTCATCAACTCCCGCGATAAGTGGCGCCTCCCCGAAGATCTGGCGTGGCTGCTCGCACGATCCAGGACCCTGGCCGAGTCGCGGGGCCGCGTCGTTCCGGCCATCGTGTTCTTCCACATCCCGCTCATGCGCTACCAGCGCGCCATCAACGAGGGGCGCGTCGAGGGCATCGCGATGGAGGAGGTACTCTGCTGGGGCGACGAAGGGGATACCGGCGCGGACCTGATTCTGTCGTCGACCAATGTGCGCGCCTGCTTCTGCGGTCACAGTCACCGCAACGACTGCTGGTTTGAGGAAGATGGGGTGACTTTTGCCTACGGACGATCCACGGGTTACGGCGGCTATGGCGACGACGTCAAAAGGGGCGCGAAGTTGATCACGCTGGACCTGGTGGGACGCGGATTGCGCTTTGAGACCGTCTTCGGCGATGGCAACCCTTGCTGACGTGCTGTCATGCAATTCGGCCCTGGGATCGTTGATATACTAAGGGCGAAGGTTGCCCGACAGACCCACAGGACCGAAAATGAACAAATCAGCAATAAAACTTCTTGTTCACGCGATCTCAATCGCGATAGCGATTTATCCCGTCTTGGCCGAAGAGGAGGGCCCACCGCCGGTCCTCACCGGGATCGCGTCTATCGACTGGGCCGCGGAGCAGGTGAATTTTACCCTGCGCGAGGCCGAACCAGCCCCGGAAGCCGCCGGGAATGAGCCCGAGGCGGCGCAGGAGGAGAAGATGCCCGTGCTTTCGCCCACCCACTCCATCGAAACCATGGAGATGATGCGCCTGCAACAGGAGGTGCGCCTGCTGCGCGAGTTGATCGAAGAGACCATGGTGGGCCGCGTGGCCGCGCTGGAGGCGGAAGTGCGCGACTTGAAGGCAACGCTGCGAGGCGAGGAACCGGTCGGGCCCGTGGTGCCCAAGCCGGATGAACCCGCGCGCGCGCGTCTGCCTGAGCCCGAACCCGGCGCCCCAACGGAATCGAAGCCGGAGATGTCCCTTCAGGATTTGGCGGCGGCCCAGTTGCCCGCCGTACCTGCGGCGGAATTCGCTTTCACCGTGGTGGACGAATGGGGGCGTAGTCCCGAAGCCGTGGCGGAGCTGGGCGGTACGGCGTCTACGCTGATCGGCCTGGCGGGCCTGGTGCCCGCGGGAAGCACCCGGGCCGATGTCGTGGCCCTGGCCCAGGAGCTCCGCACGAAGTACCGGGCCTACGACAACATCGTCATCGAAGTTTTTGACGACGCCAGCGCGGCCCAGGAATTTGCCGACTCACAGAAGGTGAACGCGGAGCGTAGGGTGCTGAGCATAGCGAAGTCCAAGGCGGACGGACGCGATCTGATGATCTACTTCGGCGGTGAATTGCCCGAGGCGCTGACGCCGTAGGGACAGCGGCGCCCCGTGACCTGGAGGAGCGATTTGTGGCGCAACTGGCAGTAGAAGATTTTGGATCGTGAAGTCCGCTTTGACTCGCGCGGCCACGCTGAAAATAAGTAAGCGGCGGAATGAGAACGTCGAAAACACCTTGGCCAGTCCGAGGACTTACCCCCCTTGCCCCCCGCAAGCGGGGGGAATGAAGAGGTCCACTCTGGCAATCAAGGTCCCCCCCGCTTGCGGGGGGGTGGGGGGGTGACGGTAGGTTGATCTTGAACGTTCGAGTTCACTTCCTAAGCGACAGGACAATCCCGCCCGTTGCATTTGCCTGTGCTCCATGTATCGAACTTGGTGACACGCGGTGCTCTTTCTTCATCACAACCACGGGGCGAGGCAGTCCCTACATCGCGTCCAATCGTATGCAGGCCGCAACATGCCCCTCGCCACAAGCCATTAGCGGCGGCGTGGACTGACTGCATTCGGTGGTGGCCCAGGGACATCGGGGGTGGAAGGCGCAGCCCGCAGGCGGGTGGAGGGGTGAAGGGGGATCACCCTGGAGCATGAGATGTTCCAACTGGCCGGCGGCCCCGGCGGTGGGCCGGAGAATCGCCCCGAGGAGCGCGCGGGTGTAGGGATGGCGCGGATGATCGAAGACGTCGGACGCGGGTCCGAGTTCCACAATCCTGCCGAGATACATCACCGCGATGCGCCGGGCCATGTGCTTCACCACGGCGAGATCGTGAGAAATCAGAATCATAGCCAGGCGCTCTTCGATACACAGATCGCGCAACAGATTCAGGATCTGGGCCTGCACCGAAACATCCAGCGCCGAGACGGGTTCATCGGCAAGAATGAGTCGAGGCTTCAGCGCCAGGGCGCGGGCGATGGCGATGCGCTGGCGCTGGCCACCGGAAAACTCGTGGGGGTATTTGCGCACAAAGCGCTTTGCCAGACCGACCTTTTCCATGAGGCGGCCCACCTCATGAGGCACATCGTCGCGGTCAGCCAGGCCGTGGGCGATCATGGGTTCCGCCAGCGTGTCGTAGACCGTCTTGCGCGGGTTCAGTGACGCGTAGGGGTCCTGAAAGATCATCTGAAATTCGGGGCGTGCGCGGCGGAGCTCTTCCTTGCCGTAGGAGGTGAGATTCTTGCCGTTGAAGGTGATGGAGCCGGAGACGGGCTTCACGAGCTGCATGATGGTGCGCGCCAGAGTGGACTTGCCGCAGCCGGATTCACCCACGAGGCCCAGGATTTCGCCTTCGCGCAAGTCGAGACTTACGCCATCCACGGCGCGCAGCCACTCGACCTTGCGGTTGAAGAAGGGACCCGATGTGATGGGGTAGTGCGTCTTAAGTTCGTCGACACGGAGGAGGCAATCGTTCATGGCGTGGCCTCGATGCGCGAGGTCCCCCCCGCTTGCGGGGGGGTAGGGGGGGTAAATGATGTGGGAAGTCGACGATGGCGAATGAAAGGTAAATCTTGAACCCGAATATTAGGAGAAGAAACAGTTTGGACTTTCAAACGATCACACGAAATCACCCCCCCTGCCC
>JBHEKR010000023.1:0-2575 GCA_041859365.1 Candidatus Hydrogenedentales bacterium
TTCCCTTGTCCAACATCAGCACCCGGTCGGCCACCTTCTTGATCGACTCCAGCTCGTGGGTCACGATCACGAAGGAAATGCCCAACAGGCGCTTCATATTCAACAACAATTCATCCAAGCCCGCCGCCATGATGGGGTCCAGTCCGGAGGAGGGCTCGTCAAAGAACACCAGCGGCGGATCCAGCGCGATGGCACGGGCCAGGCCCGCCCGCTTCCGCATGCCGCCGGAGAGTTCGTCCGGCAGCATGTGCTGCGCGCCGCCCAGGCCGACCATGCCCAGCTTCATGCGCACCGCGGCCTCGATCAGGGTATCGTCCATATTCCCGTACTCACGCATGGGGAGCGCGACATTTTCGCCAATGGTCATGGAGTTAAAGAGCGCGCTGTACTGATAGGCGATTCCAAAGGTACGCTGCAAGCGGGAGACCTGTTCTTCATCAAGCTGGGTGATGTCCTGGCCCTGGTAAATGATCTCGCCCGAGGTGGGGCGCAGGAGACCGCAGAGGTGCTTCAGCAGCGTAGTCTTGCCGCACCCGCTGCCCCCGACGATCATGAAGATCTCACCGCGTTCCACGGCCATGCTCACGCCATCGAGGATCTTGGTCTCGCCATAGTGGGTGACCAGGTTCCGGGCTTCTATGATGGGATCGGGCATGCGGCTTATACCAGTACGTAGTAGAACATCGTCGCGAAGGTCATGTCGACGCAAATGATCATGAAGATGTCCATGACCACGGAGCGGGTGGTCATGAGACCCACGCCGCGTGAACCGCCCTTGACGCGCAGGCCATTGTGGCAGCCAATGAGCGCGATGCCGATCGCAAAGAACAGGGACTTGAACAGGCCTTCGAAAATCTCGGGCGCATGCGCCGCGGCAATGGTCTGGTTGATCCAGACCACGGGCGGGAACTTCAGCACGAACACACCCCACATAAAGCCGCCGAAGATGCCGCTGAACAACCCAAGGACGACCAGGCACGGCATGACAATGATGAGCGCCAGGAGCTTGGGTGCGACCAGAAACTGGTTGACGTTCAGGCCCATGCCGCGCAGGGCATCGATCTCTTCCTGCACCTTCATTGTGGCGAGTTCCGCCGTAATGGCCGCGCCGGTGCGGGCCGACACGATGATGGCGGTCATAATGGCTGCGAGTTCGCGCGCGAAGCCCTGCATGATACCGTCGGCCACCCACAACTGCAGTCCATACTTCTCCGCCTGCTTGGCAAACAGCATCGCGATGATGACGCCCAGCAGGAAATTCATGAGCATGCAGATGCGTACGGCCCGCACCCCCATCTCGTGCAACTCATCGAACAGTGCGTTCCAGCGGAATCCACGTCCCTCGAAGGGGGCCAGCAGGGTCCAGTAGATGGAGTCCACCACGAGTCCACCGAATTCCACGAATTCGTTGAACACATCGATGGTGAATCCACCCAAATGGGTGATGAAGGTTTCCCGTGGCGGTCCCTGGCGTTCCAGCGGCGCGAGCGCAGGTTCGACGATCTCAAGGAACGACGCGACTTCGCCATGCTTTCCATCAATCGTCAGCGTGCACTTGCGAGCACGGAGGTAGTCCGAAATCGCCACGAGGCTCGCCCCACCCAGGGAATCCATCGAATGCGTCTTCGCAAGATCGATGGTCACGGTGCTCCCGGAAGGCACCTTGGCCTTGCGCACCTGCTCCATGAGGACGGCGCCCGTGGCCTGATTCAGGGGATCGGGGCCTTGGAATTGCAGGCCGCTCATGCGTCTGTTCCCGCCAACGCGTCGAAGGCGTCCTCGTCCAGGATGGGAACCCCCAGCGCCAGCGCCTTTTCGTGCTTGGAACCCGCGGCCTCGCCCACCACGACGTAGTCGGTCTTCTTGCTTACGCTGGAACTCACTTTGCCCCCCAGACGCTTGATCTTGTCATGGGCCTCGTCGCGCGAATAGCGCGTCAGGGCGCCCGTCACCACGAAGGTCTTTCCGGCCCAGGGGCGCGGACCGTCGCCGCCTGCGTCGGGCTCTTCGACATTGACCCCGGCGGCGCGCAAGCGCGCGAGCAGGGTTTGGTTCTCGGGCGTGTCGAAGAAGTCGTGGACACTGGCCGCCACGATAGGGCCAATCTCCTCGACCTCGGTGAGGGTTTCGAGCGTCGCTTCCATCAGGGCATCCAGGCGGCCAAAGCGGCCTGCGAGGATTTCCGCGGTCCGGTTGCCGACGTGGCGAATACCGAGCGCGAAGAGCAGGCGGCTGAGTGGCCGCGCCTTGCTGGTCTCCAGGGCCGCAATCAGATTCGCCGCGGACTTCTCTGCCATGCGATCCAGCGCGGCTACCTGCGTGGCCTCAAGCTGGTACAGCTCCGCCGGGTCGTGCACCAGTCCATTGGCCACCAGCTGTTCCACGACTGCCGGCCCCAGGCCTTCGATGTCCATGGCCTTGCGGCTCGCGAAGTGCACCAGGCGTTCCTTCACCTGGGCGGGGCAAGAAAGATTCAGGCAACGCAGGACGATATCCTCGGCGTCCTTGTGGACGGCGGTGTGGCACTCGGGGCAAGTCGTGGGAATCGGGAAGGGGGCACTCTCCGCAGGGCGTT
>JBHEKR010000174.1:0-4798 GCA_041859365.1 Candidatus Hydrogenedentales bacterium
TGCCTCACCCGTTGCAGGGTACGGCGGCGGTATTCAGATTCATGACGCCAGAGTGCCCTTTTTAAAGGCACGTAGCTGCATCGGGGCCCCGACCTGTTTCAAATTTCCGATAGGGCACCCACAGATTCTGACGAAGACCCATTACTGGAACCCTGCTAGATGAAGCGCGTAGGCCGTTGCACGGCGTCATGATCGAAGCATGGAAACTCGGAGCCGAAGATCTCTCCAGCGCGACGCTTACGGACCGGCAGGGCCGCTTTAGAATCGCCGTCCAAGGGGACGAACCTTTCGAATTGCGACCGGGCAGTTCGGCGCCCGGCGGCTTCTGGAGCGTACAGGCAACGCCGGGCGCGGACGTGGAGATTGTTCTAACGCCGAATTTGCTCCAGGGCACGCAACCGGAGGCCGCAGCCTATATCGTCGACCCGGTGACGGGCGAGGAGCGAGTCTTTCGGCCCGAAGAATTGCGAAGCGAGCAGTAGGTCCAAAATTGCTACTGAAAATGCGAATTGCTCCGTACCCCGTTTGGGATTCGCGAAGGGATTTTCGTCACGGCTTTGTGGCTACAGTCCTCCTGTGGCGGATCTTCGACACCACCTGGCCACTCGTCGCGATTCCAACATCGACGACACGTGCCAGGCGGAGGCAGTCCCCTACCGCGCGAACCACCGCATGGCGTAGCGGCCGTTGCTGCGGTTGAATTGCAGGGTGTAGGGATCGTTCAAGAGTCGCGCGCAGTAGCCGTCGGTGCGGGGCATGAGCCAGCCGAAGTCCCAGCCCTGGCTGGTGTAACGCAGGGGGACGGCGGGCTTCACGCGCACGGTGGGGATGGTGCCCGCGATGAAGAGTTTTTGCGCGGTGTAGTAATAGGCCGAGCCGACGTTCACGAAGATCTCGTGGTCGGGCGAGGGCTCACCGTCTTTCGCGAGGTCGGCGCAGACTCCGCGAATTGCCACCTTGAGTTCGCAGCCCTGGGTGAAGGCATCGCCCAGCGCATCCACGGAGCCGCTGACCACGGAGCCATCCGCGTTGTGCGATAGCAGCTCATGCCAGTCGTCGCGCACGAGATAGCGGAAGACGTTGAAGTCGTAGATGAAATTGCTGCTGGGCGCGTTGGTGTCCGCGTCGAAGCTGTCCTGCTGATGGTACTTCGGCATGGCCGAATGATCGTCGAGCGGCGAAGGGCCCGGTGTCCCCATGGCGGGCGGGCCATCGAGAAAGGGACGGGCAATGGCCTGTTGGCCGTCCTGGTTGTACATGAAGAAGGACATGGACGGGCGCGGTCCGAAACCGTCGGGCAGGCTGATGGGCTGGCGCAGGGTCATGATGCCCGCGACGGCTCTATCCTCCAACAGGTACGTAGTGCGGAACTCCGCCACCTCGCGAATCAGTTCGTTGCTGTCGGAGTCCGTGTCGATGTGCTCGTTGTGGATGAACTCGGTCTGGACCTGGAGGTCCGCGCCACGTCGGATCGCATCGGCCAGGGCGGCGTTGCTTCCGGCAGTCACGTTGCGCTGAGAGTCCAGCGCTACGGCACACTTCCATTTCGACTGGAACACGGGGCTCTCCTTTGTGGGGCTGGCGGGTGTGGATTTTTCGATGGTCTCATCGCCGAAGGCATTCGCGATGGGCCACAGCGCGGCGGTGGCCGCCGCCCCCTTCAGGAGGGCCCGTCTTCCGGGTTTGTTGAATTTATCCATTGCTCTACACCTTGTCTAATCACTGCAATGCGCTTTCGAAGCTGAGCTTCGGGGACTGCATTCCCTGCGTAAACGGTGCGCCGTAGGCGCATACACGGGCAGGAAAACCCGTGCTCCCGCTTCACTCGACCACCTTCCGGTACGCGTCCACTTTCAACCCAATCTCGCCAAAGGGAATCGGCTCGAAACCGGGTATCAGTCCGAAGAGTTCCGCGCCGTCTTTCAGGATGAAGTTCTGGGCCTTGTAGTCCACAAAGCCCGGATCTTCCTGCGTGATGAAACTATCACTGACGGTCCAGTTGCCGTTGACGAGGTTCTTGGTTTTCACGGCAATGTTGCGCGAGGCGTGGTTCAGGCGCAGGCCGCTTTCGTATTCCATGTACCCTTTGAGCTCCGGATAGCGGTCGGTAAAGGGCGCTTTCGTAATGTCCACTTCTTCCAGAAGGTTGCCCTGCCAGAGGGGCTCGCTCAGCCACTGTTTCCACAGCGCATCCGGCCAGGGCGCTGAGCCGAGGGCGAGTCCGCACTCGATGAAGATATTGTTGGTCACGATGTTGTCGTGGCCGCCATGGTTGAAAACGGCGCCGAAACTGCCGCCCGAGGCCTTGTAAAACACATTACCATGCACGGTCTGGCCGCCGTCGCCGTCGTCGAAATAAATCGCGCAACTGCCGTGGGCCATTTTGCTACCAATCTCGTGCCAGTAGTTGTGGCGAATTTGCGTGCCGCGATGGGAAGGGTTGCGGCCCATGTAGAAGGCGCCGCAGTCGTCGGAATTCATGCTGACGTGGTGCACGTCATTGAACTCAAAGACGTGATCGTTGCCGGCGCAGAGAATCGCCTGGTGGGGCGCGTCGTTGATCTCGTTGTGGGCCACGTAGATGCCCACGCCGCCCATGACAATGTTGTACGCGGCGGTGCGCATGCGCTCGGAGACGCGGTAGATGTGATTGTTGACCACGCGGTGGCCCGAAGGCGTGAGGGTCTTGCGATCGCCACCATTGATGGTGAGACCGCCGGTGCCGTTGTTGTAGATGTCGCAGCTCTGCACGGTGTGGTTTGCACCGCCCTCGATGATCGCGCCGATGAGGCCCGCGTTGCGAATGGTGCAGCCCGCCAGGGTCACGCCATCGCCGCCCGTCACGGTGAGGGCGTTGCCCGCGCTGTATTCGAAGGTGATCCCCGTGAATTGAAGATGGGACGCGCCGTTCAGGGCCACCAGCGGCTCAGCGGTGAGCGAGAGGACGATCTCGGCGCCGTCCAGGGTGGCGGGCGGCCAGAAATAGAGCATCTTCGCGGCGCGGTCGATGTAGTATTCACCGGCGGCGTCGAGCTCTTCCAGGAGGTTCACCGCGCGATAGCGGCGCGGCGCGGGGTTGCCGCTGCCAATGCCGTAGACGTGCTGCGACCCCAGGGTGATCTGGCGCGTAGCGGGATCGATCGACTTCACGCGGATGGTCTCGGAGGCCCAGTCGAAGCACCAGTAGCCCTCGAGCCAGAGGTCGGCGACGTTGGCCCAGCGCGCCTGGTGATCGCCGCTGTAGGTAAAGACGCCGAGGGCATCCGAAGCAAAATTCCGCCAGGGCGCGGGCCCGCTCTCGACGATGGTCTCGATCTCCGCCCAGCCCTCGTTGGGCCATTGGGCCAGCGTCATGCGCGCGCCGTTGAAGAAGAGTTCGGGCACGGGCTGTGCGCTGCGGAAGGCATCGGGCACTTCGCCAAGCGTCGCGATGGCGGAAAGGTCCGCCTGACGCACCGTTGCGCGGCCTTCCTCCGGGATGCGCGCCAGCACGGCGGCATCACTCACCACGACAAAGGCATCCCCCGCCAGGAAGTGCCCGCCATGAATGCGGGCCTTGCCTGCGTTCACGGCGCTATACGTTACCGAAGCCTCCGCCGTGCCGCTGTCTTCTGCGCTAAAGGGGACAGACGTCGGGTGGATATAGTCGCCGTCGTGGAGCCACACGGTATGGGGCCCGACGCCGGTGGCCCGCACCGCATCGCGCGCGGCACCCAGGGAGGCAAAGGGGGCGGCTTCGGTGCCGGGGTTGGTGTCGCTGCCTGTGGGCGCGATGTGGAATTCTGTGGCCCAGGAGGTGAGGGGGCCCAGTGTGAGTACCAATGCCAAAGCGAAACGCATTGGATTTCCTTTCTCTACGGTTAGAAATTGCCCGGCTCGTTAGCGGCCCTGGTCAGGTCAGCACGTGCTGCCTGGCTTTGACTCTCGCTGCGAGGTCTTTGCGTATCGGCAAGCGGGAACCACCTGCGATCACATAGCGCAGCCGCCCCTCGTCCATCATTTTGTGAATACCCTGTACGGTAACGTGCATGGCCTCCGCCGCCTCCTTGACGCTGGCGAGTTCCGCCGCCACGACCCGTTGTGCGTCGTACTCGGCCATATGCTGCGCCAACATCCTCGAAATGGTCCGCTCAGAGGTCTGGGACCAGAATCCTTCTCCGCAAGTTTCGCAAAACTGGCCATCCAGGCCTGTGATATCGAGGGGTGGATACCCCTTCGGATTATAACGTTCGTCTTGCCCCTTCAAATGACGCATACTCTTTTTTTCGCCGCAAGCGGGACAATCGATCCATTGCTTCTCGCGCATCTTAATCGTCCTCCAGGGATTTGAATGAGATTACTACCGTCATGATGTCAACTATCTGTACTTTTACGTAAGCCGGTATTCCACCCACATCGGGGCGATAGACATCCTGCCAAATCGCCGAATCCCGCAGCGTTGTCATAGACTTGAAAAAGTCCGAATTGTCCAAACTCAGAATCGCCTCTGCGATCTCGGCCGGTTCAGAGAATCCAAATTCGTTCGTCGCGCATCGCATCGCCGTTCGGGTAACGCGATAGCCACCCTCCCGGATGAGCGCTTTAATCCGAAGTTCCAAGTCTGTACAACAGTTAACCTGTTGTATATCTGCAACTTAGTTCAAGCTTAGTCTTCTCTGTACTGGACACAGCCCCTCAAGGCTGTACGCCGACGAGGCCGAACACGTGCCGCTGGAAGGGCGTGGGCTCGGCCAGCAGTTCGAATCGTATCGTGTTCTTTCCTTCTCCGGCGCGGCATTGGTTCTGGGTCCGGGTGGCC
>JBHEKR010000285.1:0-44489 GCA_041859365.1 Candidatus Hydrogenedentales bacterium
CGTCAGTCTTTTCGAGAAAATGCCCATTTTACAGGCACTCTCGGCCAAGGAGTACAAAAACGACCATGGCGACTCTGCTAACCAGTTGAAACTATTCGACTAACGATGGGACAGCAGTGAATTTACAATTCTTAATTCTTAATTCAAAAAGGGGCGTCCAGCCATCGCTGGACGCCCCGGAACTTTTTGTCGAATTTTCCGTGTCTTACACGCCCGAGCCGGCCAACTGGTCAAGCGAGGTGATGAGCGGCAGGAAGAGCGATACGAAGAGAATCATGACGCCGATACCGACGATGACGGTAAAGATAGGCTGGAGGGCCTCGCCGAGACTGCGCGTCTCGATCTCCACTTCCTCTTCGTAGATGTCCGCAATCTGCTCGCAGACCTCGTCCACCTTACCGGATTCTTCGCCGGTGACGATCATATCGGTCATCACGTGAGGAATGGCCGGCGCCGACTTGCGCAGGGGGCCTTCCATGCCGCCGCCGCGCTCGATGGAATCACGGACGCCCTGAAGGCAGTCCGCGATGCGGCGGTTGGTGATGGCCGAGCGGGTAAGCTCGAGTGTGGCCATCATCGGCACGCCGGAGCGGATGAGCAGGGCGAGGGTGCGGGTCAGTTCCACCAGCGCACTCTTCTTGATAATGGATCCGACGATCGGAATCCGGAGCTTGAAGGCGTCGGCGTAGTACCGCATAAGGGGCGAGTTGTTCACGCCCAGCTTGTAGGCAATGAACAACAACAGGAGCACGGGAAAGGGGGTCCACCAGTAGTTGCCCACGAAATCACTCACCTGGAAAATAGTCTGGGTGATGGCCGGGGTGGGGATATTCGCCTTCTCGAAGATGTCTTTAAACTCGGGAATCACAAACTTGGTTAACAGCAGCATCACGCCGACGCACGTGATTACAAGAACCACGGGGTAGATCATGGCGCCGCGGACGCGCTTGCGCATCATGGCCTGTTCGGACCGGTAGGTCACGACGTGGCCCAGCACGGTCACCAGGGTACCGCTTGCCTCACTGGCCTTGATCAGGTTCACGAAAACGCGGTCGAAATACCGGTTGTGACGGTCAAAGGCCTGCCAAAGCGGATTGCCCGCTTCCACATACTGGGTGATGTCGGCGATCAGCGCCCTGGTGCCAGCGCTTGAAGTGCGCTTGGACAGCGTCTGAAGGGACCGGAGAATGGGCGTTCCGGCGCGGAGCAACATGATGAGCTGGCGCAGGAAATCGATGACCCGGCGCTCGGAAACACGGCCCATGGCCACCGCATGGGCGGCAGGCCCCACGAAGTCGCCGAGGAGGCTTCGCTTATTGTCCTTCGCGGCGGGTGCTTTCGCGGCGGGTTTCACCGGCACCGCCTTCACGACGCCAACGGGACGCGGGGCCGCCGCTGCCGCCGCCACCGCCGCATACTTTGCCGCGGGGGCTTCGACGGGAGCCGGGGCCTCCGCCGCTGAAGGCGCTTTCAGCTCGTCCGCGAGACTCTTCACATCGAGTTTCTTCAAGGCGACTTTCTTTGGTGCTTCCGCCTTCACGACCGGCTTCGCCGCAGGCGCCTTTTTGGCGGGCGCTTTCTTGGCAACCGGTTTTTTCTTTGCAGCCGCCGCGTCATCCGCGGGCGTGGCTCCGGCAGTCTCTTCCCTGTTTTCGGCTTCGTCGGCCATCAGAAGGCTTCTCCCTTTGTTCCTATTGGCGGCAACTGCCCGCGAGGCAGTCCGTGCAAATCGTGTTACAGGTTATGACGACACGCTTCCCGCTCCGTCCGCGGGGGCTTCCGCCTCCGGAGCGGCCTCGCCACTTTCGGGCGCGGTTTCGGAAGCGCCAGCCACCTGAGTGGTATTATCTTCGGGGCTTGCGTTCCAGTAGAGGACCTCAAAGGTCCCATCATCGTTGAACTGGAGTACGGCTTCCACGGTGCTGGTCGTGCGATTCGTGAGAAGCTGGTTCTTTTCTTCTTCCGTCGCCGCCGCCTCGTAACGTTCGGAGTCCAGAGCCTTGGCATAGAACCCCTCGCTGACCACCCGGAAGCAGCGGGACTTGAGGCCCAGTGAGGGATCGCCGGTAACCGCTTCGGCCGACGCGCCGGTTACGGCGGCGACCGCCTGACCCAGCGCTTCCATGGAGGCAAAAGGTCCTTTGGACTTCACCTGCTGCGCCTGTTCGAGGGTCAGATTGAGCATGGCGGACAGGGCCAAGGGCTCCGCCCCGTTCACGTCAAAGTGGCCCGCCGGATTGGCATGGTCCACCACGGAAACCGTGCTGAGCGTATCGGGTACGATGAGATCATACTGTGCCTTGGTTAAAAGTCCTCGGGAAAGCAGCTCGTCCGTCGTGAGAAACCAGCGGGCGTCGGGCCCCTGCGCGCCCCGGGGCACATTGGCGGTAATATTACGCGCGGTATCGCCATCCACGCCGAGCATTTTCTGCAGGGCGCTCGCGGGGGCGTGATTCAGGTTCACCCGCCCCCCCTCATCGTACACCGTCACGGTGGCACGGGCCACCCGGGTCACGTTCATGGGTTCGGCGACAATACCCTCGTCTCCGTGGGAAATACTGTTGTAGGTGGCAAGATCAAAGGAGGCGGGAGCGTTCCGGGGCACTTTGTGATTGGCGCTCAGCACTTCCTGACGCAGCCCGGAAGCCGCGATCTGGATGCCCGAAACGGCCAGTTGGCGCGCACGGGCCTTGCGCAAGTCGAGATCGGACTCGACGAGGTTCAGGCTCATGTACTTCACGTAGGCCACGCCCATGAAGCCGAATATGGCCAGCATGGAAAGCGCAAAGATCAGCGCGGCGCCCCGCTCATCGCGTGATTTCTGGATGGGAGTCGTTGTCATCGTCGGCATGCTCGGCCTCACTTTACCCGGATCGGGAAGACTGCACTTCGGATAATCTGCTCCACCTCACGCTGTCCCTTGCCCGCCAAGGTCAGCGCCACGCGAACCGCATCCGGATGGGTTGGCCCAGACCACACGGGCTGCCAAACGCCGGCACTCAGATACTGAACGTCCATGGAAAGGACATCCGCGCGGTTTACGTCGCTGACGATTAGGCTCGACCCATTCGGCACACTGCCGCCCATCGGCCCCGCGGTCCGGGCGAGCACGTGGTCCGTGCCGTTCCGCTGAATGTGGTACTTTACCGCGATTCGCTCCGAGAGTCCCGTGCTACCCACCTGAAGCACGGGAAGCACCAGTGTGTCGTTGTCCAGCGGCACCCGGCGGTAGTTCACTTCTTCGTTGAGCACGTCCGTGCCCTGAATGACCTGGCCGGTGCGGAGCGAAGACGGAACATTCTCGATGTCTCGGCGGATGGTCTCGAAAATATACTCGGCGTTGGAGGCCATTTCCATGCGGATGGCGCTCACACGCCAGACACTGGTCACTCGGCTGTAGGCGGTCACGCCGATAGTTGAGACGACGGACATGACCGACAGTACCACGAGGAGTTCAAACAGGGTAAAGCCGGAGCGCTTCCGATGGCTGGTCATTTCGGGGCCTCCGTCCAGTTGGGTTCAACTTTGCCGCGGGGAACGGCTCCCGTTAGCGTAATGCTTTCGCGCTTGCCGCTCTGTTCCCAGGAGACATCGACGGTAACTTCATAAAACAAGCCGCGCGCACCCAGCTTACCGACTGCTTTCCAGCGGAACTGGCTGAATACGGTGGACTCACGCTGATAGGCACGCTCATCGGGAAGGGTGGACGTTGGGAGGACCGCTTCGACACCGGCACGGGGATCATCGGCCTTGGCGCGAACGCGGAAGAGGCCTGCGGCGTCGGGGTTGTCCTTATCATCCCACACGAAACTTTCCGGGCTCCGCATGAGCAGGCCCAGTTGCTCTTCGGCAATGGAAACAGCGATCTGGCGGTTTCGGGAGAGCTTACCCAGGTCCATGCTTGTCGCGTAGAGATGCATGAAGATGGTGGTCGCAACACTGATTACAAACAGTGAAACGATGAGTTCGATGAGCGTAAAGCCCGCTCTGGAATGGCGGAACGGCGGATCACTGGACTGCTGAAGAACGAATTGCATGAAACTCCTTCCTGCTCGGCAGCCAACACCCTGCAAGGGGCGCTGAAATGCCTGGGGACGCAGATGGTCAGCAAGCGTCTCAATAAACGTAGGACGAAAGTTATATTAAGCATAATTCAGCGGATATGTCAACACTAAAAAAAACTGGAAATAAGCCCCTTAGATCATTGACTAAAGATTGAATTATATTATTTTATTAGTCAGCCCTGAACAATTATTCCCATTATGCGACAATTTTACCCACAGCCGAGTCGCCCCGGCGGTGATGCCAGGGTATAGAAGTGCCCAAAAATCGGTCACTCGTCAACCCCGTACTCCGCCAGCTTAAGGTATAGCGTGCTGCGGCTGATTCCCAGAATGCGTGCAGCCTTGGCCCGGTTGCCGGTGCAGGTTCGCAGCACCTTCAGGACGTGCTCCCGCTCCATCTCGTCGAGGGACAACAGCGGCCCCGCCTCCTTCTCGGGATTCTTGGTGATCTGACCATCCCGCCAGATGTCTTCCGTCGAAATCAGGGGCGTATTGCTCCGGTGGGCAATGCGCTCGACAGTATTACGGAGTTGGCGCACGTTGCCGGGCCAGTGATACTGCTTCAGCACCTCGGCCGCTTCCTGAGAAATGGTCCGGATCAGTCGGGCGTCCTTGGCGGCCAATCCATCCACAAAGTGTTGCGCCAGCAGGGGAATGTCCTCCGCGCGCTCGCGCATGGGAGGGGCATGCAGGGTAAAGCCCGCCAGACGGTGATAGAGGTCGGAGCGAAATCCCTTGTCGTCCACGGGCCGATTGGTGGCCGCAATGAAGCGTACGTCGACCTGCTCCTCGTGGGGCGCGCCGAGGCGACGATAGGTTCCCTGCTCCAGGACGCGCAGGATTCGGGCCTGATTCTCCGGACTCAGGTCACCGACTTCGTCGAGAAAGAGTATGCCCGAGTTCGCCAGGGAGAGCAGTCCCTTTTTCGATCCCTGGGCGCCGGTGAAGGCCCCGCGCTCGTAGCCAAAAAGCTCGCTTTCAAAGAGTTCGGCGGGTATGGCCGCACAATTAAGAATGATGTAGGGCTTAGAGGCGCGCGCGCTGTTGCGGTGGATGGCCCGGGCGATCAGCTCCTTGCCCGTGCCGGTTTCTCCCGTAATGAGGACGTTCATGGGGGTTGCCGCGGCCTCGTAGACCTGGGTGCGGAGGCCCTTCATCACGCGGCTCTGACCCACGAGCGGCATCCGGGCAAAGCCGTCTATACTGGTAAGCCGATGATTGAGTTGAACGAGCCGGTCGTGCTCCCTGGCCGCGTGGAGATAGGGGCCGACCAGCTCGCAGAGCGCGGAAAACAGCCGGAGAGCGGCCTCCCGATCCCCATCCGGGCCCATGACATCCATCGTCAACACCGCCAGCCCTTCGCAATGATCCGCGTAGAACAAGGGGGCAAAGAAGACATGTCCCGAGGTGCCGTCGCGATGGGGAAGCGCGAAGGAGAGGGCGCGACGCTCGTCCACAGCCTTTTCCAGGGCCTCCTGACGGATGAGGTTCGGGTCGGTAATCTCAAGCAGTTCCATGACGGGCCAGCGCCCTTCATCTTCCTGAAGGATATAGACGCGCCCGACGGCAAAGCGCTGGGAGATGACCTCCTGCATCAGACTGGAGAGGGCCGCTTCGGACTTCAGGAGGCTGCAACTTCGGGTGAAGCGAAAAAGGAGCACATAGTCCGTAAACGTGCCCGGCCAGGACTTGCCCTGCTCGATGGCGTCCAGACCGAGATCCTTGAGATCAAGGGACAGCGTGTCCGAGTCCGTCGGACCGCGGCCCGAGGGCGCCCCCGACTCGGCAACGGCGGTGATGAGAAAGATTGCCCGGCCGACGCTGAACTCGTCCCCCACCTTGAGCACGACATCCTCCTGGGGAACCCCGTCTACGAGTGCGGGGTTTCGGCTCCCGAGGTCCTCCAGGCGCACGCCTTCGAGCACCTTCTGAATTCGGCAATGCTGCCGGGAGACCGTCCCATCGTCCACCACGATATCGCAGCGATACGAGCGCCCGATGACCAGCGACTTTGTATCGAGCATCCACGATGCTCCCCGCGTATACCCTGCCTTCGCAGTAATCATGATCTGCATAGCGACCAACTGCTCCACCCAAAGCCCTGCACGGGAAAAGAGAATTCAGTCCCGACCACTGAGCCCCGGCCGTCGATGACGGATCCCACTCCAGCGGCGACCAACCGCCTTTCCAAGGCCTCTCATATTAACGCAGATCGCCCCAAAAAACACAAGCAATTGATTCCAGTTGAGGGTGTCCGCAAATCGCACAATACGCAGTGTCCGAAAATCATACAAACATTCTCCCGTCCGCGACGCCCAAAATGAGAGCACGAACCCAAACCATTGCCTCAAAATGACTTAGCCAATCGACACAAATCTGGCACAAGTCTGGTTATTACACAAACAGCTTCATTTTGGATTCAACTTCAGAGGGTGAAACCGTGTGAAGCTTCGCAGGGATGATTGCGCTGTCATCCCTGCACCTTAGAAGCTAATGAACGGCCCGATGGCCGCACAGTTTTAGCCCCAGGATATACGGAACGGAACCGCCCCTCCCCCAAGCCCGCCCGTATGTCTTGGGGTTTTCCCTTTTTGTATCAAATGCGTATCAGGTTGCACCGGACATGGCACAGGCCCCATAATTACGCCCCGTTTCGAATGGCCCCGTCCCGCTCATTGGGGAGCTGACCGCTAACGATTCCGGGGCACGGTGGTATTATTATTCCCACTCTTTTCGTTCTACAGGAAAGCTGCATGCAAATTCATCCGACCGCCATTGTCCATCCCGAGGCCCAGCTCGCAGACGATGTGGAAATCCAGGCCTTCTCCATCATTGAGGCCGGGGTGACCATCGGGGCGGGTACCGTCATCGGGCCCCATTGCGTCATTGGCGCCGGAACGGTTATGGGCAAGAACAACCGGACGTACAGCGGCGCGCAGGTCGGCGTCACGCCTCAGGACCTCAAGCACCTGCCCGGCAAACGGGGTCAGACCTTTCTGGGCGACAACAATGTGATCCGCGAGTTTGTGACTATCAGCTCCAGCACGCGCTACAGCGACAGTCCGGAAGAAGACGCGAAAGCGACCCGAATCGGCAGCCATTGCCTCTTCATGTCCACCTGCCACGTGGGCCACGACTGCGTCCTGGGCGACCATGTGATCATGGCCAATGGCTCGCCGCTGGCCGGCCACGTAACCGTCCATGATCGCGCCTTCATCGGCGGCCTGACGGGCATCCACCAGTTCTGCGTTATCGGAACCATGGCCTTCATCGGCGGCATGGCGCGCATTAACAAGGATGTTCTGCCCTACATGCTTTGCGAGGGCCACCCCGGGCGCTGCCACGGCCCAAACACGATCGGCCTGGAACGCAATGGTCTGTCGGCGGACCAGATCAGGTCCATCCGCGCGATGTACAAACTGCTCTACCGCTCTGAATTGAACACCACTCAGGCCGTCGCCCGCATAGAAGCGGAGGTGGCGGATTCGGTGGAGAAGACGACGATACTGGATTTCATCGCCAATTCCAAGCGGGGGCTGTTGGGCTGAGGGCGCTGTGGACCACATGGACATTGTGGACAACGTGGACCCGGTGGACGCTGTGGATGGACGATGCGCCGGGAATGCAGATTCACCGTTCGTCCATGGCGTCCACCCTGTCCAAAACGCCAATGCGGTGGCGAACTTTCATCGCGCCGATGCGAAACGAGGAGTAGTCATGAAACCTATCCGTGCCGGTGTCGTCGGCGTCGGCCACCTGGGCTACCACCACGCCCGCAACTACGCCGCCCTTGAGGGCGCGGAACTCGTGGGTATCGCCGACCTCAACGAAGCCAACCGACTGAAAGCCTCCGAGGACTTCACCGTCCCGGGTTTCAGCGACGTGAAGGGGCTGATCGCGGCGGGCGTCGAGGCGGTGTCCGTGGCGACCCCCACCAGCGTTCATGCCGAAGCGGTCAACGAACTGCTCCAGGCGGGCGTCCATGTGCTGGTGGAGAAGCCCATCGCCCCCACGCTTCACGAAGCGGAGACGATGGTGGCGCTGGCGAAGACGCACCACTGCATTTTGCAAGTGGGCCACATCGAACGCTTCAACGGCGCGGTCCTCGCCTTCTCCCAGGCCATCAAAGCGCCGCGCTTCATCGAGTGTCATCGCCTGAGCCCCTTTCCAGGCCGAGGCACCGACGTGAGCGTGGTGCTTGATCTCATGATCCACGATCTCGACATTGTGCTCGCCATGGAAAAGTCGGAACTGGTCTCGCTGGACGCCATGGGTGTGGCGGTCTTCTCCACGAGCGAGGATATCGCCAACGTACGCCTGCGCTTCGCCTCGGGTTGTGTGGCGAATCTCACGTGCAGCCGCGTGTCCATGGATCGCATGCGCAAGATCCGGATTTTCGAAGAGAATGCCTACCTGAGTACCGATTACAGTGCCCAGGAAGTGATGGTCTACCGGAAGAAGCCGGGCCCAATCCCGGAGGGTTCGAACCCCATGGAGCACATTACGATTGATCCGCTACCGGTGGAAAAAGACGAGCCCCTCAAACTGGAGCTGCGCTCCTTCATCGAATGTGTGCGCGACAACAAGCCGCCGGTGGTTTCTGGGGAAGACGGCGTCAAGGCCCTGCGCCTGGCGGAAGCGATCATGGATTTCATCCGCAAGCATGCGTGACCTTGGGGACTGACGCGCGCAAGTGAACTGTGGCGAACGGCGCAAGCCAGCGACCAATTGGAAAATCGATGAAAGCATCAGGCACGTCAATGCGCGTGGCTGTCCCGTCGTCAGGGAAACACGCGGGATACACCAGCAAAAACTCCATTCGCGACACTGCCCCGGAATCCGGGCCTTGTAATGGTATCGCGTACGCTCGGGCCACGACGGGACATCCACGGACTCCACGGCAAACATTGCTCGGTTACGGCTCCCGTCAATTTGCCGGCCCTTTTGCTAACTTGGCGCACGGGTCCGCGCCAGTCCCTATGCGCCCGCCATACGTGAAGGTTCTTTGATGCTCCCTCCAGATTTTTCTAGTGGCCCAGTCATCAATCACAGTCGAGACAAGCGTGCTCCATTCCGACTCTTCTTCGTCGTCGGCGAGGCCTCGGGCGACATCCACGGCGCGAATCTTATCTCCGCTCTGCGCGAGCAATCGCCCGGCATAGACTGTGAGGGTCTTGGCGGGCAGCGGATGGCGGCGGCGGGCATGACCCTGCGCCACGATCTGGCGGGCGAGGCTATCATGGGCTTTACCGAGGTGGTCAAGCACTTTCGCTCCATACGTCGGCTCTTTCTCGACACCCTCGCCCATATTGAATCTACCCGGCCCAGCGCGGTGGTGCTCATCGACTATCCCGGCTTCAACATACGCCTGGCGAAGCGCCTGAAACGACTTGGGATCCCTGTTGTATATTACATAAGCCCTCAGGTGTGGGCCTGGAAGAAGAAGCGCATCCACACGCTGGCGGCCTGTGTCGACAAGATGCTGGTCATTTTTCCCTTCGAGCAGCCGCTGTATGAGAAGGTGGGCCTGCCCTGCCGCTATGTGGGCCACCCGCTGCTGGATCACATCAGCCGAATCGATGGCGATGGAGCAGCGGAGGGCGAGTTGGTGATTGGCCTGTTGCCCGGCAGCCGGGAACAGGAAATAAAGCGACTGCTTGCCCCGATGCTTGAGGTGGCTGCGGGCATCGCGAAGGAGCATCCCGAAGCGCGCTTCATGACGCCGGTGGTTAATGAGGCCCGGGCGGCCCAGGTCCGTGAAATCGCCGGCAGTTTCCCGCTGGAGATCCAGACGGGCAGCATGTACGATATACTTCGTCGTGCGCGCTTCTGCATGGTGGCATCGGGAACGGCCACCCTGGAGACGGCGCTCTTCGGCGTTCCCATGGTCATCCTGTACAAAGTCACCACGCTGACTTTTTGGATGGCGAAAATTTTAGTAGACATACGGTACATCGGTATAGTAAACATATTGGCAGGGCGCGGGGTCGTTCCCGAATTTATCCAGAACGACATCCAGCCCGCTCAAATCCTTCCCCAAGCCCTCCGCCTCATCGCCCCCTCGCCCGAGCGCGCGCGGATGATTAGCGACCTCCGGGAAGTACAATCCATGTTGGGAGACGGCGGCGCCTCGCAGAACGCCGCACGGGAAATACTCGAAGTGCTGGACAACACCCCCCCATGAAGGATCGCCTGTTCCTGATCGACGGCATGGCCTATGCCTTTCGGGCCTACTATGCGATCCGCACGTCGCTCACCGACGGCGAAGGCAATCCCACGAACGCCCTCTACGGCTTCACCCGCGTCCTCCTCAAGCTCATCCGCGATCACGAGCCCACCCACCTTGCCGTGGTCTTCGATGCACCGGGCAAAAACTTCCGCGACGACCTTTACAAAGACTACAAGGCCACCCGCCGGGAAACACCGCCGGATCTCAAGGTTCAGTTCCCCATGATGCACGATCTCGTGCGCGCCCTGAATATCCCCCTGCTGGTGGTACCGGGTGTGGAAGCCGATGACGTGATCGGCACCCTGGCACGCCAGGCCCACGAAGGCGGCATGGACGCCGTTATCGTCACCGGAGACAAAGACCTCCAGCAGATGGTATCCCCCGGCATCACGGTCTACGACCCTTCCAAGGGCGACAGCGGCGCCTGGTACGACGAGGCGGCGGTGCGCGAGCGCTTCGGCACCGGCCCGGCCAACGTGGTGGACGCCCTGGCGCTCATCGGCGATTCGGCGGACAACGTGCCCGGCGTCAAGGGTATCGGCGACAAAACGGCGAAGACGCTGATGGAGAAATATGGTTCGCTGGAGGGGATCTATGCGCACATCGACGACCTGAAGGGGAAACAGAAGGAGAACCTGATCGCAGACCGTGACCAGGCCTTCTTCAGCCGCGAACTGGTGACCATTAAGACCGATGTGCCCCTGGAGTTCACGCCGGACTGCTGCGTGCGCAAGCCCTATGACCCCCACGTGCTGACCGAGGCCCTGACCCGCTTCGCCTTCCACAGCCTGCTGGAAGAGCTGGTGCCCGGCGGTGGCGCGGCCGGAGCGGGCGAAGACAGCGCAACCACCCCCTGCGCGTACAAACTCATTCTCACTGAAGCTGAACTGACGGACATGATCGCGCGCATGCGCAAGGCGGGCGAGTTCGCCGTGGACACGGAAACGACGTCCACCGAACCGGTGCGAGCGGAACTGGTGGGCATCTCGTGCTGCTGCGATAGCGAAGAAGCCTACTACATTCCCATTGCCCACACGCCGGAATCACTCCAAGTCTGGGGCGACCCCGATGACCTGACCACGGTTACCCAACTGGAGCCGGTGCCCGGCAAACGGGCGCTCGATCTGTTGCGTCCGCTCTTCGCCGACGAATCCGTGAAGAAGATTGGCCACAACATCAAATACGACCTGATCGTACTTGAGCGGGCCGGTGTCCCGCTCCAGGGAATTGCCCTGGACACCATGATTTCTTCGTACTTGACAGATCCCTCCCAGTTGAGGCACAATCTAGACGAAGTCAGCCTCCAACACCTCCGACGGAAACTCATCCCCATTGCCGACGTGATCGGAAAAGGATCGAAAGCCGTCACCTTTAATCAAGTCCCCATCCACAAGGCCTGTGACTACGCTGCGGAAGATGCAGACGCTACCTGGCACCTGGCGGGGATATTCAGGGATCGATTAAAGGACCTCCAACTTGAATCACTCTTCACCGATGTTGAGTTGCCGCTGGTTCACGTTCTCGCCCGCATGGAGCAGGCGGGTATCGCGGTGGACCTCTCCGTTTTCGACACCCTTCGCATTGAGATTGAATCTCGACTTGGGGAATTGACGACCGAGATCCATGAACTGGCCGGGGAACCTTTCAAGATAAACTCCCCCAAGCAACTCCAGGTGATTTTGTTTGAAAAGTTGGGGTTGTCGACGGCGCGCAAGACGAAAACGGGGTTTTCCACGGACGAGCGCGTGTTGGAGCAACTGGCGCATGAGCATCCACTGCCGGAAAAGATTCTGGAATACCGGATGCTTGAAAAGCTTCGGGGAACGTATGTCGACGCCCTTCCGCGTCTGATCCATCCCGAAACCCGGACCATACATACCTCCTATAATCAGGCGGTAGCCGCCACCGGACGGCTTTCCAGCAGTGACCCCAACTTGCAGAATATTCCCATTCGGAATGCCTTTGGCCGCCGGATCCGGGAGGCCTTCATACCCAGCCAACCGGATCGCTCGCTGATTTCGGCGGACTATTCACAAATTGAATTGCGAGTCCTGGCCCACCTCTCGGGTGACGAAGCCCTTTGCGACGCCTTCCTGCGCGATGCCGATATCCATGCGGAAACGGCCGCGCGAGTGTTTGGCGTAGACGCGGATGCGGTGACGCCGGAGATGCGGCGCAAGGCGAAGGCGGTGAACTTCGGTGTCATCTACGGAATCAGCGCCTTCGGTCTGGCGCGAAACCTGGGCATCAGCAACGCCGAGGCGGGACGCTTCATCGACGGCTACTTCGCCCAGTACCCCGGCATCAAGACATGGCTGGATTCCACGCTGGAACGCGCGCGCAGTCAGGGTTATGTGACCACCCTGTTGAAACGCCGGCGCAATGTGCCCGATGTGAACAGTGGAAATATAAACGTGCGCCGGGCGGGAGAACGGATCGCGATTAACACCCCGGTGCAGGGAAGTGCGGCGGACATTATCAAGCTCGCCATGATACGGCTCGACAGTGCGCTCGCGGGAACGGACGCGCGGATCCTCCTCCAGGTGCACGACGAACTGGTGGTGGAATCCAGGACGGACTCGGTGACGACGGTGATGGCGCAAATGAAGGAAATCATGGAGGGTATCGTCGAATTGAGCGTGCCCTTGAAAGTTGATGTGGGCTTTGGGAAGAACTGGGCGGAAATCCACTGAAGCGACGCCCAAGGTCACTCGAAAATCTCAAATAACAGGTTTTTCCAAGTAGTGGAGCGAATTGTTCCTGTACTCCCTACTGCCCCACGCGGGGCGCCTCTACGTGCAGGAACAGCGAAAGGAAATACGCATGGCAGAAAAGACAGCCACCGACCGTGGTCCGGGGCGTCCGAAGAACAAGGGTCGTAACAACAACCCGAAACGCAATCCCAATGGCCCCCGGCCCCAACAGGGAGGCGGCAACAGCACCAGCGGCAGCAATAGCAGCAGCAATAACAACAATAGGCCCCGGCGGCCCGGCGGTGGAGGGCGGCCCCAACAACACCAACAGCGGCGCAACGCCCCGGCCGTGCTGGATGTGGCCAATGAAGTCATTCCCGATTCCGTCGATGGACCGGAATTGAATATTACCGACCTCAAGGCCATGACCATGCCCCAGTTGAACGAGGCGGCGTCGGCCCTGGGTATCGAAGAATACGGCGGCCTGAAAAAGCAGGACCTGATCTTCGCGGTGCTCCAGCGCAGCATCGAAAAAGCGGGCTCCATCTACGGCGAGGGCACCCTCGAAATCCTCCCCGACGGCTTCGGCTTCCTTCGCTCCCCCGATTATTCCTACCTCCCCGGCCCCGATGATATTTACGTCTCCCCCTCGCAGATCCGCAAGTTTGCCCTGCGTACCGGCGACAGCATCACGGGCCATGTACGTCCCCCAAAAGAGGGAGAGCGCTACTTCGCGCTCCTGAAGGTGGAATCGGTCAACAACGAGTCCCCCGAAGTCGCCCACAAGCGCATCATCTTCGACAGCCTCACGCCCATCCACCCGGACGAGCGCTTTATCCTGGAAGTGGGCCAGAAAGAGATTGCCATGCGCATCATGGATCTCATCTCGCCCGTCGGCAAGGGACAGCGCGGTCTTATCGTGGCCGCGCCCTTCACCGGCAAGACGGTGCTGCTGCAGAAGATCGCCAACAGCATCACCACGAACCATCCTGAAGCCTACGTCATCGTGCTGCTCATCGACGAGCGCCCCGAAGAAGTGACGGACATGCAGCGCTCGGTCAAGGGCGAGGTCATAGCCTCCACCTTCGACGAGCCGCCGGAGCGCCACATCCAGGTGGCCGAAATGGTGCTGAACAAGGCCCGCCGTCTCGTGGAGCACAAGCGCGACGTGGTTATCCTGCTGGACTCCATCACCCGCCTTGCCCGCGCCTACAACATCATGGTGCCGAGCAGCGGCAAGGTCCTCTCCGGCGGTGTGGACGCCAATGCCCTCCAGCGCCCGAAGCGTTTCTTCGGCGCGGCCCGCAACATCGAAGAAGGCGGCAGCCTCACGATCCTGGCCACGGCCCTGGTCGAAACGGGCAGCCGCATGGACGACGTGATCTTTGAAGAGTTCAAAGGCACGGGCAACATGGAGATCCACCTGGATCGCCGCCTGATGGAAAAGCGCATCTTCCCAGCGATCGACGTGAACCGTTCGCGCACCCGCCAGGAAGAGCGCCTCGTCGCCGCGGAAGACCTCCAGCGCATCTGGCTCCTCCTTCGCGTGCTCAGCGACCGCGAACTGCAGGAAGCTTCGGAACTGCTCATCGACAAGCTCAAGAAGACCAAGTCGAACGAAGAGTTCCTCTCCAAGATGCAGAAGATGTAATTCAATTGATCCGCCGCAGGCGGAACAATTGACCATTGACAACGAAAAGAAATCGCCGCCCGCTTGCCGGGCGGCGCTTATATTGGTGGACAGCGTAGACGGAGTGGACCAAGTGGACCCTTTTCCACGTACCACAAGTGTTTTTCCATTTTGGCCAGTCCACTTTGTCCATCAAGTCCACTCAGTCCACTCGCCCTTGAGGACTCTCCCATGAAATTACGCCTGGCCGTGCTGCTCTCTGGAAGCGGCACCACCCTACAGAACATCATCGATCTCTGTGAAGCGGAAACGCTGGACGCGACAGTCTCCTGCGTGATTGCATCGCGCGCTTCCGCCTTCGGGCTGGTCCGCGCGGCCAAACACGGCATCCCGGCCTACGCCGTGACTTCGAAGGACTATCCGACCTTCGAACAACGCAATGAAGCGATATGGGATACGGTCCGCAGCCATGGAGCGGGTCTCGTTGTGCTGGCGGGATACATGTCGCTGCTGAAAGTTCCCGAGGACTTCACCAATCGCATCATCAACGTGCACCCGGCATTAATTCCTGCCTTCTCCGGCCAGGGCATGTTCGGGCAGCACGTCCACGAGGCGGTGATTCAGTACGGTGCGAAAGTCACGGGTGCGACGGTCCACTTTGTCGATGACTCCTATGATCACGGCCCGATCATCATGCAGCAGGCGATTCCGGTCAACGACCAGGACACGGCAGAGACCCTGGCCGAGCGGGTGCAGGCGCTGGAGCGCAAACTTTACCCCAAGGCGATCCAGATGATTGCGGAGGGGCGAGTGACCGTTGAGGGACGCAAGGTGCGGATTCGCTGACAGGACCGATTCGACGGATAGGACAGATTAGAAAAATCGGTCCTATCCGTCGAATCCGTCCTATTCACTCGTAAGCGGAGTTCCCGCTTCAGTGCTCCGCCTCAGCAGCACGAACGCCATCACCCAAATCCCCAGAAAAAGCGCCCCATTCGCGTAGGTCAGGCGCGGCATCGCCGCCGAGGCCACCAGTTGCCCGATAAGCGCCGCCTGCAAGGCCCTCCCCAGACAACGCTGGCTCATGGATGGCAGGTGATTGACAATGTGCTGGCTGTAGATCAGCATCGCGGCCAGCGCGAGCACCGCAATCGCCAACCCCACCAACCCCGCTTTCCACGCGATATACAGCCACACGTTGTGCAGGCTGTGATAGGCCACCGGGATCGCGCTGGATGCGCTGTCCTTTTGAGCAAGCCCCAGGGCCTCGAAGGAGGCACCGAAGCCCGAGCCGAAAAGGGGCTGTTGGCCGATGGCCTCCAGCGCACCGGCGCTCTCCACAGCGCGCGCGTTGATAGAGCGATCCTGGAAACTCGGTATGCCATATGGGCTGTCGGTATTGAGCAGCGCCAGAAATCTCACCGCACCGACCACAAGGAGCAGGAGCAAAAGCGATAGTCCCTTCCCTGCGCGGGGCAGATTCAGCCACAGCATCGCACACAGAGACACCAAGATGGACACCAGGGCCGTGCGCATCATGCCCGCGCCGATGGCTGCGGCGAACAGGATCGCCAGACCGGAATAGACCGCTTTCCGATACCATGGCTCGCGCGGGCACAGGAGCATGCCCACTGAAACGACCAGTGCGACTTCGAACCATGCATGACCACTGGGGCGGATGGACTGCAAGGGAATGCCCGCGACAAGCCGGGGAACAAACTCGCCGAGGGCATTTTGCGTATTGGGAATGGGCCCCGCCACGGCAAAGTATACGAAGGCGCCTATCGTGGCCGTGGCGAGTATCGCGGAAACACAAAGCGCAAGATAGCCGTAATACTGGAGGTCGCGCGGTGTCTTCACCGCCGCCGCAAAGAGCCAGAACGCGCCGAGGAACAATGGCGCGCGGCACTCCGCAATAATGGCGCGCGGATCGTTGCCCATCCAGAGCCCCCGCCAAGCCGCATAGGCGAACACCGCCGTGTAGAGCAGCATGGCAACATGCAGGGGCGTCCAACGTATCCAAAGACGATACTGGGCCAGTTTCACGGCGGCATGGAGTAAGAGCAGGAGCAGAAGTAGCTCGCGCGGATGACACTCTACTCCTGAAAATGGAACGATAAATGGCGAGCGAAACTGATGGTCCAGCAGGGCCAACAAAAACACCAGAGTCAGGATGATGCGCGAGGGACCGAGTACGAGCAGCGTGCAGACGGCGAGCCCCGCGAGCCCTGCTATAAACTGGAAAGTGGAAAGGGGGAAACTGGTCTGCTGCCACACCACTACGGCCAGCGCGGTAACGGCGCACAAGACCGCAACGGGACCAAGCAGCCAAAGCGGCGGCGCGACGGAGTGGGCTTTGAGGTTGGTATCGGACATGCCCCTAGCCTAAAGGAATGGGGAGCACGGTGCAACTCAGGGACAGCGGCGAGGGTAGCGTGTTGCTTCGTAAACAAGGGACGCGCGAGGCAACACGGTTCATAGCGTCAAACAGCCGCGCGGGTCAAACCCACGCGGCTGTAGAAACTTTACGAATGCGCTACGGCTCTTTGTGCGCCGCCGTCAAGCTCAGTAATCGAAGTTGTCGATATTATCTTTCGTGAACACCAGCGGATCGCCCATGACGATCTCAGTGCCCTGCTTTTTCGAGGTGGTGATGCGGCCCGTGTTGAAGGTGACGGAGTCGGGGGTGAGTTCGCCTTTGATCGCGGCCACGGCGGCGTGGACGGTGAGGTAACCCAGATCCGGCACGTTCCACAGTACGAACTTTTTCACGGTACCGTCGTGGACGTAGGACTTCATATCGTTGGGGGTGGATAAACCGGTAAGGAATACACGGCTGGCGGCCCCTTCCTTGCGCAGCGCTTCGGCGGCGCCCGGCAGGGCGACGGAGGTAAGCCCGAACATGGCGTTCATCTCAGGATAGGCCTTCAGGCAGTCCGACGCCATCTGGGTAGCCGCCGCCTGATTCTCGCCGGGCGCCTTGGGCGTCTCGGAAAGGTTGACCATGGAGGGATACTTCTGCTGGCGGTACTCTTCCATCAGCTTCATCCAGGTGTTCTGGTTGGCCGCCGTCAAGGTGCCGGTGATGTTGACGTACTTGGCCTCGGGGCCGACTCCTTCCGCAAGGATGTCGAGGAAGGCGTGGGCAATGGCTTCGGAGGTGGTCTGGTTCACGAAGAAATCGCGGGCATCGGGCTGGGCGTCCGTGTCCCACGTGATGACCTTGATGCCCCGCTGGCGCGCGCGCTTGAGCACATCGCTGATGGCGTCGGGATCATTCGGGGCGACGGCGATAGCGTCGTATTTGCGCGTAATCCAGCTCTCGATCATCTGCACCTGGGCGGAGACGTCAGCTTCGCTGGGGCCGTTGTAGTCCACTTCAACACCCAGCTCGGCGGCGGCCTCTTTCACGCCGATCTCGGCGGCGTTGAAGTAACCGATACCGATGAGCTTGGGCATCACGCCGATCTTGATCTTCTTTCCGGATTCAGGGGCACTGGGGGCGCCAGCACCGCTGGGGCCTTCCGCCGGATCGGCGACTTCGGCGGGCTTGCCACAGCCCGCGAGGCTAATAAGGGCCACCAGACATGTGGCGCAAAGCAGAAAAATATTCCGGGTCATTTGCTCTCTCCAGCGCGACGGGCCATCCACTCGTTGAAGACCGCCGTCACAATGAGGAGCAGTCCGACGATAATGACCACGTTCTGCGATTTAACACCGCTTAATTCGAGACCGTATCTCAGGATACCGATTATCAGCAGGCCAAGCAAGGTACCGGCTACGGAGGCCTGGCCGCCGCTGATGCGCGTTCCGCCGATCACCACGGCCGCAATGGCCTCCAGCTCCAGGCCGGTGCCGCCATCGGCACGGGCGGTCGCGTAGACCGCTGTATAAAACAGGGAGGCGACGCCCGCCATGAACCCGCAGGCCGTGTAGATGCCAAAGAGCATCCACGACACGGGAATGGCGGCGAAACTTGCCGCGGATGGATTCTCCCCGATGGCCAGCGTGTAGCGGCCCATCCACGTGCGGCGAAGGAGCAGCACGCCGAGCGCCATGGCCGCGAGCAGCACCACGAGCGCCACGGGCACAAAGGCCTCTTCGCCGAAAAGCCAGAAGGAGAACAGTGTACCGCTGCCGAGATAATTGAAACCTGTGGGAAAATTGCTGATGGCGTCGGCCTGGCTCAGGCCGAAGGCGATTCCGCGAAAGAGCGTCATGGTGGCGAGGGTCACCACCAGCGGGGGAATGCCGAGCGTGCTGCTGATGCCGCCATTGAAGGCGCCCGCCGCCGTGCCCGAAAGGACCGCCGCCGCGCACGCCGCGGCGATGGGCCACTGGTAATCACGATAGAGCACGCCGAGGATGATCCCGCACATACCGACGATGGACCCCACAGACAGATCGATACCCGCCGTGGCGATGATGAAGGTCATGGGGATGGCCAGCAGGCCCGGCGCTACCCAATAGCGGCTATAGCCCAGCAAGGCATCGAGATTGAGGAAGTACTCGGTGGTCAGACCGAATACCGCGCACATGGCGCAGAGCACGCCGAGGAGTACGGCCTCCCGGGAACGGAAGAGATTCTGGATCATGCCGGTCCCTTCCGTAGCCGCTGCACGAGGGCATCGACAACTACGGCGGCCAGAATCAGGCTGCCCACAAAGATATTCTGCCAGTAGGAACTGGCTTCCAGCAGCACGAGGCTGTTGTACAGCAGGGACACGAGCAAAGCGCCGAGAAGCGTGCCCAGGGCGGAGCCGCGTCCACCAAGGATGTTGGTGCCGCCGATGACGGCCGCGGCGATGGCCTGAAGCTCAAGGCCCGCACCTGAATTGGCCTGGACTTTGCCATAGTAGGCGGCGTTCAATACGGAGCAAAGCCCCACGATAAATCCCGACCAGCCAAAAACGAAAAGGGTAAGCTTCGTCTTGGAGAGTCCCGCCAGACGCGCCGCGCTCTCGGAATTGCCCAGGGCGAGAATCTGCCTTCCCAGGAGCGTGTAGCGCAGGAGCACGTGGGTAATTGCCGAAAGGACGACCACGTAGTAGCAGATCTTGGGAATGCCCATGAAGTCGCCATCCGACAGGGCGCGATAGCTGTCGGGCAGATTCATCACTTCACTTCCGCCGGTGACGATGGGCATAATGGCGCGATAAATCCAGAGCCCCGCCAGCGTCACGATAATCGGGTGGATTCGCGCAACAAGTGACAGGCCGCCATTGATCAAACTGAAGATGATCCCCTGCCAGACGGCGAGGGCCAGGCACAGGGGCGCGGGCACACCCGCCTTCACCGCCAGGGCCGCAAAGACGCCCACCAGCCCCATCATGGAGCCCACGGATATGTCAATCCCGCCCGCGCAGATAATCAGCATGGCGCCCTGGGCCATCATGGCCGGAATCGCGGCGTTTTCCAGAATATCGATCAGATTGGCCGAATTCGCGAAGCTGTCGGGCCGCGTCAGGCTCATGTAGCCCGCAAGCAGGCCGATGAAGACCAGCAGACCCAGTTCGCGCATTTGGAGCGCACGGGTGAGACCGCGCTGAAATGGTGAGCGGACTACGGCGACCTTCTCGGCGCTTCGGGGCACCGCCGCCGCCGCGATGGTCTTGTCATCGTCGGTGCGCGGATTAAAGTCACCCGTCACGCGACCTTCGGACAGGGTCAACACGCGATCGCTCATGGCCATGACTTCGGGAAGTTCGGAGCTGATGAGGATAATCGCCGTGCCCTTCTCCGCCAGATCGCAGATGAGCTTGTGTATCTCCGCCTTCGCCCCCACATCCACGCCGCGCGTGGGCTCGTCGAGGATGAGCACCTTCGGATCCGTGGCGGCCCAGCGGCCAAAGATGACCTTCTGCTGGTTGCCCCCGCTCAGCGTGCCGATGGCCTGCTCCATGGAGGAGGTCTTGACGCTCATTTCCTTGATGATGCGGGCGGCGAGAGCCTTTTCACCTCGGTTGCTGACCAGCGTGCCATGGCTCAATCGGGGCAGGAGCGTCACACTGGAATTGGTGCGGAGCGCATGGCCGCGAAATACCGCCTGAACCAGGCGGTCTTCGGGCAGATAGGCCAGCCCCTGGGCCACAGCCTGCCGGGGCGAATTCATCTTGAGAGGCTTGCCGTCAATCGTTACCGTACCGGAAGCGGGCTTCCGAATGCCGAACATCGCTTGGGCGAACTCGCTGCGGCCCGCTCCGACGAAGCCATAGAGCCCTACAATCTCGCCCGCGCGCACCTGGAAAGAGACATCGCGAAAACTATTGTCCCTCGCGGTCATCCCCTGAACCTCAACGCGCACATCGCCGATGGGCACGTCGCGTTTGGCGTGGATCTGGGTATTCTCCCGTCCCACCATGGCCGCCACGATGTTGTCCATGGTCAGATCGGCGGCCACCTTGGTTTCGACCGTGGATCCATCGCGCATGATGGTGACGCGATCGCACAATTCGAGGATTTCTTCGAGGCGGTGGCTTACATACACAATGCCCACACCCGCCACCTTCAGCCGCTGGATCTGGGCAAAAAGATTCTCGATTTCTTTGACCGTCAGCGAGGCCGTGGGCTCGTCGAGGAAGAGCACCTTCGGCTTCGTGGCCACGGCGGCGGCAATCTCCGACATGGTGCGCCGGGCGACGGTGAGGGTCCCCGCATCCTGCGCCACGTCAAAAGATTCGCCAATATCCGCGACCAGTTGCTTCGCCTCGGCGTTGGTCCGGCCCCAGTTGATGAGTCCACCGGGACCACGAACGAGTCCCCGACCCAGCAGCATGTTTTCCGCGATGCTGAGCTGGGCGAAGAGGTCAGCTTCCTGGTGCACCACCACCACCCCGGCCTCGGCGGCCTGTCGGGTGTTGGAGAAGCTCACGGCCTGCCCCTGCAGCAGCATGACGCCGCTATCCGGCTTGAAAAGACCCGTGGCGATGTTGATCAGGGTGCTCTTGCCAGCCCCGTTTTCACCCACCAGACCCAACACTTCGCCCGCGCGGACATGAAGCCGCGCTTCGCGCAGGGCCACGACGCCGCCGAAACATTTGTCGATAGAGGTGAGTTGGAGGAGGGTTTCCGACATGGGACAGGATCATACAGGCCAGCGACGGAGGGTTCAAATAGTTGACAGTTGACAATGGGATAGTTGACAGCGAAGAGGGTGCGCGATAACGCACTGAGGGCGCGAGGATAGGACCGATAGGACAAATAGGACAGATGAGTTACAAAACAATCGGTCCTATCCGTCTTACAGAAAACACAGGCAACTATCGCAGCGCTCCACGGTCCACTGTCCACTGTCGTCGATCATCTTCTTCGCAACGTCAAACTCACCGCCACCATACCCAGCGCCGCGAGCGCCGACAAAGCAAAGGCTATCGAGAAGGAGGCGGAGCCCGCAAGCCATCCCGCGAGAATGGGACTGAGCATGAGCGGCGCGCTGATGGAATTCATGAAGGCGAAGTAGGTCGGGCGCAAGGTCGCCGGGGGCATGGCAAGGAGATAGAGACTGCCCGCCATATCGATGCCTTGTCGCGCGGCTGTCAAGCAAGCGAAGACCGCGAGCACAACCCAGTGGAATCGCGGCGTGACGAACAAAACCAGGGCATTTTCCGGCGGCAGAAAGGCCATCACACCTATGAACGCAAAAGGCAGAAAGGCAAGAAGGCTCACCAGCGGAAAAAGGCCCACTTCCCCGATGCGCCGAGCGATCCGTCCCCAGAGCAGGCTGAACACACCGCCGGTCAGCGCGATCCCCGCCGCGAAAAGCCCCGTCGCTTCGAGCGGAGTGTTGAAGCGCGACATGGCAAAAGGAACGAGCAGACTCTGGCTCATGTAGGCGAGATAGAGGCACACACGGAAGTAAAAGTAGTATCGGAAATCACGGTCCTCGCGAAACACGCGCACACCGCCGGCCAGAAAGCCTCCGAAGGTCTGTTGCTCGGGATTGACCGCCTCCACCGGTTCGCGGATGGCCACCACACAGTAATAGGCGACGGAGTTGATTGCGCCGCCCACAACGAAGAGGGTGAGATAGTTGTATGGATAGACCAGACCGCTATGTTCGCCGAGAATATACAGGGTTATCAGCCCCGCAACACAGCCCAGCACGCCGCCGATCGACTGGCGGTACGCCATCAGCATGGGGCGATGCACCACGGGAATGGACTTCGCCAGAATGTCCATGAAGGGGATGACGCAAATGCCGCCGCCCACCGCAAAAAGGGTGGTACAGGCGAGAATCGCCCAATAGAGTATCTCGCCCCGGTCCGACAGCAGCCAGGTGGCCGCGATCATGGAGGAAACGCCCGACACGCGGAGAAAGGCGGAGAGCCGGTAGGCGGGCATTTTCTCGGGCAAGTGCTGTATACGGCTGCCCACGATAAGCTGGGGCCAGAACCAGCCCGACGTCGCCACGGTTACCAGCAGGCCGACCAGCAACGTGGAGCCGGTAAGCTCGAAGGCGAGCCCCGCCATGACGGTCTCAAAACTGTAGAAGACCGAGCCCATGGTGACGATGGCGCCATTGCCCACCAGTAGCCAGAAGGTTCGGCGAGATTCGGGCGTCAATACGTCGTTCGCCGGTATGGGCGAAGGCTGGTTCACAGCAGACCGAGGATGTGGTCGCGCACCTCGTACATGCTGTCGCAGGTCGCATCCGGGTTCAGCGCTTCCAACTGTGCGCGCGTTTCGTAGCCCGTGGCCACCGCCAGGGTAACCACACCCGCGGCGAGACCCGCGAGCACATCGAAGTGCATGTCGCCCACGAATACGGTTTCTTCCGGTGTCACGCCCAGCACGGCCATGGCCTTCTGCACGGGTTCTGGATGGGGCTTGTGTTCGGTGACTTCCAGGGGGCCGATGCGCGCATCCATATAGTGCAAGGCCCCCAGGTGCTCCAGCAGCATCTCGGCGGCCTCGCGGCGCTTCGAGGTCACAAACCCCAGCTTCACGCCCCGCTCCGCCAGCGTGGCGAGGGTCTCCTCCACGCCGGGGAGCAACGTGGTGATCGCGGCGCTGTGCTCCCCGTAATAGGCGCGGTAAATACGGATGCACTCGTCCACGTCGTGGGAAGTCATGGTGGGAAACTGCTTGTGCAGCGGATCGCCGATGGTGCCAATGATAACGCTGCGCTCGGGACGGGGCTCGCCAATGGTGTCGAAGGTGTGGAAATAAGAGTTGACGATAGCATCGGTCGAGTCCATCAGGGTGCCGTCGAGATCAAAGAGTACTGCGCGTATCATGGGGTAATCCGGGGGTTCAGGGCTGCGGGCAAGCGGGCGGCTATTATAGCGCATGGCGCTGGGGCGCTTCACTCAGGCACCGGAATATGCACACCCGTTTAGAAAGCGGGAGCGCGGGTTTTCGTACCCGCGTATCGTGCAACGGAGTTGCACGAAAATCACCGACGGAAACGTCCCTGCGCCCGTCGTCAAGGCCCCACACGATACAGGTCGTAGGGCTGGCCCTCCAGCACGCGCTCGAGCATCAACTCCATCTCCGTCGGGGCCAGAACATAGCGAAAGCCATAGTCCCTCGCCAGCGCACGCCACACCTCGGCGCTGCGTCCGGGCCATTCCGCCAGCGGCGGGCCTGTTTCACCATCCACCACAAAACCGAAGACCTCCGAGTGCATTTTTTTCAACGTCGGAGCAAGCGTGGGCACGTAGCTCATCAGATGGGCCGTCTGGTAATCCGCCAGTACCGGATGGCGTATCTTGCCGAGCCAGTTCACATCCCAGTAAGGCGTCACGATCATGACGTCCTTTTCCCCGTGCCCATCAAGCCAATCGGCCACCTGTCGGTGAATGGGTTGAAGGGGCAGGTGCTCCCGGTGACGCATCTCCCGCACCATCAACGATACCAGCAGACAAGCCCCCAGCGCCACCGTGCCACAGTGCAGCCAGGGCCGCTCCAGTTGCGGCAGATAGCGCAACAATCCATCGCAGAGACACCAGACGAGCCCGCCCGCCAGCATGCCCGCCAGGGCGAAAGGATAGAAGCACTGCAGGAATGCCGCGACGAGGGTCAGCAGCAAAGCCTGAAGCAGGAATAGGCGCCGCGCGCTCCACACGGTCATCTTTTCATCGCGCGCGGCGACTGCGGACGCGATCGCGCCACCGAGTAGCGCGAAAATTAGCCCCTCCAAATTGCCACCATAGCGAGCAAACAACTCGGTTGGTACTAGAACGCGCCATACCGGAAGCAGCAGGGCATAGAGAAGCACCAGCGCGAGGAGGCCCCTTCCCCCGCCACGGGCGCGCCACAAGACACCAACCACCAGCGGTACGAGAAGGATCGCGAGGTGGTTCATGAGCCTATAGGGCATCCAGCCAATCAGGGCGAAAGGCGCACGAGTCCCCAGGGCCTGATGGATCAGCCAGATCAAGCCGACTACGACGCTAAGCAGCAGCGCAAAGCCGAAGGTCTGGATGAGGCTCCTGCGCGGTGCGGTTTCCAGGCCGTGGCGCATTCCGGCAAAGCCCGCGACCAGCAATACGGCGCCCCCCGCCAGCATACTCTTCAGAAACGAGTCACGCGGCGCCGCCCGGTGAAGGTCGTGCAGCGCGGTGTAGGCCGACCAGATGGCAGGGGCGTCCCCCTCGGCGAAATAGCCGCCACTTCCGGGCATGGCGACATGAAACGTGCGCTGGACGAGAAAAAAGAGCACGCAAGGCGCCATTCCCAAGGCAAACCACTTAACGGCCTGACGCACGCGAAAAAGATCCCCCAGCCGCAGCAGCCACAGCCATTGGAGTCCCGCAAAGAGCCCGATCACGGGCCACTGGCCCACGTGAACCATGGGCATGAGCCCCAGAAGTAACCAGACACTGCGCCAGCCGTTCATGAGCAACAGCGCGAAGACCAGCAGGGCATAGCCCGCGCCGATCTGGCCTGTGGCAAAGAAATGGGGCCAGCTCTCAATGGGGTAGTAGCTCTGAAAGCCACGATGAATCCCGAGCAAGACCAGCACCGAGGCCAGATGCCCGCCCCAGGCGCTGCCGCTGAAACGCATGCCGAGCAGGTAGACCGGCACCGTGCAGAAACTGAGCTGGAGCACATTGCGCAGGCCGTTGATCCATAGCGGCGAGTCCCACAGGGACATCAACAGTGCGGAAAGGTAGCTCTGACCGCTGAATACATTGCGACAGTAGATGTAGAAGGGATGACCTTCGGGATAGGGCACCGCGCCCGTGATCACCAGCGCGTGCTCCCAGGTTTCCTCCCAGCGCACCCCGCGCAAGACCACGGCGATAACCGAGAAGCCAATCCAGAAAATCGCGCCCGCCCAAAGGCAGCGCTTCTCGCGAATCTGAAGGTAGGTGTCGGTCATGGGGGGCATTATGGCAGTTGACAGTGGGCAGTTGACAGTGGACAGCGGAGAGAATTAAGGCGATTGCTCACGCCTTGTGACTCGGCCCACTTTGTCCACTGTGTCAACTCGGTTCACTGCCCACTGCCCACTGTCAACTGTCAACTGTCAACTGTCAACTGTCAACTGTCAACTGATATAGTTTCTGGCGATGACCGAGCACAGCGAACAACCTGCACTTTCAAGCGAATCTCCGCATTCGGAATCCCGTGTGATGCGGATTCTTCGCCGTGGCTGGCGCGTTGCCGGTCAGGAATTCCTGCGCGTTTCGAGTCTGTTTGCCACCGCTTTTGTCATTGGCGCGATCTACGTGAGCACCTGGGGCGGACCGCCCGAGTTCTGGCAGCAGATCTTTGGCCCCGCGGTGATGACCGCCTGCGGACATGGCTACACCAATCCCATGATGTCCGAAGTACCGGGACTGGAGGACTTCCTCTACCTGCGCAGCGACACGTTCGACTGCGCAAACATCCCCGACAACGTGACCCTGCTTCCACAGGACACGTCGGGCATGTCCTACGACGAGATTCAGGCTTTTCACCCGCTCCAGCAATTTCCCGGCTGGACCCAGTGGCAGCGTTTTCACCGCCACCTCATCCTGAGCGTGGCGCTCATGTTCACCCTCTTCGGCGTGGCCTGGCAGTCACTGACGCCCCTCTACGCTTTGCTCTACGGCGCCACCAACGCCCTCGGCTATGGCATCTTTCGCCTGGGCATGGGGCCGCGCTTCGCCACACTCTTCACCGTGCTCCTCATGACGTCACCCGTTCACCTCCAGCAATTGCCCCAGTTACGGGACTACAGCAAAGCGCCCTTCTTCTTCGCTCTCATCCTCGTAGCGGGTTGGATCGTGAAGCGCCCTCTGCCCCTGCGCGTCCAACTGCCCCTCGCTGCTTTGGTTGGCCTGTTCGCAGGATTGGGTTTGGGTTTCCGGCAGGATGTCTCCATTGCCGCCGCCCTCTTCTGCGGGCTCGTGGCCCTTTTTTCACCCGGCACTATCAAGCAAACCTGGTGGAAGCGTGGCACAGTAATCGCCGTCTTCATTGCCGCTTTCGCCATCCTCGGCTGGCCCATCTTCCAGGTCCTTTCCCGCGTCAACAATGCGACCCACGACACGATCATCGGCTTCACCAAATACTGCGATCAGCGCCTCGGCGTGGAGGCGCCCCTCTACGATTTCGGCGATCCCTTCCTCGACGAATACGTCCGCGCAATCCTCATGGGCTATGCCCATCGAACGACGGGGCGCACCGAGGTTTTCCGCCACTACTCGCCCGACTACGACGCGGCGGGTAAAGCCTATTTTCGCGAGATGGTGAAGACGTTTCCGGCGGATCTCATCATTCGCGGCTATGCTTCCGTACTGCGCACCGCCGACGAACTCCAGATCAGCACCGCCGACGCAACGCCCCGGGGCGTCACCAATCAGTTTCTGGCGCGCCTGTGGCAACTGCGTCGCCTCGCGTTGGATGCCCTGCCCGGCGGCGGGCGCTACCACATCGCCCTCATGCTCCTGTGCATTGCCGCGATCAATCCCCGGGCCGCCGCTGCCCTCTTCTGCTCGATTCTTCTGCTCGCCGGTTACCCCGCCCTCCGGTTCAGCGAGCGCCACGCCTTCCACATGGAAATCATCGCCCTCTTCGCCGCCGGATTCCTCCTGCAATGGCTGGTCTGGTCCGCCATAGGCTCCTGGAAACACCGGCACGAGTTCCAGCTTCGCATATGTTTTGCCGCATCAAAACCAGCACTCCTTCGGGGCGTGACCTGCGCCGCAATCGCCACCGGGCTCCTGGTGCTGCCCCTGCTCGGCGCGCGCTGGTGGCAATCCGGCCAGGTGAGTCGCCTGATTGGGTACTACGAAGGCCAGAATCGCACCCTGCTCATCACCCAGCGCGCGGAAGGTGAGGCCACAACCCAATATTCCATTCCCGGCTTCGCCGACCCGGCAAGACATCCCGACGACCGACCGAAGCTTCCCATGTATACCGAAGTCCTCGTCCTCGAATTTCAGCCCGGCCCCGTCGCGGTTCCGGTGGACTTCACCTACGAAGCGAATCACCCCAATTTTCAGTTCGACCGCACCATGACGGTCCCCCCCGCTCCACCGGGAACCTCGGGCCCCACGCGCATTTACTACCCCGTCTACTATGGACCGGAGACGCGCTTCACGGGCTTCTCCATGCCGACGGCGGCGGCGGGTCGATTCAAAGGCGCCTTTCGTCTGAACGACCTCGGCGACGAGACCATCCTCCTGAACGCGGTTGTCCCACCGGATTGGAAGAGTCTGAAAAAATACCAGACACTGAGTCGGTGAGGAGAATGATGAATTGAGAATTACGAATTATGAATTAAGATAGGCACATTCCAACTTCCTCTGAGCGGATCATGGTTTCCAATTCATAATTCCCAATTCATAATTCATAATTCGCGTTCCCTTGCCCCGACCGCCGCAAATAGATCACAATCCTGCAACAGAGTCTAAATTCACAGCAGTCTTTACGGAGCCACTTCGATGTATCGATTCGTATTCAGCGCAACTCTGGTTGCCGCCTGTACCCTGGTGCCACTCGCAGCCCACGCGGACGCCGACGCCATCAGCCGCTGGCATCTCGAGCCCTTCTGGGAAAGCGCCACGATGCACGGCGAAAGCTGTTTCTTTCTGGAGGAGACCGCGGGGGCCGCGCCCACATCCACCTTGCTGTTTAGCCCCAAAAAAATACTCTCGGTGGTCCACACCGCAACGGGAGCCACGTATGATGAAGGTCGCGACTACACCGTGGATCGGAAAACGCGGCGGCTCACCCTCACCAAAGATACCCGCATCCCCTTTACCACCCGCGCGGACTACGAGCCCCCCGTGGGCAAGTCCGGTCAGTTGTACCGGGACGGAACGCGGGACATTTTCTTCGAGAACGAGCACCTCTTTCACGACTTGCAGGTGGAAGTGACTTACGAGCACAAGAAGAAGGACTGGACCAAACTGGGCGGTCCTGTTCCCGGGGCGGCCGGGGACAACCTCGCCGAACTCAATCGTAAGCTCGTCGCGCGTGAGCCGCTCACCGTCTGCCTGCTGGGTGACAGCATTTCCTTCGGACTCAACGCCAGCGGCGTGGCCGGCGTGACGCCCCACCAGCCCGCCTACGGTGACCTGTTCGTCCAGGGCCTCACCGCCCGATTCGGCAGCCCGATTCAATTCACCAATTTCTCCGTGAGCGGCATGGGCGCGCCGTGGGGCATCGAGCAGGCCCCGCTGGTAGCCGAGAAGAAGCCCGATTTGGCCATCATCGCCTTCGGTATGAATGACGCCTCCGGGCGCTTTACCCCAGCGAATTTCGCGGGAAATATCCAGCGCATCATCGACGACATCAAGGCGGCCCATCCCGCAACCTCCTTCATTGTAATCTCCCCCATGCTGGGCAACGCGGACTGGAAGCACGCCGCACCCGACCTGTATCCCCAATACCGAGATGCCCTCACGGCCCTGCGGGGTCCCGGTGTGGCCGTGGCCGACCTCACTTCGTTCTGGTCCGTCTTTCTGGCCCACAAGCGCTTCGTGGACATCGCCGGCAACGGCGTGAACCACCCCAATGATTTCGGGTACCGCGTCTACGCGCAGGTGCTGCTCGCCCTCTTTCCGGAATCACTGAAAGGATAGTCCGGTGCTGGATCACCCCACGGAACAATTGCTGGAATCCCTGGGGGTTCGCATATTGTCGCGATTGAGCGTTGGAATTGCGGTCACCCGCGACGACGCGATCATCTATGCCAATGACGCTTTCGCCTCGATGATGGGCATGGACCCCGAACGACTGCCTGGCGCCGCTCACCCCTTTCTTCAAGCGAAGCACATCGGCGCTGATATGTTAAAAGTCATGCGTCGGGCGCTGGCCTCGGGCAACATCGAGCGGCCCCTGCGGGTACGCTATGAGCGCGGCGACGGCTTCCCCGCGTGGAGCGAGGTGCAAGTCTTCGACGAAGGCGCCCACCGAGTCTGGATGCACCGGGACATCACCCAGCAATTGGGTGCCCACGAACTCTGGCAACGCTACGAGAAACTCGTGGATGCCTCGCGCCAGTTCATGGCGCTGGTGGATCGGAGTTACAACTACGAGCTTGTGAACCGTTCCTTCGCCGCCCTCTTCAACACCGAGCCGGAATCCATGAATGGCACCATCGCGCCGACGGTGTGGGGCAATGCCCTCTATGAATCCATGGTGGAGCCCTGCCTTGAGCGCTGTTTCCGTGGCGAGGAGGTACATGTCCAGCGCTGGCTTACCTTGCCCTCAGGCGCCCGGAGGCATCTGGACATGGTTTACTCGCCCTACCGCGACAAGGGGGGCGACGTGCAGCATGCCGTTTTTGTAGCCTGGGACAACACGGAGGAGATGATCGCGACCGACACCGTGCGGGATCTCAACCGGGCCCTGGAACAGCGCGTGGAAGAGCGTACGGCTGAATTGCAGGATACCCTCCAGGAACTGGAGGCCTTCAACTACACCATTGCTCACGACCTTCGCTCGCCCCTTCGATTCCTCCGCTCTTTCGCCAGCATGCTGGAGGAGGAGGCCGGCGATAGTCTGGGCGACTCCGGACGCTACTATTGCACCATGATCTCCCGAGGCGTCGCCGAGATGCAGCATCTCATCGATCGCCTCCTCGACTTTTCCCGCCTGAGCCGGAAGCCCGTCATGCTCGAGCCCTGCGACCTCGACGCCGTCATCGCCTCGGCATGGGAAACCGTTTCCGTCGGTGAATCCATGGCGCTCGAGGTACAGCCCCTGCCCCGTTGTCAGGGCGACCCCTCCCTCCTGAAGCAGTTTTTTGTAAATCTGCTGGGTAACGCCGCCAAATTCACGCGGGGAGCCGATGAGCCCCGCGCCTGGGTCTACGCCGAGGCGTCCCCCCCCGACTCGGTCCAGATCTGCGTGCGGGACAATGGCATCGGCTTTCATATGAATCACGCGGAGGCCATGTTCGCGCCCTTCAAACAGATCCACGATCAGGCCGGTAATCAGGGCAGTGGACTGGGGCTCGCTATTGTACGGCGGATCGTCGAGCGACACGGCGGCACCGTCTGGGCCGAGGGCGAGGAGGGCCGCGGCGCTTCAATTCATGTCCGGATTAACGCCTGCGAGCGCCTTGCGGGGGCCCCGCCCGATTGCCCCGTCGGGGCGGTCTCGTCGCCCGATTCAATGCCATGACATTGATCTAGATAGTGAGGCGCATTTAGGTTACAATTAGGGTCAAGGCTAAGCTGGCTCGCGAAGTTGTTTCGCCTTTACCGCAGTGATCGGTTTCGTGCCCGGTACGTTTCCCCGGGCCGGGGCGTGGAAACCCACGCTCAACCCCGGCCTGAGAACCACAGGCAGTGGGAAGTGCGTAATACCGCAAGAGCCCATACATATGAACGAGTTTAATTGCAGGGTATCAGGGGCAGACGATGCACACTGAAAAAATTCTGATCGTTGAAGACGAGAACGAGGCGCTGGTGAAGACGCGTCAGGTGCTCGAAAACGACGGATACACGGTAACGACGGCCACCAACGGTCGCGATGCGCTCGCCCTGATCGCGGAGAACAGCCCCGATCTGGTTGTACTCGATATAAATCTGGACGCGGGCGACCAAAGCGAGCCGGCCATGGACGGTATCGAGGTTTTGCGGCAGATGCGCAAGGAATCCGACGCCTGCGTGCTCATGCTGACCACCACCTCCATCAGTTACGTCAAGGTTGCCGCCCTCACGATGGGAGCCGATGATTACCTGACCAAGCCCTTCGACCCGAAGGAACTCACCGCCCGTGTGCAGGCTATCCTGCGGCGCGCCAAGGGACCGACGCGGTCTGGAAACGCCCTCGTCTTCAAAGAATTGACCATCGATCCGGGCGCCCGCATCGTGTGGAAGCACGGCCAGGAAGTGAAACTCACCCCCATCGAATTTGATCTGCTTCACGCCCTTGCACGCCGCCGCGGCCAGGTAATCGGGAGAAGCCAGCTCATCAGCCAGGCCTGGGACTTTAAGTATGCCGGTGATGAGCGCCTCGTCGATGTGCACATGGGCCGGCTTCGCAAGAAGCTGGAGGACGATCCCGCAAAACCGCGTCTCATCCATACGGTATGGGGCAAGGGATATCGTTTCGAGGGCGAGTTCGAATAGCAACTGTCCCCCCCTCTCGCAGGGCGGGATTTGGATATCGGGAGAAGCCCACATGATCACTCGGCCCATAGTGGAAAACGGCATCGCCGTGGTTGCTTTTACACGAGACAGCCTCGACGCGAGCAACACCAAGTCTTTCAAGGACGATATGCAGCCGGTGCTGGGGCAGTACAATCGCATCCTTCTCGACCTTGAGGCCCTGCAGTTCGTCGATAGTTCGGGCCTGGGCGCCATGCTCTCCTGCCTGAGGGCCATGCACGACAAGGGCGGTCATCTGGCGCTCTGCGGCATGAGCAAACCGGTTCGGACCCTCTTCGAACTCGTGCGCATGTACCGGATTTTCGATATCTACGCGAGCCGCGCCGAAGCCATCTCCGTCATGGATCAGGGCGACCCTACGTAAGAATCGCCTGGACCACATTACCAGCGACGTCCGTAAGCCGGAAATCGCGCCCCTGGAAGCGGTAGGTCAGTTTGGTGTGCTCGATGCCCAGGAGGTGAAGCAGGGTGGCGTGAAAATCGTGTACGTGGACCACATCCTGCACGGCGTAGTAGCCAAAGTCGTCCGTGGCCCCGTGGGTCAGGCCACCCTTCACCCCGCCGCCGGCCATCCACAGGGAGAAGCCCCGGATATGGTGATCGCGGCCCGTTCCCTGGGCCATGGGCGTACGGCCGAATTCGCCGCCCCAGATGACCAGCGTATCCTCCAGCATGCCCCGCTGCGCAAGATCTTTCACCAACGCGGCCGAAGCTTTGTCCACCAGCCCCGCCGTCGTCGCCACGCCATTTTTCACGTCGCCGTGGTGGTCCCAGCCCCGGTGGTAAAGCTGGATGAAGCGCACGCCCCGCTCCGCCATGCGGCGGGCCAACAGACAGTTGGACGCAAAGGTGCCATCGGATCCTTCGGTGCCGTACATCTCATTGATGTGCTGAGGCTCGTCTGAGAAGTCTACGAGGTCCGGCACACTGGTCTGCATTTTGAAGGCCATTTCGTACTGGCTGATCCGCGTCTGGATTTCGGGATCGTCCGTGACGTCGTCGTGATATTGATTCATGGCCTGAACCGCGTTCACCACGTCCCGCTGCTGCTTCGCATTCACGCCGTGGGGATTGCTCAGGTAAAGTACCGGATCGCCCTGAGCGTGAAACTGCACGCCCTGGAACTTGCTCGGCAGGAATCCACTATGCCATTGCCGCGCGGCGATGGGCTGGTTCTGCCCGCCCCCCGCCGAAGTCAGCACCACGAAGCCCGGCAGGTTGTCCGCTTCGTTGCCCAGGCCGTAGGTAATCCAGCTCCCCATGCTGGGCCGTCCGGAGATGGACGTGCCCGTGTTCATGAAGGTCTGGGCCGGATCGTGGTTGATCTGCTCGGTCTGCATGGAGCGGATGATGCAGATGTCGTCCGCAATTCCGGCGATATTGGGCAGGATCGTGGAGATCTCCTGCTGCGAGTTCCCAAAACGTGCGAAATTGTGCTGAGGAGCCAGGCAGCGCAGGGTCTGGCCCTGTAACTGCGCGATGGGCTGGCCCTGCGTCACCGATTCGGGCATGGGCTGGCCGTCCAACTCCGCCAGTTTCGGCTTGTAGTCCAGGGTCTCCAGATGGGACGGACCACCGGCCATGAACAGATAGATCACGCGCTTCGCCTTGGGTACCCGATGAAGCGGAGAAATCAAGCCGAGCTTCGCCTCGTTGGTACTGGCCTGGGCCACTCCATTCAGGAGACCAGCCAGCGCCAGCGAGCCAATGCCACGGGCCGATCGCGAAAAGAACTGGCGCCGGGTCTGGGCCAGCAGAAAATCTTCGTACTTCATCGTTGCCGCCTGTGCTGAATTCAGCTTCGGGTGATGGTTTCGTGCAGGTTGAGAATGACGCGGGCCACCGAGGTCCAGGCCGCCAGATCCACGGGGTTCTGGCCTTCGGGCAGGGGGGCGAGCCCCGTCTTCAACAATACCTCGGCCGAAGCCGGATCATTGGTATACTCCAGCAGATGCTGGTGATACAGGTCACGCAGCAGGGCCAGTTCCTCGGGACGCGGCGCGCGTGAGAGGGCGTAGGCGAAGGCCAGATTAATCCGGCTGTCGCTCTCTTCGCCGCCCTCCGTCATGATCCGCTGAGCGAAGACCCGCGCGGCCTCCACGTAGGTCGGGTCGTTCAAGAGTACGAGCGCCTGTAGTGGGGTATTGGAAACGGGACGTTCCGCCGTGCACTCTTCCCGCGTCGGCGCATCGAAGGCCAGGAGGCTGGGGTGGAGAAAGGTCCGCTTCCAGAAGCTGTAGAGCCCGCGACGATACTGGTTCTCGTCCTTTTCGGTGTCGTAGGCCAGCACGCCGCCAAAGGTGTTGCAGTTCGCGTAGTAGCCTTCCGGCTGATAAGGGAACACGGAACGACCGCCGATGATGGGTGAAAGTAGACCACTCATCGCCAGCGCGCCATCACGAACCATTTCGGCATCGATTCGATAGCGGCTCTGGCGGGCCAGCAGACGGTTGTAGGGATCACGGTTTCGGAGCTCCGGAGTCGCCTCGCTCGTTCGGCGGTAGGTCTCCGAGGTGACCATTAACCGGATCATGTGCTTCAGGTCCCAGCCGCTGTACATGAACTCCACAGCCAGCCAGTCCAGCAATTCGGGGTGGGTGGGCCACTCGCCCTGGGCCCCCAGATCGTTCAGTATCTTTGAAATGCCGGTGCCATAGAAGCGCTTCCAAAGCCGGTTCATGGTCACCCGCGCGGTCAGGGGGTTGTCTCTGCTCACGAGCCAGTTGGCCAGGTCGAGGCGATTGGCCCGACGTCCGGTCACACCGAGAGCGGGGAGGGCCGCCGGTGTTGCGGGCTCCACGATCTCGCCCGTCTCATCCAGCCAGTTGCCCCGGGGCAGCACGCGCACGGTGCGCGGCTCGGGCAGGGCCTGGGAGATCAATGTCGTGGCCATGGCGCCGCGCAGGCCGTTGAGATCGCCCTCCGCTTTTGCGAGCGCGGCCCGCTCGCCGTCGAGCGCGGGCGTCGTGGCCAGAAAATAGCTTCCCACGGTCTGATCGTGATCTGGGGTGCGCGCCATCAGCTCCGTGGACAGCGCGGCCTTTACCGCCGTAGGCAGCACCGGCCAGGGCGTGCGGGCGGCGACAGTATCGTCGGTCAGGCCGATTCGGAAGCTGTCCATCTGGTGCCCGGCGAAGGAAGAATTGAAATAAAGCCGAACTTCCAGCACGCCCTCTTTTTCCAGGGTGACCGGCTGGGCCAGACGCAGCACGATGGCGTGGTTCCCGCGCTGCTTGTGCGAATCGGCGGCCCAGCCGCTCTTCACATCGTCGTCGAGCACGTTGGTAACGGGAAACCCTTCCTGCTCGTAGTCCGCCGAGGCCGATGCGAAGACGAGGGGCGTTCCCTCGGCCTGGCCGGGAGCGCGCAAAGTCGCCGTCACGTTGGTGAGCAGGAAATTCCCACCGCCGCGGGAGACGCCGCCGAGCAGGATATCATCCACGACTTCCACGAGCAGGGCGGACACCGGGGCGCCGTGTCCAGGCAATTGAATCGTGTACTCGTCTTTTTCACGCTCCGGCCCCGAAGCCAGGATGCGCTTGTCGGGCATACTGAGAAAGGTCGTCTCGCCCTGAGCCTTAACCGACAGCGGCTCAGGCCGAACCCACGGCTGCACGGAACCTTCGCGCTGGGCGGAGAGAGCGCCCTCCCAGGCCTTTCGCGCCTCTTTCAATGCGGGCGTGTCCGACGCCAAGGTCTGCTTGACCGTCTGGATCGCCGCGAGCAGCGCCGCTTCCCGGGCTTCCTGCTCCGGTGTGGGCAGATACATGCGCGGTTCCCAGATGCCGCCGGAACCATAAACACCCTGCTCCTCGATATCCGCAAAGAAGGCCTCAAACTGATAGAACTCGCGCGTAGATATCGGGTCGTACTTGTGATCGTGACACTCGGCGCAGGCCATGGTGGCGCCAAGCCAGGCAGTGGAGGTCGTACGCACCCGGTCGGCGGCGTACTTGGCCAGGTATTCCTTCGCCTGCGCGCCGCCCTCGGCCGTAATCTGATTCAGGCGGTTATAGCCCGAGGCCACTTTCTGTTCCCGCGTGGCATTGGGCAGGAGATCGCCCGCCAATTGCTCCCGGGTGAACTGATCGAAAGGCATGTTTTCGTTGAAGGCCTTGATGACGTAATCACGATACGGCGAGATGCTGCGAAACTCGTCACTGTGGTAGCCGTTCGAATCGGCATAGCGCACCACGTCCAGCCACTCCATGGCCATACGTTCGCCGTAGTGGGGCGATGCCAGAAGCGAATCCACCAGCGCATCATAAGCCCCCGGGTCCGTGCTTTCCACAAAGGCTTGGACCACTTCGGGCTTCGGGGGAACGCCGAGCAGGTCCCAGTGCAGGCGGCGGACGAGCGTGACTTTGTCGGCGTCGGGCATGGGCGACACGCCCTCGCGTTGGAGCTTGTCCATCACAATAGTGTCGATTGGATGTCCGGAGGCTTCCAAAGCAGGAGAAAGGGGCGCAGGCGGAATATAGGACCAGTGAGCCTCGAAGGGCGCGCCCTGCGCCACCCAAGCCGCCAGCAGATCTTTCTGATCCTGCGTGAGTTGCCGATCCTGATCGGGCGGGGGCATCTGCTCTTCAGGGTCGGCGCTGAGGATACGCTTCACCAGTTCGCTGGCCTCGGGGTGGCCGGAAGCGAGCACCGTGGCCGCCACGTCCTCGGGAAGGGCCTGATCCAAACGCAGATCCGCCTTGCGCGCGTGCGCGTCCGGCCCGTGGCACGCTAAACACTTGTCGGAGAGAATCGGACGGATATGCCGGTTGAAGCTGAGTGTCTCCGTGCCGGTGGTGGGCTCCACCGCGGATGCGGCGCAACCGACCACAAGGGCGCAAAGCGTAAGTGTACCGCGCAAGGTCATACTGCCAATCTCCACCGCCCCGAATTCGGGAGCGAAAAACCGGGCTTCAGACTGCCGCCTGCGGCCCCAAAAAAAGAGTGCTGCCGCCCCCACCGGAACCCGGCCAGAGCAGCAGCACCCGTACTCATCTGATCAGGCGACGTCGGGATTGCACTTTTTGCAGACCGCACTCGCCGTGCGAGCTTCCACGCAGCACGGGTGGTCGCATTCTTTGTTCGCGGCCAGTGCCGTGGCGCAGCAACTACCATCCTTGAACTTCAAGGCTACGGGAGCAGGCGTTACGGTCGCGGCGCCCTTGGGGTTGCACTTCGCGCACGCGGTCTTGGCCGCCCACGCTTCCGCGCAGCAGGGATGGTCGCACAACTTGCCGCCGTCGAAGGCCTTCAAGCAGCAGCCCTCGGCGTCGAACTTGGTCACGATCGCCAACAGGGCTTCCGCACCGGCATTGCACTTCGTGCAGACCGTGTTGGCCTTACGGGCCTCGTCGCAGCACGGGTGGTCGCAGACTTTGTTTTCCGAAGCGGACTTGGCGCAGCAACTGTCCGCCGTGAAAAGCTCCTTCGGCATGACCTTCGCCACAGCCGTCGCCGGAACGGCGGCCGGGTCGATGCCGAGATCGACTTTCAGGTTCGGAAGCGCGGCCTTGAGGGCATCCGCGCCAGCCGCCGTCACACCGGTCTGCCAGAGAAATATCTTCTTCAGGTTGACCAGCGGGGCAAGCTGGCCCAGACCAGCGTCCGTCACCTGAGTACCGTACAGATTGAGGTACTCAAGATTCGTCAGACCAGCCAGGTGCGCCAGACCGGCATCCGTGATACCGGTGCGCTCCAAGTGAAGCCGGGTGAGCTTGGGCAGTCCCGCCACCGTCGCCAGACCGGCATCCGTAATCTTCGTACCAGCCAGATTCAGCCAGGTCAATTGGTTGCAGAGGGGCGTGAGGGTCGCGAGCTGTTCATCGGCAATGGTATCGCCCACCAGGTGATAGTCGACGCGCACCAGCGGCGTCTTCATATCAAGCGGCATGGCCAGACCACCGAGACCCGAGACCGCTTCCAATTGGGCGGGATCGGCGGGTGTGGTGTTCTGCGCGAGCACTTCCAGCACATCCACCGGCGCGGCGGCCTGATCGGCCGGGGCGGCGCCACCCTTCCAGTCGCCGAAGTTCGCGCCCTCGGTGATCCACGTATGGATCGCCTTGGTCTGCTCTTCGGTAAGCGGGTCGCCCTTGGCCGGCATGATATCCGGATCGTCCTTGGGCAGGATCGTCAGTTTGTACATGGTGCTCTCTTCGGGCTTGCCCGCCACGAAGATGGGCCCGTTCTCGCCCCCCTTGGTAAAGGCTTCAAGGGAATCAAGCTTCAGATCGCCCTTGTCCTTGTCGCCGCCGTGGCAGGAGATGCACCGTTCCTGAAGGATCGGCCAGATCGTATCATTGAACGACACACCTTCTGCACCGACCCGGGGCGCTGCGCCCAGCACGATACCGGCCACGACCGAGCCAACGGCGATTGCCCGGCCCATGTTGTTCATGCTCTTCAAGCCAATCATATTCCTGCTCCGATTTTTTGGGGGCGATTCCGGCCAACTCCCACCGGAAAGCGTCCAGTTTTTGCACCTTAGTTCTGAGGCTGTGCGGACGCCTGGGCCGCGGGAGCAGCCTCCTCACCCTTCCAATCGCCGAAGTTTGCACCCTCGGTAATCCAGGCGGCGATCGCTTTGGTCTGTTCTTCGGTCAACGGATCGCCCTTGCCCGGCATGATATCCGGATCGTCTTTCGGAAGGATCGTCAATTTGTAAAAGGAACTCTCTTCGGGCTTGCCCGCCACGATGATCGGGCCGTTTTCGCCGCCCTTCTGGAAGGCCTCCAGCGTGTCCAGCCGCAATTCGCCTTTGGATTTCTGGGCGCCGTGGCACGAAATACAACGATCCTTCACGATGGGGAGGATCGTGTCCTTAAACGAAACGCCCTCGGCCTGCGCCGGGCTCGCCAGAACATTGCCCAGCATGACAGCCGCCAAAAACGAACCACAGGCAACCATCCGGCCAGCGCCGGTCAGTGCATTCAACTTCGACATCGTTACTGCTCCAATTCTTTCGCATGGCCGTTGGGTGGGCGCCCAATGCAACCATCACTACGCGTGTTCAACGTTACAACGACACAAATCCCACGGCTCGCCCGGAACGGTGGTTTTTTAGCATACTTCACTGAATTACGATGGTAACGCGACCGGCAATTGCATTGCAAATGCTGATTTTGCGTCGCCAGCCCCCTTCAACTCCACCCTTTGAGCGGATGTTCCCGCTTTTCCAGCGGAATCGCAACACGCTTCCCCTGCACATGAGCATCGAAGACCGCCTGGACCATTTCCTGGGCTTTGGCGCTGTCCTGCATGGAGGTGGCGGGCAGTCTATCTTCCTCAATGGCGGCAATCAGATCAGTCACAATCGGCGCGTGCCGGTCACGCTTCTGATCCGTGATCGCGATGACCGGCGCGTCGGGCAGGGGCTTCCACGTACTGATGACGGTCCCATCCGCCCCGGTGCGGGGGATCCAGCCGGAATCGTCGAGCCAGAGCACTTCGGGCACGATGGAATTCAGCACTTCCTCCCGCGACGGCTTGGCCTCGGGCTGGGGCTGACGACTGAAGGTGTCCATCTTGATGGAAATGACACCCATGGTCCCGTAGATATCCAGACCCCAGCGGCCGCCCGAGCCTTCTTTGGTAAACATGGAGCTGAAATGGCCCTCTGTGCCTTTGGCAAAGCCAAAAGTCGCATGGATGCGATTGCCCACCACGGGCCCGAGGGGTTCGGAGGCCTCGCGGACGTTGGCCGGGGTCGCCGCCGCGCCGTTGTGGGTAATGTCGGCCTGGCACCAGCCCGCATCGCCCAGGAGGTAGCGCATCAGGTCGAAGAGATGGGTGCCGAGAACGACCATATCTTCGGAACCCGCGCGCCCGTCTTCTTTGCCCCGGCTGCGCGCCTCCACCACCGTGCCGATCAACTTGTCGTCGACAATACACTTCTTCACGTGGGCCAAGGTCGCCGTCTGGCGAAAGTTATAGGCCACGGACCATTTCAGGTTCTTGCCCTCCACCGCCGCCACCATGGCGTCCGCCTCGGCCAGGTCCACGCACAGCGGCTTCTCCAGGAAGCCATGGGCCCCGATGGCCACACAGGCGTCGATATATTCCTTGTGATGGATCGTCCATCGCGGCCCCACGGCCACGAGGTCGGGCTTTTCCTTCTCCAGCATTTCCTTGTAGTCGGCGTAGAGCGTTGTGGCCTTGCACTCCGCACCGTACTTCGCGCGGCCCTCTTCATCGGGATCGGCCAGGCCCACCACCTGCACGCGCGGGTTCAAATCAAAGGCCAGGTGCATATCGTGGCCGTAACCACCCTGCTTGCTGTCACCGATAATGCAGGCGCGATAGATTTTCGGGCTGTCCTGCGCCGCCGCCCGAAGACCCAGGCTCGCCGTGGCCGCCGCGGCCCCGGCAAGAAAAACTCTGCGATTGATTTCCATGATACGCTCCTCAAATCTGGGTGACCGTTCGTCGAGGCCAGGTGCCTCCGAACTGCGGGATGAATGAATAGATTTGCTACACTGCGGCGACTGCAACCCGCACCATAGCGACCACGCAGCCAGCCCCAAGAGTATTCAACAATCGCCCCCCGTATTCAAGGTTTCGAAAGGTCCCCATGGAAGCCCTGCCCCACGGCACCGCCGTTATCATTATCGACCACGGCTCGCGCCTCGCCGCGGCCAATACCATGCTGAATGACGTGGTCGCCATGTATCAAAGCGCTACAGGCGCGGAAATCGTAGAAGCCGCCCATATGGAACTCGCCGAACCCACGTTGGAAGACGCCACGGCCAAGTGCGTGGCCCGCGGAGCGACCTCTATCGTGGTCCATCCCTATTTCCTCGCCCCCGGACGCCACAGCACCAGCGATATCCCCCGTATGGTCGCGGACCTGGCCCCCCACTATCCCGAAGTCTACTTCCGCGTCACCGAGCCCCTGGGGGTGGACGCGATCATGGCCCAACTCATGCACCAGCGGATCGTTGAAGCCCTCGCCCGGGATTAGCACCGACAACAGCGGGCGAGCAGCGAGACCGATGTTGCGTAGACATCGCCCACTATCAGCTATCAGTTATCAACTGTCAACTGTCAGTCTTGCGACATTCCCCCGAATATGCTACAAGGAACACCCATATCCACTCTCAAACACCCACAGAAGGAGCCCCGATCCCGTGACCGCCCCCCCAAGTCCCCTCCGATGCGGTAACACCGGGTTCCTCTGCCTCATGGACAGCCGATTTCTCGTCGAAATCCTCGGCGTGGAACGCAACCAGATCTGGACGACCTTTCCTGGCGTCTGTTACCCCCTGGCTGGCATGGGCGGTCGATTCGAATTTCACAATGCAACGGGGTTCATCGCCTACAACGTGCAGGTGCTCCGCTACGCCGACCGCCCCGAATCCGGCATTATCCTCGAGCGAAGCGAAAGCGCGGACCAGCGCACCCACCGCACCTCCTGGCGCGTACCAACAGATTTCAATGTCGTATTCCGGACGCATCATTCCCAGGAGCGCTACTCCGCCGTGATGGAGGACCTCAGCGCCGAGGGCGCCTTGATCCGCGCCCATCCCGTCCTGCCCGTCCGCACCCCGATAGAGATGACCTTTGCCCTGGACCGCGTCCATGGACCGCAGATCATCGAAGGCCGGGTCTGCTATGCCCACGAAGAGACCGAGCTGCAAGCCCCCGCCGCCCTCCGCTACGGTGTGCGCTTCACCAATATGACCCCGCCCACCCGCCGTCTCCTGACCCTGTTCCTGTACCACCACGTGCGCAAGCTCTACCCCAAAGACGTAGCCGCCATGTATCCCCGGACCCGTCGCAAAGTGACGGAATAGCGCGAGTATGGAGGGGGGGCTTTCCAGCCCCCCATTTTTCACCCATGGTACATGTTGAGTATTTCCTACGAAGTTTCCATGCAACTGCATTGCACAGGATCGGGGGCTGGAAAGCCCCCGCTCCATACTGCCCGCGTATGCTATAATAAATCCCATAAGGAGGTATCAAACCATGCGTTACTACCGTTTTCTTCTCCCCGCCCTGCTCCTGCCCGGTTGCATGGTCGAAATGCTGACCACCACCGCGATCCAGGCCGATCTGCAGGCCAAGCAGGCCGGCGCCGCCCAGCAGACCCTTTCCAACGTGAGAACCGACACGGGCCAGATGAACCTGCAAAGGGCCGTGGACCTCTACCAGGCGGAAAAGGGAAGCTACCCCGCGTCCCTCGATTTGCTCGTACCCAATTTCATTGACGCCATCCCGCCTCGGGGTGATGGCGGAGCCTTTGGCTACAATCCCCTGGTGGGCAAGGTCCTCGAAACGGATGCCGGCCCCACCGCGGCGGATTACCTCATGATGGAGAAAATCAAAACCGCCATCAATGCCTATGGAACCCGAACCGGCCTCTATCCCCCCACGCTGGATGCCCTGGCGCAGAGCGGCGATCTACCCGTGATGCCCCGGACCGAAAGCGGCCAGCCCTTCAACTACAACAATCAAAATGGGGCGATCAGCCATCCGCTGGACGGCCCGGTGGCCGCGGCCATGCCGGCGCAAGCGCCGCAATCGGGCGGTATGGCGCCCGTGGGTGGAGGCGGACCATTGGGTGAAGCCATGACCGGCATCGCCATGCAGGAACAGCTCAACAGCAACAGCAACGCGGGTACAACGGCGGCGGGAACGCGCGGACGGACGGGTGCGCGGAGTGCGGCGGCGGAGCAGGGCCAGCGGCAGGAAAAAGCCCTGGATGAATTAGGCTTTTAGTTCGTAACCGGCAGAAAACGCAGAGAGCGCAAAGAATTGATGTCTTTGCGCTCTCTGCGTTTTATTTCGGGATTCGCCGCGCTGGCACGGGTCCAACCGATCATAATTGCGATATAATATAGGCTTTAAATGTGTCCAGCGTTCCCGAGGTGCCGGTGCTCCCAGGCATCGACGCCACGTTCATTTCCGGGCCACCCGCAGGTGGCCCTCCTCCCACGTTACTTTCCTTAGTGCACCTTCTGGTTCGGCACCAGGCGGATCGTTTCTTCGTAGGTCAGACGGCCAAACCAGCCTTCTTTCGGATTGCGCCGAACGTCCAGTACCTTGTATCCCCACAGGGAATGAAGCCACCAGGCACGGACCCACGAATGCGTGGTCAACGAGGGATTGTCAGGTATTCCGTATACAGCCATAACGTCTACCTCCTTGTAGGTGTTGTCCACCAGTTTTGTTTGGCGAACGCTGCTCGCCCAACTACTGCGCCTTGCTGCAGCAAAAGAAGTATACCACGGGATTTTTAAATGTCCAGTAAAATATGGTTAATTTTTGACGGTAGATTCTTGACGAAATCTTAACCAAAGCAAAAGCGCGCCAAGTGATTTACCTGGCGCGCTTGAAGCGTACAATTATATGGCGTACCCGAGAGGAATCGAACCCCTAACCTTCTGATCCGTAGTCAGACGCTCTATCCTATTGAGCTACGGGTACGCAGTGCTCGAAAGCGTTAAAAGAATAGCATAAAAAACCGGGCTCGTGCAACTTTAACACGCCAAAATGTCATCGGCCCCTTCAGGTAACCGACTGTCCGGCGTAGGCCTGCACCTCGTCGTGCTTGTATTCCAGCGCAATGCCCGCTTCGGCAAACATGGCCTCGGATTCCGCCCCGGTGTGGTATTTGCGCTCGCACACGACGCGCTCAATGCCGCAGTTGATGATCAGCATGGCGCAGACTCGGCAGGGCGTCATCCGGCAGTAAAGGGTGGAGCCCTTCAGGGACACCCCCAGCTTGGCCGCCTGGCAGATGGCGTTCTGCTCGGCGTGGACGGTGCGCACGCAGTGCTGGGTGACCGAACCGTCGTCGTGAGTCACTTTCTTGAAGAGGTGGCCCACTTCGTCGCAGTGGGGCAGGCCCATGGGCGAGCCCACATAGCCGGTCACCAGGAGCTGGCGGTCCCGGGCAATGACGCAGCCGCTGCGCCCCCGGTCGCAGGTGGCGCGCTTCGCGATGGTATTGGCCACTTCCATGAAATAGTCGTCCCACGAGGGGCGCACGTGTTCTTCCGCCATGGTCTCGCCTTTCTCCTTCCGGCCCGAGGGCCTGTCAGCCGTCCGCAGTATACGGCAGACGCGCCCTCAGTCCAAACCGGACGACGCCCTCAACGTCGCGGATGCATCCAGCCGGACAGGGTCAGGCAGGCCAGGGCGAAAAGCAGCAAATCACCACGATTCGCCGACGCCACCTTCACAGCGTCGAGGCGGCAGCCAGGCAACTCACCTTCACCTTCACCTTCACCTTCACCTTCACCTTCACCTTCACCTTCACCTTCACCTTCACCTTCACCTTCACCTTCACCTTCACCTTCACCTTCACCTTCGGCG
>JBHEKR010000327.1:0-4342 GCA_041859365.1 Candidatus Hydrogenedentales bacterium
AGGCCGTGAAAAGCTCTTCCGTGAGTTCCACCGCATTCCACCCGGCCGCCAGCCTCGCCGCGCGGCCCAACACATGGTTGCTGCGTTGGCCGATGAGTTTGCGGAGGCGCGCGATACCCTCGGGGCTCGGGTCATCGGCCTCCATGGCGCGCAACTCGCGCAGGGCCTCCTGGCTGGGGTCTTTCTTGGGCATGGCGGACCTTGTGGAAAATAGGACAGATACGACCGACAGGTCGAATAACCGGACCTGTCGGTCCAATCCGCCCTATCGCGTTCAGTTTACTATGGCCTGACGGGTCAAGTCGCGCCGATTGCTCAACTGTGCAAACTGCGTAACTCGGGATATTGCATAGCGCGCCATTTAAATGGCAGCATGATACTTTCGGTTGCCGGGCTGGCCGTCGCGCCGTGCAGGGTTGTAGCGCGACACGCCCGAATCAAGCAGGAAACCCAACGAAGGAACACGCCATGAAGAGCAGGATCCCCATTGTCCGTTTCACAGCGTTGATGCTTTGCATCCTTACCAGCCTGGTCCACGGCGAAACGGTGCGCCACCCCCGGCCTTCGGGCTATGCGGAACCGGGCACATCCGGCGCGGCGGCGGCGGTCGCTTTCGGCGCGGTTCGCGAAGACGCGAAGCTTACCGTGGACCTCACGGCCACCTTTCCGCGTCAGGACGTGGTACCGGCGAAGGTTACCGGCGTCACAGTAAATGGCAAGGCCCACGAAACCTTCCTGGTGAAGAATTCGAATATCTTTAATGGTAACCGCGAGGTCCAGGGCGGGGAGGATCTCAGCATTTCGGTGTATGAAGGCTGGCAGCCCGGCCAGGACTACACCGTCGAAGTGACCCTGGCCTCTGCGGAGGGCAAGGAGCTGAAGCTGGCCGCGTCGGGCAAGACCCCGGCCGAGCGCAGCGCCACGGGCGGGTTGGGCTTCGGCACGCCCACGGGCGACTACCCCTATCATCATGTGACCCTCACGCTCGCAAAGGAGGCCATTGCCCCCGGCACGGTGGTCAAGGTGGAAACCGACGGTGTGTGGAACCGCGATGCGCGTTTTTACAACGAAGGGATTGCCGATCCCGCGACGGTGAAGGAGAGCGCTGGGCTTGAGGGGGAATCCTATACCGGCGAAGTCGACGGGTCGAAGGATTTTCGCATAGTCGCACCCTGCATGTGGTTGAACAAATCCAGTCACACCATGAAGGTGACGATTAAAGGCGCGGACGAGAAAGAGACCGTGTACGAAGGTACGGGCACCGCGCCGGAGAAAGGTGGCTATTGGAGCGAGGCGTGGCCCCATTCGATTTCGCTGGTGGTCCATGAAACGGCGGGCATGCAGCGCACTGGCGAACCGGTCCACGCCATGGTGGGGCCCTATGCCGATGACTTCGGCCCGGCGGACAGCCAGATTCGCGTGGTGACCTATGACCCGACCCACCCGAAGGCGGGCGCGGACGGTTACGTGGTGGCGCCGCACCAGATCATCGAGTCCACCGAATGGCGCGATGAAGCAATGCTCAAGCATGAAGAGAAGGATCCCGAGACGGGAGAATTGATTCACCGCTACGACCCCACCACGACGGTGGAGCTGGTGTTCCTCGCCGATGTGCAGCAATACGAGACGAAGGTCTACTACGTGGTCTATGGCAACCCGGCCGATCACACCAACGTGGTGGAGAGCGACCTGAAAGTCGAGCAGCATGATCGGCTCAGCCAGACGGTGAGCAACGGCAACTACAGTATCTACACCTCGCCCAACAGCGGCTCGGTGGAGACCATCACCATTCTGGGCAGCGGCGAGCCGGTGGTGCTTGAGCACAAGCTGGAGACCAACGGCGCCGTGCACTGGAACCCGGACATTTATACGCCCCCGACGCCCTGGGTGCACACCAGCGACTGGGAGGCGCCGGAGTATGCCGAGAAGACGGGGCCGGTCATGCACCGAACCCGCCGCCACGCCCTTCAGCCCATGGTGGACAACGCCAGTGCCCACGTTTCTTATACCTTCTACGCGGGGCAGCCGTACATTCTCGAAACGTCCCTGATGGAAATTGAGAAGGATGTATTTGTCTCCGCCATGCGCAACGGCGAGATCGTGTTCAACAAGGCGGTGTTGAACGAGTTTGTCTGGCAGGACGAACTCGGTGTGGTGAAGAACATGCCGATTGAGGGCTCCAGGCAGCACCCGGTTCACGCGCTGGACATTCCCGCGGACACGCCGTGGATGGCCTTTATCAACCGCGAGAAAAAGATCGGCTTTGCGAACATTGCCCTGGCCTATGAGAACACCAACCGCTATGGCGACCCCGCGAGCGTTGGCCAGCCCTATTTTTACGTGCAGAACGGTCCCTGGGTCTATTGGGCCCGGCCGCTGGTCTATCCCTTCGCGGGCAACAACATGACGCGCCTGATGAAGGTGCGCAAGGGCAGCATGTACTACGAAGAGAACGCCTGGGTGCCGTTCCGATTCGCCGAGGGCGACAATCCCTTCGCGGAAATCGAAAAGCTCAACAAGCAATTGCGTTCGCCCCTGCTGGTCAAGGAGTGGATGGCGACCGACGAACTGGCGCCCCTGTCGTGGATCCTGCCGATTCTCACCATGCCCTTTGATGAGGGCGTGGTCGGCGCGGTCAGCGGTCACAAGGAAGTGAAAGAGGAGGAAAAGAAATGATGCGCGCAACTCTCAAGTCCCGCAGCGCCCTGGCGCTTCTTGCCCTCGCGTCGCTGATTACCGCGCCTCGGGTATTCGCCCAGATCCCGATGGATGCGGAACTCGGCCGCGACGTGGGCGATGGACAGGTGCTCTACAACGCGCCCTACGATCCGAAGGACGTGAAAGCGGTTACCTTCGTCGCACCGGCGGCCTCCCATCCCTATTATGAGATCGTGGTGCCCCTGGGAGACTGGAGCGAGGGTAAGGCGGCCTCCTTCAAGAAGGTAACCGTCAACGGACTCGACTGCGAATCCTATTATGTGTTCGTGGATGGCTTTGCGCACGTGCAGAGCAGCAGTTGGCTCACGAAAGAAAGTGCCAACGCGAAGAATGTCGTGGTCGTGGTGCGCATGCTCTGGCACAACAACGAGGCCGTGAAGGTCGACTTCACCCTCGACGCTCAGGATGCCGAAGGCAAGGCCATCGTCGTTGAGAAGAGTTTCTCCGGCAAGGCCCCGGCCAAGGGCGGTGGTCCAGAAGGCTGGCGCCGCTATCAGTCCGTGTTGCTGCAGGAAAAGGCCGGCGTCGACCGAGCGAAGGAACCCGTGGAGTTTTCCGTCACCGCGCGAAAAGAGCAGTGCGGCGATTTGGCGAAAGAGCTCCGCGTCTACGTGGTAGACGAGATCGAGCAGGAGCCGGTTGCGATCCCGTTTCAGACCTTTAATCAGGGCGTGTTTCAAGGCACGCCCAACGGCACGAGCAACGACAATTACCTCCAGCACCCGAGCCAGTTCATTGAAGTAGTGGCCTTTCCGACCGTCTCGGCCAACCAGGAGCGCGTGCTGCTGGTTTGTTACGACAATCCCTCCGCCGAAGTGCCCGGAGAATCCCGCTCCGACCTGAAAGTCACGGGTGAGTCTTTGGGCGCCATGGTGGAGAATGATTTCTTCGCGGCCCAGCTCGACAAGAAATCCGGCCAGATTGCGTCCTTCACCCTGAAGGGCGGTACGGAGCAGCCCGTGCTGACCAACAGCCTGAACGGCGCACTCCACTGGAATCCGGATTCCTTCTCCGACAACGGCCTCTGGGGTCACTCCTTCTCGTGGAACCCGCCGGAGCGCACCGTGGTTACGGCGCGCGGTCCACTCATGTTCCGCATTACCAACAGCGGCCGCATGCCCGGCAGCACGCCCCAGGTCTGGACTTCCGTGACCTATACCTTCTACGCCTGGACGCCCTACGTGAAGTGCACCACCAGCATGGAAGTGCGGGAGCCGCTGAATGCCTCCGCGATCCGCAATGGTGAAGTGGTGCTCGATACCCATCTCGTCGATCACTTCGTGTGGCAGGAGAAGAGCGGCCAGCTCAAGCGCATGCGCACCATGCACGGACCCAACTGGCAGGACGAGTGGGCCACGCGCATCGACGCCGACGCGCCCTGGCTCGCGCTTACGAACGAAGACAAGAACTATGGCATCGGCGCGGTGACCGTGGACCTGACCACCTTTAACCCGAATTCGGGCGAGGCCAACATGCACCGCTCAGCCTACTACCTCTACTACCACCATTTCTGGGGAATGCCGTTGACGTACTTCACGCGCGGCCTCGTCTATCCCTTCAGCGACTACCAGCGCGGGCCGATCATCACGGTGCGACCGGGCTCGACCTACGTGGAGAAGATGGC
>JBHEKR010000104.1:0-31792 GCA_041859365.1 Candidatus Hydrogenedentales bacterium
GAGAAGTCGTGATTGCCCAGGACGTGATAGGCCGGCATCTTCAATTGCTGATAGATAGGCCCCACCACATCGAAGCTTTCCCAGTTCTTGTCGATGAAGTCGCCCAGGTGGACCGTGAAGTCGAGGTCAAGGGTGTTGAGGTGATCGACGCAGGCCTGAAGCTTCGCGGGGGAATTGCGATAGAAGCGCTCGCCACCCGTGTCCGCATCGCAATACTGGCAATCGGCGATGACGCCGAGGGTGAAGGTATTTCCAGACTCCGCATGGGCAGAGAACGCGGCGGATACCAGCACATAGAGGCACAGGAAACACGTTGGAATGCGAGGCGGCATGGAAATGGGTTCCTTCTGCTTGGACGTCGGAAGTGCGAAACTGTAAGGAGTTTAGCACACGAAGGTCGAGGAGTTGTGAGCGTGTTGCAGGCATTCTGTTCGCATCAGGTCACACCACGGAGCATTCGCGACGTACCAGACCATTGGCTTCCGATTGGCACGAGCTTGAATCGTCAGGCTGCTCTCGCACTAGAATAAGGGAAGTTGTTAGTCGGGGTAGTCCTGATTGAACGAAGTGCGCTTCCGTAGTCGGATTGCTCTCGATATGTAGCTTGTTTCGCCCATGATAGCGCGAAGGGGAATCTGATGAAAAAGAAACGTGCCTCCAACCCGAAACCCGCGAAGAAGAGCGCAAAGTCAAAGTCGGCGCCGTTCCTGCTGCCAGGCCTGGGGGGTGAACCCTGGGATCCCATGCCAACCCCTGCATCGCGCTTGGAAATGGAGCGGGTCAGCAGGGCACTCGGCAAACTCATGGAATCCAAGAATTTTGACGGTCCAGAAGACGCCAACGCATTCCTGTCATCCCTGGCCGGCGGTACCTTCGATGAAATTATCGACATGGTCGATGCCGATCCCGAGGAGGAAGCGCAGGATTTGGCCTATGAGGCCATGGAGGCCCGATCGAAATCTGAAGCCCGCGGGCTTGTCCGCAAGGCCCTGGCCATCGATCCGCACTGCCTGGACGCGCTGATCATTCAAGCTAAGCTGGACGCGCGATCGGACAAAGACCTGGCCGGGCGCATACGGACTATTGTTCGAGACGTGGAAGAGCGCCTTGGTAAGGCTTATATGGACGAAAACAGGGGCCACTTCTGGGGCATGGTCGAGACTCGTCCCTACATGCGCGCCCGTGGCTTCCTGGCGTCGTTGCTTCGACAAACCGGTGATCTTGAAGGGGCCATTTTTGAGAGCGAGGGCCTGCTGACGCTGAATCCGGGCGACAACCAGGGCATTCGCGATGATCTGCGCGGCATGTACCTGGAAAAAGGTGACGTGGAGGGCGTGCGACGGTTGAACGCACAATATGACGACGCGGTGTTTGCCGTTCCCGCCTGGAGTTCGGTACTGGAGCGGTGGTTGTCGGGCGATCTCGAACAAGCGGAGAAGAAGGCCCGCTCCGCACACAAAAATAATGTTCATGTCGTTGGATACCTGACAGGAACGAAGCGCCAACCTATGGCGCATCCAGACTACTACTCGCCGGGTGACGAAAACGAGGCAAGGCTTTGCGCGTGTCTGCTTGGCGGGGCGTGGCGCGCACATGCCGAAGCGACGACTTGGCTTCGCGGTCTGAACCTGAAATAACGGGGGCCTCTAACCCGTCGGAAGCAAAGGCAATGAGCTGGTTTCAACTGGATCCAGAAAGTGTGGCGAGCCGCGTTCAGGCCAGCGGACAGCCCGCGCATGTGCCGACACTTGGCGGGTCCCTGCTGCGGGGCTCGCTTGGTTTTACCCTGGTCAGCATTGCCGGATTTGCGCCGTGGGCCGTGACGGGCGGCTGGTTCTACGAGCGCATTGGTGAAGCCGGGTTGTACGCCGTCTGCGCTTTGGTTTTTATCGGCACGGCGGGCCTGCTGATGCACCGGTTGATCATCGGTCCGGGATCGTTGTTGCGCTTCTATCTGCTCTTCGCGCCGTCCTTCGGGGCCTACTCCGTGGCGTGGATCATCGGCTGGATGACCTTGGGAGGGCACCTTGGCGGGATCGTGGGTTTGTTGGTGGGCACCGCGCTGATGGGATGGATGATCGCCCGAGCCTTTGAAGCGACGGGGCAGACGCTCAAGGGAATCACAGCGCTTTTCGTCTTGAATACGGCGGGCTACTTCATCGGCGGGGTTGTCGAAGGGGCATTGCTGCACGTGGAAGGACTGCCTGTTTCCGACATGGCGCAGGCGATTATCGCCAAGTCGTCGTGGGGTGTGTTCTACGGGGCCGGTCTCGGTGCGGGACTGGGTTGGGCCTTTTATCTGTGTCAAGGTAAGACGCGGGCGCTGCTCGAAGGGACGGACACGCGCCCGCGATCCGGTTGAGCGCAGTTAGGCCGGGTGCTCGAAGTTAATGTTTCCTGGGGACGTGATCGCGAATGCGCGTGCCTGTCCCCGTGGATGGGTTGGTGGACGGCGGCGATCATTCGGGTTCACTGCCAGTATCCATTAATTGACCGATAAATAGCCGCCTTCGAATGGGATGCCTTTTTCCTCAAAAACATAGGGCAATATCGCGTTTGCAAATGCCTGTGGATTGGTCCGTAGCCGAAAGTAGTGTTCGAGGCCTTTGTCATCGATAAGGGCACTCGATGTCATGACGCTGCCGAGCTGGCTCAGGATATGTTTGAGGTAGACTTCCTCACGGGACAGGCTGGCATCGTCTTTGTCGTAGAGCGCGGAGTCGGCCGCTTCTTGCTTTAGCTTTTCTACAAAGGATTTCGCGAATGCGATGCCGTCATCTTGTCTCGAAAGGATTAACGCAAAGCATGCCATCTGCTGAACATCCGCAGTCAGCGCCATGAATTCCAAATCCTCTGCGGAGAATTCGGGATTCCACCGCAAGCATAACGCCTCGGCATTGGTGCGGTCGGCGAGCAATTCCTGAAGAAATCTTTCCTCTTCCGGTCCGGAAATTAAGCCCAGCATGTGTATTGTAGCATTCTTGTCGGGAAGTTCGTCCGAAATCCGAAACGACTTGGCGTCTTGGGGTTTTACAGGTTTTAATAGAAATCTATTCAGGGCTTCTTTAGAACCGGGTTGCCTCCCCAGATATCCAATGGCACACACTGCACCAAACCAGTAGTCGCCCGCGTTTCTATCGTCAAGTATTTCGTACAGTGCTGGGAGAATGGACGGCCCCTGTTGGACAATAGAATCATAAACAACAGGGTACTCCAGCAGCCGAAGCGACACGTCATATTTCTTCCCGGTCACCACCGTTGGAAACTCACGTATCCGAATGTCCTTGTAACTCGCCTCCGCCGGCTTGCCGCTATGGATCTGCACGGCGATGATGCCCGTCTGCGGGATTCCGGCTTCCTCTTCCGTGTAGTCCACGGTTTTCACGCCGTTGAGCCAGAGCTGGATGCGGTTGCCCTCGCATCGAATGCGGTAGTCGTTCCAGTCGTTCTTCTTGAGCGTCTTTTCGACCAACTCGGGCGCGGGCTGCTGTAGGATTTTCTTGCGGCGCGACTCGTCGTAGAGGCAGCCCCAGTAGTGCTGGCCCATGTCGGCCTGCTAGCCAATGACCTCGGTGTCGTTGGGGATACGCTCGGTGCGGATTTGGATTCCTGCGTTGGCGTCCTCGCCCACGAGCTTGACCTTGAGTTGGAGTTCGAAATGGTCGTAGCGCTCCGTGGTGCAGAGGAAATAGTTGCGGTCAAGGGCAGTGGACAGGCTCCCGGCGACGATGGCGCCGTCTTCGATGCGAAACTTGGAGAGGTCGCCTTCCCAGCCGGTGAACGAGGTGCCGTCGAAGAGGGACTTCCATTCCACCGGGGACTCGGCGGAGCTTCCGAACGGCGCGAGGCCGGTGAGGATCGCGAGGACAAGAACAAAAGGAAGTTTCATGGGGTGTCTCCGTGGTTCGGGTGTGGGGTCATGCTACACGATGGGCGTGAATGATTTCAGCAGGGAGGGGGCATCCTTCTCGAATCTCTCTCCCTCATTCTGTTTTCTCCGTGCCTCTGTGTGCTCCGTGGTCAGCAAACCCCATATCGATTGCGGAAAAGTTAAGTTCCCGCTGGTGTCGTACTTGCCAGGAGCCGGGAAGGAACTGAACGATGGATGGCGCCTGGAGTTTCCGGCATTGGCGATACGGAGCGAATCAGGCCGCATTAGTTTACCCATTTTCTCATCGGTGAAGATCTGTGGGAAGCTATTCTTAGCTGCCGTCACGGGACGCTCGCTCCCGGCCCCGAATTCTGGATTGCGCCATCCATCGTGATAATATAGGCGGCGTAGGGCGCAGCCGGCGTATCGCCAGGAAATTACATCCCGCATGAGTTTGTCGATATCAATTCTTTTAAGTGTTCTTGGCGCAGCGATTTATGAGCAAGCGCCTTTGGAGACCGATGCTTACCTGGCGAAGCTCCAGGGGCCTGATTCCACCTTTCTTCAGCGCCTCGAAAAGGTAATTCAGGACAGTGTGGGCACGCCGTACCACGATGGCCCCCTCGGGGAGGGACCCGACGCCCCTTATGACCCCGATCCTCTCATTGATCTGAGTCGGGTCGATTGCGTGACCTTTGTCGAGCAGAGCGTCGCCCTTGCGAGCGCTTCGACACGTGCCGAGGCCACAAAGAAACTCCAAGACTACCGCTACAAAGACGGACAGATTGACTTCCTCCACCGGAACCATTTCATGCTCGTCGACTGGACCCCGAACAACCCCTGGTGTCTGGAATCGACAGCAAAGCTCGGCATCGAAACGAAGACCGTCACCCGCGGCATCAGCAAATCGGCTTTCTTCCGCCGTGTAAAGGCCCCGGCACTGGGCCAGGACATCCCGGATCGGGATGTCACGGTGACGTATATTCCAATTGCGCAGGCTGATGCGCTCGCTAAAGCCATAAAAAAGCCCTCCCTGGTGGTGTTCATCGGTCATGTGGACTGGCTTTTTGCCCTCCATTGCGGCATTTTCCTGCCCGATGACGCAGGCTCGGGAAAGCTTTATCACGCCAGCTCGGCCGTAGGAAAAGTGGCGGCGATGAATCTCGAAAGCTATGCGGCAAGTCAATCAAAGCGCTACCTGGGCATGGCGGTGTATGAGATAAGCGATCCCAGCCTTTCCCAAACCGGAAACTGATACGCGCCGCATGGCCCACGTGCTAAAATGGCGCCTTGATAAAGCGTAAAATGCGCCTTCGGGCGCCGGAAGGATTTAGAGAAAATGACTCAGACCATTGACCGTTCGCATCCACTCGCCGTGGTGGTAATCGGGGCATCGGGCGATCTCGCACTCAAGAAGATTTTTCCCGCGCTTTTTGCGCTCTATTGCCAGGATTTGCTGCCCACAACCTTCCACATCGTCGGATTTGCCCGCAGCCCCATGTCCCACGAGGAATTCCGCAACCGTGTCGAAGAGCGCCTGACCTGCCGCTACGTGCCGGGTGAAAAATGCGACGAGCGTATGCAGAACTTCCTGTCCCGATGCACCTACGTTTCTGGAAACTACGATTCTCCCGAGTCCTTCCAGCAGTTGCACGCGGAACTGGACAAGCTGGATCCCGGCCGGATGGAGAACCGCGTTTTCTACATGGCCATCCCGCCCTTCCTTTTCCTCGATGTGGCCCACGCCCTGCGCGATGCCCAGCTCGTGTCCCAGGGCTCGGACAGCAACTGGAGCCGCGTGGTCATCGAGAAGCCCTTCGGCAGTGACCGCGCCTCTTCCGACGCGCTCACCCACAGCATGTGCCAGGTATTCAACGAGGCCCAGACTTATCGCATCGACCACTACCTCGGCAAGGAAGTCATTCAGAACCTGCTGGTTCTGCGTTTCGCCAACCTGATTTTCGACCCCATCTGGAACCGGAATCATATCAAGAATGTCCGAATTACCTGGACCGAAAACCTGAGCCTGGAAGGGCGAGCGGGTTATTTCGATCAGTACGGTATCATCCGCGACGTCATGCAGAACCACCTGCTCCAGATGCTCTCCCTCGTAGCCATGGAGCAGCCCGTGGCGCTGAACTCCACCTATGTGCGCGACGAGAAAGTCAAAGCCCTCCGCGCCGTGAAGCCCCTTGTTCTGGACGATCTGGTGGTGGCCCAGTATACGGCGGGCGTTTCCGGCGGCAAGCAACACTTCGGCTACCTGGAGGAAAAAGGCACCCCGCCCGATTCCATCACCCCGACCTATGCGGCGGCGGTGCTGCAGGTGAACAGCCGCCGCTGGGCGGGCGTTCCCTTCCTGCTCCGCGCGGGCAAAGGACTCGACGATTCCAAGACCGAGATCCGGATTCGCTTCCGCAGCATGCCGGGCAATATCTTTGCCGACGCGGCCAAAGGGCTCCCGAACAATGAGTTGGTCATTACCGTGCAGCCCGACGCCGGCCTCACCCTGCGCATCGTGAACCGCGTGCCGGGTCTGGGTATTCGGCTGGATGAAACCAAGCTCGACCTGCGCTACGCTTCCGCCTTCGAAGGGGTCATCCCCGATGCTTATGAGTCCCTGATTCTGGATGTGATCCAGGGGGACAAGAGTCTCTTCATCCGCGCCGATGAACTGGAGGCGGCATGGGATATCTTCACCCCGGTGCTTCACGAGTTGGAAGCGAAGCGAATCAAGCCCGAAACCTATCCCTTCGGCAGCCACGGTCCCGAAGCGGCGAACGCGCTGGCCGCGCGGTTCAACGCCAGTTGGTAGTCGGCGGTTTTCCCGTTGGTTGGAGACACCTCCTCGACCCTTCGCGGTCGTCGGGAGCGAAAGACAGGATTTGACATGACGATTGCAGTACGAGACTTTGATTCCAAGGCGGACCTTCTGATGGCCATGGAGGCCCTCATGCGTGAAACGCTGACGCAGACTTCGGACACGCGCTTCGCCCTCATGATCTCTGGTGGCAACACACCGCTGCCGGTCTATGCCGCGATCGCCGCCGCACCCGTGCTCGCCAGTCCCAACGCCTGTATCATGTTCGCGGACGACCGGCACGTCCCCGTGGATTCGCCCGAAAACAACTACGGCAACGCCAGGGCCATGATCGACGCGCTCGGGCTCAAGCCGGGAAACACGCTGCGGATCTACCCCGAGTTCAGCCTGGAAGAGTCCGCCGATCGCTATGATATCGATTTGCGCACCTTCCTGAAATCCGGCGGAACCATCCCGCTGGCCCTGCTCGGCCTGGGCTCCGACGGGCACACGTGCTCGCTCTTCAACGATGACGACCTCGAACGTTGCGAGGGACGCCTTGCGGCCCCCGCCTACAAGTCCACTCCGCCCGATCGCGTTACAGTGAGTCCCGAATTGCTTTCGCGCTGTGGGCGTATCATTTTCGTGGCCGCCGGCGAAGACAAGCGGGCCATGATACAGGCTCTGGTGGAGAAGCCCCTCTCCATCACGGCGGGTAAAGCGGTGGCGGGATGCGCCTCCGTGGAGATCTGGCGGGCCTAATTTTCGTTCTCGGTTTTTCCTGGATTTTCAGTGATTGGACCAGCAGCATGACACACCGATTCAAGTTCAGACTGGACCGGGCCCTGGGGGCCCTGCTGGTGGTGTGTGCGCTGTGCACTTCAGGAGCGGCGCACGCCGATCTTCTGGTGACCGCCAGCGGGGACTCACTGACCGGTGTTTTGACCCGGGTGAAAGACGGTATCCTCGTGTTCCGGACCTCCCTTGAGGGCCAGATGATGCTACCCATGTCCGAGGTGAAATCTCTGTCCACGGAAAGCGCCTGGGTGGTGACGGAGGCCAGTGGGTCAGTCCACGTCGGGCGATTCGTTCCCGAGGGGATCGAAGAAGCCGCCGGGGAGGGCGGGGCCCCGAAAATAGCCGCCTTTTCCCTTTCTGCGGTCGATTCCGCCCGGCCCGCCCCCCAGCAAACGACCGGGAAAGAATCCTCGGGCGCGGCGTGGTCTGGCGATGTCGGGACGGGTGTTCGGGCTTTTGAAGGCACGCGCGACGGTGTCGCGCCTTACCTGCGGCTTGGCCTAAAGAATCGCGGCGAGCGGATCAACACCTCGCTCCAACTCAATTTCGACGCGGATGGCGAAGACACGCTTCCCACCTATTTTAAGGGAAGTTTCGATATCACCGAAGCGACGGAGGAATCCTGGGCCCCCTTCGTCCAGGCGCTTGTGGAACGCAACACCAACGAGGCAATGCAGGTCCGAACCGGTCTTACCGTGGGCATGCGCTACCGCTTTGACACCCAGGGCGGGGGAGCGTTGGAGGGATTGGCGGGCGTTGGTGCGAGCTACGGCGAATGGAGCGAGGATTATCTCGACGGGGGCCGGTTTCTCGATGCGGCTGAGAACGAGGAACGTTCCGAACTGAACTTGACCCTGGGATTGCGCTACTCCCGCGCACTATGGGGCGGAGCCGAATGGAGCGGTGGCGTGTATCTCAAGCCGAGCCTCACCGATGCCGATGATTTTCGTGCGCGGGCAAGCTCCGCAGTGGTGTACCCCGTGACGAATCGACTGCACCTGCGCCTGGAGATGCTGATGAATTACGACCATCGGCCTCCACTATCTTCATTGGACGGCGTCAATACCAGCGTCGGCGCCAGTATTGAATTGGACTTCTAATTCCCTTTCCCGAGAATACACCAAGGCGTGTCGCAGGGTTGGCCGAGAGCAGCCGGGCCGAGACACTTGCCCAGAAGACCATCGGAGCCCAGGCATGAGCGCTATCAATTCACCACGTACAGTTGCGGGCAGGGGAGCGGAGATTGCCGTCGGCCTTACTTACCTCGCCGCGGCAGGCCTTAAAGCCTGGAATTTTAATCTTTTTATTGGCCAGATTATCGCCTATCAAATTTTCACCTCGACCGGCGCGCTGACCGCCGTGGCCTTTGTTACGCTTGCGCTTGAGACCTTTCTAGGGCTCTCCATGGTGCTCGGGAGTCCCTGGCGCAGGCAGGTGCTGATCGCAAGTGCGGCCATGTTGCTATTCTTCACCGGCCTCATCGTTTATGCCTGGCAGGTGCATAATCTGAAAGATTGCGGCTGTTTCGGGAAGGTACCCATGACGCCGCCGCAGGCGATTGCGAAAAACTTGGTCTTAATGGCCCTGACCGCTCTGGCCTGGTATGGCCTGGTGGCGGGTGACAGAGTTGCCGCTCCAATGTCTAATATCAAGTTCCGCAAGTTGGGCCCCATCGTGCTGGCGCTGCTGGTTTGCCTGGCCGCTGTTCCCCAGGTTGGCGGTACCTTCCAGGCCGGGAACAAGGAACCGGTCGCATCGACCCCTGAACTTCCGACCGACGGCGCCGCCCAGCCCACCGACGGGGACGGCGTCTTCGCTGGTTACCGTATTGTCCCCGAATACGGCGATGTCATTGACCTGGCTCAGGGAGAATACCTGGTCGCCCTGCTGAGCATGACCTGCGAGCACTGCATGGGGGAGGTGCCCCAGATCAACGATTATATCGCCCAGGAGACCCTGCCGCGGGTCGTGGCCATCTGCCTGGAGCCCGAGGAAGGCAGCATGCGGAACTTCCAGGATCTGACCGGTCCGCTCTTTCCCATGCATTCCGTGGGCAACGACATGCTGACCTGGGCGAAGATCTGCAGTGGTGTGCCACCCCAGCTCTGCCTCGTCCGCGACGGCGTGGTGGTGAAGACCTGGAAAGACAAGATGCCCCCCCCCGAGGAGATCCTCGCTGCTGTGGCGGAAGGGGCAAGTGTGGAAAGTGCGGAAGATGTGCAAGGGGGCTGAGGGAGACTCACTTTGATACTTTGCATAATTTACAACAGTTTGTTATCATCTCCCGGCTGTGTAACGATGGGCGGTCTGTGAAGAGCAGCAGATGCTATCTTCGTATGGCGCACTCGTATGCAGTGTGGATTCATCCAAGTTTAGATGTTGAAGGTAGTTAGTAGTAACGGGAATGTCCCTCCCAGGCGGCCTGTCTGACCTGAGCGTCCGGCGCGCCGTACTCCCAACCATACGAAAGGCCTCATTCTGTGTCTGTAGTTATTGAAACGAAGGGACTATCTAAGATCTACGAGAGTTCCTTCCGTGGGCAGGATGTCCACGCATTGAAGGAGCTCGATCTCAGCGTTCGCGCTGGCGAGATCTTCGCCTACCTCGGACCCAACGGTTCGGGCAAAACCACCACCATCAAGATGCTGCTGGGCCTTATCTTTCCGACGGGCGGCACCATCGAAATCCTCGGGCAGACCGATATTACATCGGCCAAGGTGCGCCGCAATATCGGCTACCTTCCCGAGGGCGCCTACTACCCCGATTTCCTTCGGGGTGAAGAGATTCTTCGCTACTATGGCCAGCTCTATGGCCTTCGTGGCGCGGAACTGACCCGCCGGATTGACGAAGTGCTTGAGGAGGTGGGAATGACCCACGCACGCAAGCGCCTCTTGCGGGGTTACTCCAAGGGCATGCGCCAGCGCATCGGCCTGGCCCAGGCGCTCATCAGCGATCCCCAGATCCTGATCCTCGACGAGCCCACCACCGGCCTGGATCCCATCGCCCGCAAGGAAATGCGTGATATTCTCGCCCGCCTGCGCGATCGGGGCAAGACCCTGATGATTTCCAGCCACGAATTGCTGGAAGTGGAACTGATCAGCGACCGGGCCGGTATCCTGTATCAGGGCGAGCTCCAGAAGCTCGGCACCATCGACGAACTCCTCACCGATCGCGACGTTACGATCATGGTGGAAGGGGCCTCCGACGACGTATTGGGCAAACTGGCGAACCGGGGAATCACGGCCGAAGACAAAGTGGAGGGCAAGCTCGTCCTCCGTGTGCCCAACGATCTGAGCGTCTATGACGCCCTGGCGTTGTGCAAGGACCACGCCCTGAACCTATTGAGTGTGGCCCCCCGTCGTGAAACACTGGAAGAACTCTTCGTCCGTACCGTGGTCGAAGCACAAAATCGGAGTAAAGCCTGATGTCGGCTGTATTGGATTATATGCGCGGGCCCTGGTGCATCGCTGTTTATACGTGGCGTGAAGGGATTCGCAAGAAGACCCTGGTTGGCTTCCTCATCCTGAGTTTGCTCGTCATTTTCGGTGCGAGTTTCATGTCGGCCTTCCTCGACCAGACCACGGTCGGCAACGCCGAAACGGATCTTGACCTGAAGCTGATTAAGGATATCTGCGTTACGACGATCTCCATTTTCGGCATGCTGATTACCATCTTCATTTCGGCGTCCGTCGTGCCGAACGAAGTGGAAAATAAGGTTATCTACACCGTGCTTTCCAAGCCGGTGCGCCGCATGCAGTACCTGCTCGGCAAATTCATGGGCGTTCAGATGATCGTGCTCGCCAACCTGCTCCTCATGGCCGGCCTGTTTTTCGCCGCGATCTGGATCAAGCAGGAAGCCATGCCGACCCTGTTGCTCTGGTCGGTGTTGTTGACCTACTTCGAGTTCCTCGTGGTTTCGGCCTTTACCTTCGCCGTGTCCTGCACCTCGACGTCCGCCGTACTCCCGACGATTGCCGGTCTCTTCATCTACATGACGGGCAACCTCACGGAATACCTCAAGGACGTGAACAATCGCTCCCGCGAGGCCAACGATTTCTTCCAGCGTTTCATCGGTGAAGCGGCGGAGTGGCTCTACAATATCCTGCCCAATCTTCAGAAGTTCAGCCTCAAAAACTACATTCTGGATCTGCAGCCGAACGATCCCCTGCCGAGCGAAATGATGGACCAGATTCCGAATCTCATTCTGTATGGTCTGGCCTATGCGATCGCCGGCTACGTCATTGCGTATTGGGTATTCCGGCGCAAGGAGCTGTAGGAGGATGATGAACAAGCACCCCAACATCACACTCGGTCTGCTGCTCGCCCTGTTCGTCGCCCTGGGCGCGGTTCAGGGACAGCGTCTGGACCGCTTGTTTGAGGCGGATGCCTTTTACAAGTGGATCATCGCGGCGGCGACGGACGAGCGCTACGGCTGGGCGGAAGCCCTTGAGCACGCCGATCCGGCGCTCTACAAAGAGGTCGTTGCCGTTGCGGATCCGTTGCTGCAGGATGCCAAAATGCCGGAAGGCGAGCAGGATGCGACCAGTCGCCTCAGCAAGTCGCTGCAGGAGCGGGTGAACGATTCGCTCGTCTACGACTTGGCCAAGGGCGACAATCTCGCGCCGTTCCGCGCCCAGTTTCTGGACAAGCTCCGCGGGGGCGAACTGTACTACACCAAGAACCTCTCCTACTCCGCGGTCATGAGTGGCATGGAAGGGGAGGGCTCGGTCAGCATCTTCAACCTGTTCTTCGGTTTCCGCAAGGTGGCCGCCAACTTTATGTGGCTGCAGGTGGACCGTTACTGGCACATGGGCCATCTCTACAAGATGGTTCCGCTGATGAAGACCTGTGTGCTCCTCGATCCCAATTTCATCGACGCCTATCTGTTGGGCGCCTGGCATCTGGGCTACAATGCTACCGCGGCCATGGAGTATACACCCGTGCCGCTTCGCGTTTGGAGCGACAAGTACAAAGCGTGTCTCGGCGAGCAGGAGAAGTACTACTATCTCGCCATCGACTTCCTTAAGGACGGTATCCGCAACAACCCCCGGAACTACAAGCTCTTTTTCGACCTTGGTTTCGGCATGTATCGTGAGAAGCTGAACGATATCGACAATGCGGTGCTCTACCTTACCGAAGCGGTTCGCCTGCCCCACGAGCGGTGGGTGCCGCGCATGCTGTACAAGTGCCTCGAAGAGCAGGGCGAGTATGAAAAGGCGCTCGACGGCTGGAAAGAGAACCAGAAGCGCTTTCCGGAGAACGATGTAAATGATCGTTCCATGGAGCGTCTGGCCGGCTTGATTGCCGAGCGCCGGGCGGCCCAGGCACTGGAGAAGGCCAAGACGGTCACGGACGACGCGGAACGCGCACGGCTGTTGGCCGAGTCCGAAGCCGCGGAAAAGGAAGCCTACGACATCTGGGTAAAGATGGACGAGCCCTACGCGCTGGCGCGCAAGCTCCGGATCGACGCGATCAATCGCGCCGAAGAGGGCAATTACCTGGAAGCGGTGAGTTACCTGGACAAGGCTCGATTCGAGGTCGGCTCGCTCTTTGACGAACTGTCGGACCTCATCATCAAGTACAAACTCGCGGGCGGTCTGCCCCTTTCCGTATCGGAGAAGAAGGCCCTCGTTCGCGATGAGGAAAGCGTGACCTGCATCGGCATGCCGGAAGAAGAGAAGCTTAAACGTGTCGAAGCGTTGAAAAAGCGCCGTTCCTGATACGATTTACACAAGTTCGGATTACGAGCGGGTGAGCCGGTTGACAATCAGCACGGCTCACCTGCTTTACCGTTTACCCCTGTTGCAGTCCCGAGATCCTTGAGTACCTTTGACCAGATAGAAGCGAACCTCCGCGCTATTCGCGCCCGCACCGCCGCGGCCGCGGAGGGCGCGGGTCGTGACCCGAACGCGATAACGCTCATCGCCGTCACCAAGTCGGTCGGTCTGGATGAGATTCGCGCCCTCCGGGATTTGGGCGTGCGTCACTTCGGTGAAAACCGCGTCGACATGGCCCGGGCCAAGCGGGAGGGCCTGGCCGATCCCGAAGTAGTCTGGCACATGATCGGCAACGTGCAGCGCAGAAAGACCCGGGAGGTCCTGGAGGTCTTCGACCGCATAGACGCCGTCGATCGCCTTTCCCTCGCGGAGAGCATCCAGACGCGCTGCCTGGAGCTGGATACGCATGCGGTTGTGTTGGTGGAGGTAAACGTTTCGGGTGAAGAACAGAAACTCGGCATCGATCCGGCATCGCTTGCAGGGCTGCTTGAGGCAATGGGGCGCATGGAGCGCATTCGGATCCGGGGACTCTTGACCATGGCCCCCTTCGACGCGGCCCCGGCGGAAATTAGCCGGATATTCTCCGGGCTGGCCTCGCTGGCCCGCGAGTATAATCTGCCCGATGTCAGCATGGGCATGAGCAACGATTTTGAACTGGCGATCGCCGCGGGGGCCACGGAGGTTCGCGTGGGTAGTGCCCTTTTTGAATAAATGGATTTTTGAATGAGAGCGCGCGTAGTCGGCCGTTGATGGACGAGCGACGCGACGAATCGATACTGGCAAGGATTGAACACCATGAAAGACCAACTCGAGGCCCTGCAACGAGAGGCCCTCGACAGCATCGCCGGAGCCACCGAACTGGAAGTGCTCGAAGCGGCGCGCGTGAAGTACCTCGGCCGCAAGGGTGCCCTCACCGAGATTCTGCGTGGGCTCGGCAGTGTCTCCGCCGAAGAGCGACCCGCCATGGGTCAGGCCGCCAATGTTGTGAAAGATGCGATCGGCGCCGCGCTCGACGAACGCAAATCGGTGCTTTCTTCCGCAGCGGAGTCGGCCCGCGAATCAAGCGAGGCTGTCGATCTGACCTTGCCGGGGCGTCAGCCGCGCCGGGGCCACATCCACATGGTGAATCAGGTGACGGAGGAGATTGTGGAGATCTTCGCCGCGCTGGGTTTCCAGGTGGCGACCGGTCCGGATATCGAAACGGAGTACTACAACTTTGACGCGCTGAACACGCCCGCCGACCACCCTGCGCGCGATTCCCACGACACCTTCTTCGTGAAGCCAGGCGTGGTGTTGCGCACCCACACTTCCCCCGTGCAGATGCGGGTCATGGAGCAGGTGAAGCCGCCCGTGGCTGTGCTCGCGCCGGGTCGTGTCTACCGCGTGGACTACGATGCGAGCCACAGCCCCATGTTCAATCAGATCGAGGGCCTGCTGGTGGACGAGGGCGTCACCTTCGCCGATTTGAAGGGCACGCTGATGCACTTTATCCACGAAATGTTCGGCAAAGATACGAAGGTGCGCTTCCGCCCGCACTTCTTCCCCTTCACCGAACCTTCCGCCGAGGTGGACATCAGTTGCACCATCTGCAAGGGATCGGGTTGCCGCCTGTGCAAGCACAGCGGCTGGCTCGAGGCCCTGGGCTGCGGAATGGTTCATCCGAAGGTCTTCGAGTACGCGGGCTACGACTACGAGAAATACTCGGGCTTCGCTTTTGGCCTGGGCATGGACCGCATCGCCATGCTGCGCCATGCCGTCCCCAGCATCAACCATCTTTTCGATAACGACCTTCGCTTCCTGGAGCAGTTTTAGTCATGCGCGTTTCCCTGAATTGGCTTAAAGAGTACGTAGATATCGATGTTTCTCCCGAGGAACTCGCGCACCAGATGACCATGCTGGGCCTGGAAATCGAATCCATCGAGCAGCTCGGTGGCGATATCAAAGACGTGTTTGTCGGCGAGATCCTCTCCATCGAGCCCCACCCCGACGCGGACAAGATCGTGGTGTGCCAGACGGATGTGGGCGGCGAGACGGCCCTCCAGATCTGCTGCGGCGCCAAGAATATGAAAGTGGGGGACAAAGTCCCCACGGCCGTTGTGGGCGCCAGCCTGCCCGGCGGCTTCGAGATCGCCCGGCGCAAAATGCGCGGCGTCGAGTCCCAGGGCATGATGTGCGCCTCGACCGAACTGGGCCTGCCCAAAGGCGAAGACGGTCTGTTGATCCTCGACCCCTCCGCGCCCGTTGGCATGAACATCAAGACCCACCTCGGGCTTGACGATACCGTCCTCGAAATCGAAGTGACGCCGAATCGGGCCGATTGGGCCAGCATGATCGGTGTGGCGCGGGAGCTGTCGGCGCTCTACGAAAGGGAACTGCGCGTTCCGGCGCTGAACCTTGCTGAGGGCGGCGAGCCCATCGACAGCCTGACCTCCGTCACCGTCGAAGCAGCGGATCTTTGTCCCCGTTATATGGGGCGTGTGCTTTCCGATGTCAAGGTGGGCCCGAGCCCCGAATGGCTCTGTAAGCGTCTAATCGCGGCGGGACAACGCCCCATCAACAACATCGTCGATATCACGAACTTCGTGCTCCTGGAGACGGGGCAGCCCCTCCATGCTTTCGACCTGAACAAGCTGGCGGAAAAACGTATCGTCGTTCGACGTGCGAAGGCGGGCGAAACCATCAACACCCTCGACGGCGAGAAGCGCACCCTGGCCGAGGATATGCTCGTGATCGCCGATGGCAACAGCGCCCAGTGCGTCGCCGGTGTCATGGGCGGCGCGGACAGTGAAGTCGACGACGCCACAACCACCATCTTCCTCGAAAGCGCCTTCTTCCACCCGGCCTCCGTGCGCAAGACCTCCAGAGGACTTGCGCTAATCTCCGAGTCGTCCCAGCGCTTCCAGCGCGGCGCCGACCCCGAGATGGCCGCCTATGCCCTCGATCGCGCGGCCCAGCTTATGGCGGAGCTGTCCGGAGCGACCGTGGCCAAGGGCGTCATCGATGCGTACCCGGCACCTTTCAAGCCCCGCGAGGTTACCCTGCGTTTTGCCCGGACCCTCCGTCTCCTTGGCGTAGATCTCTCGGCGGACGTGCAGTGCGGCTTGCTCCAGCGACTTGGACTTGAGATCATTGCACGCAAGGACGGCGAGGCGACCGTGCGCGTTCCCCTCCGCCGCCACGATGTGTCCATGGAAGCCGATCTCATCGAAGAGGTGGCCCGCCTCTACAGCTTCGACAACATTCCCGTTACCCTGCCCACGGTGCGCCCCTGCGAAAAGGTGTTCGCCCCGGAAGAAGCGCGGATTCGTTCGCTCCGTCACTTCCTGGCGGGTCTGGGTCTGACCGAACTCTACAACTGGTCTTTCAGTTGCCCGGAAGACGTGGCGAAGGCCGCGCTGCCGCCCGAGTACGCCAACATGGTGGTGCTGCAAAATCCCCTTTCGGAGAAGCAGGCGACCATGCGATCCAGTCTGCTCCAGGCCCACCTGGGCAATGCCGCGCGCAACTTGAACTACGGCGTGGCGTCTATCGCGGGCTTCGAGATCGGGCCGGTGTATGTTCCCGCCGAGGGCGATGCCCTGCCGTCGCAGGCCCGCCGTGTGGGTATCGTGATCGCGGGCAACGCCGCCAGCGCCGACTGGTCCCAGAAAGCCCGCCCCGCGGATTTCTATGACCTCAAGGGACTGGTGGAAGCCGTGCTGGCCGATTTCGGCGTGGCGGCGAAGTTTGAGGAGACTGACTTTCCCACCTTCCAGAAAGGCCAGCGTGCCGCCATCGTAGTCAACAAGAAGACGATTGGCTACCTCGGCAAGGCCGCTTCCGCTGTAGTCCGCGCCTTCGACACCGAAGGTGCGATTTACCTGGCCGAGCTTGACCTCGATGCCCTGCTGGGTTCGCGCCCGGTGGCGGCGCAGTTCGCGCCCGTGCCCACCTTCCCGCCTTCCGTACGCGATCTGGCGGTGGTGGTGGAGGACGCCGTGCCCGCAGGCGGCCTGCGCGACATGGCGGCCCAGTCGGGCGGCAACCTCCTGCGCGCCGTGGAGATCTTCGATATCTTCACCGGTCCCCAGGTGGGTGAAGGCAAGAAGAGCGTGGCGCTCAACCTCGTGTTCCAATCCAATGAGCGCACCCTAACCGACCAGGACACACAAAAAGCCTTCGACAAAATCCTCAAGCGCCTGCAGCACGAATACAAGGCGGAACTCCGGTGAATCCCCTGGTCAAGACCTACCTCCAGCAAATCGAGCAGTCCATCGCCGGGCTGGGGGAGGTCCTGGCCGATAGCCGCGCCGAAATCGCGCGGCATCAGGAAGCGCGCGATCGGCTCCAGCAGCAAGTCTGGAGCAAGAGCAAGGAAATGGCCGTGCTTCAGGAGGCGGCCTCGGACTATGACGCGCTACGTCAGGCCAATGAGCGCTACCGCGCGCGCCATGCCCAGTTGGAGGAGCACCTGAGAAAAGTGCTGGCCTACACCCGTGCGCTGGCGGAAGAGGTGCGCCAATGAGCGAAGACTTCGTCCAGGCCCGGGTTGCCAAGGTCAACCTGCGCCTGCCCATCTACCGCGACCGACAGACCACCCTGACCATTGCCGATGCGGTCACGGCGCGCGTGGCCGAGATGGAAGCCGAAGCAGGTCGCATCGACAGTCAGGCCTTCGCCCTCCAGGCCGCCTTCGCCTACGCCGCCGAGCTCCACGCGGAGAAAGCCGAGCGTGACGCGGATACACGGGAGCTCCTGAAGGTGCTGGATCGGATTTCGGGGCAGCTTGTGCGGCTGCTTGAAGCGAATGAAGAATAGCGAATTGAAATTGGGCTCATGACAGCCACGTTTCACCCTTATCCGTCAATTCACTATTCGCTATTCTCAATTCGCAATTTCCACTTTGGCTGGTGCATTATGATCGCCTTGACCTTTTCTAATCATCCAAGCGTAGGAGAGCAGCAGCGATGGGTATCACACGTAGACAAGTCCTGAAGGCGGGGGCAGCCGGGGCGGTGGCCTGGTCCGTGGCTCGGGGACAGGCAGCGTACGCACAGGATCGGCCCTGGCGCCACGCTGTGATTGGCACCGGTGGCATGGGCACCAATCACTTGAACGGTTTCGCGAAGACCGAGGGCGTCGCTATCGTCGCGGCCTGCGAGGTGGACCCGGAGCGCCGGGCGAAGGTGGAAGAATGGTGGAAGGGTAAATTCGATGGCGCGAAAATGTACACCAATTTTCACGAGCTCCTCGCCGATCCAAACATCGACAGCGTCTCGGTCACGACGCCCGATCACTGGCACACGCCCATCGCGCTCCACGCGCTACTCGCGGGCAAGCATGTGTATGTGGAGAAGCCCTGCTCCCACAATATTCATGAGGCGCTGGTGCTCGACAAACTCGCCCGGGATACAGGACTCTGCGTGCAGCACGGCACTCAGCACCGAAGCGGCGAAGGTCCCATGGAGATGGTGAAGCAGATGCGGGAGGGGCTCATCGGCAAAGTGCGAATGGCGAAAGCGATCAACCATCAGCTCCGCGGCCCCATCGGTCGCGAGCCTGATAGCGAACCGCCGGCGGGCGTGGACTACGACATGTGGCTCGGACCGGCGCCGAAGCGGCCCTTCTCCAAGAACCGCTGGCACTACAACTGGCACTGGCACTGGGACTACGGCACGGGCGATACGGGCAACGACGGCGTGCACCAGATCGACGTTATGCGCTGGGGCATGGGTGTCGATCTGCCCAACCGCTGCACCTCCGTCGGCGCCCAGTTGTATTACGACGACGATCACGAAACGCCCGATACACAGACAGTGATCTATGAGTATGACGATGTCCATCTCATGTTTGAGATGCGCCTCTGGACCAATTACAAGCTGGCCGGTCATGACAATGGCGTATTCTTCTATGGAGACAAGGGTACCGTGGAAATCGGTCGTGATGGCTGCTTTGTTCAGCTTATCGGCGAGGAACGAAAGCGGATGGGCGACTCCCACAATTTCACGGCCAACGTCGCCAACTTCGTAGCCTGCGCGAAGGCGGGGGCTCCGGACAAGCTCAACGCCCCCATCCGGGAAGGGGTGAAGTCCACGATTCTGTGCCACCTGGCGAACATTGGTACCCGGGTCGGCCGACCCCTGACCCTGGGCCCGGACAAATCGAGTTTTATCGGCGACGACGCGGCGAACAACCTGATCGCCCGCACCTATCGCGAGGGGTATGAACTCCCCAATGCATGAAGAATCAGAACAGCGCCCGGTGGGCCTGATCGGGCTCGGTTTGCTCGGGAAGGCCATCGCCGGGCGCTTTCTTTCCGCCGGTATAGCGGTCACCGGATGCGACGTTGCCCAGAGTGCCCGGGATGAGGCCCGCGCGCTGGGGGTCACCGTCGTGGACGATCACCACGCGGTGGCGGCGACGTGCGGCGTGATCGTGCTGAGCCTGCCCACCTCCGAAATCCGCCAGGAGCTACTCTGGGGCGGCGGGCTGGCGGAATCGCTCTCGGAGGGCGCCCTGCTCCTCGACACCACCACGGGGCGGCCCGAAGACACGGAAGCCGACTGGGCCCGCCTCAATGCCCTCCAGATCGACTTTGTCGATGTGTGCGTTCTCGCGTCGAGCGCGCTTGTGGCACGGGGTGAAGCCGTGCTGCTCGTGGGGGATGCCGAGTCCCGCGCGGGGGGCTATGCGCCGCTACTAAAGACTTTTGGAAAACAGATCTTTTACCTCGGCAAAGCCGGCGATGGGAGTCGCATGAAGCTGGTCGCCAATCAGGTGCTGGGTTTGAACCGCCTCGTGCTGGCGGAGGCCCTGGGCCTCGCGGAGCACTGCGGGCTGGATCTGGAGAAAACCCTCGACGTGCTCAAATCCGGTCCAGCCTCTTCCCAAGTCATGTTCACCAAGGGAGCCCGCATGATCGCGGGAGATTTCACGCCCGAGGCCCGGCTCGCACAGCATGCAAAGGACGTGGGGCTGATCCTGGAGATGGGAGAACATTGCGGCGCCAATCTCCCGGTGAGTTCGCTCCATCGTGACGTGCTGAATCAGCTCATCGATGCGGGCCACGGAGCCGAGGACAACTCGGTCGTGGTGCGGGCCTTCAAATAGGTTACTCGTCTGTCGGCGCGCTGCTCGTCGGCATGTTGCCCGGAACCCACCCCTCAGCGCGTCGGCGGGTGACCGGTAAAGTGCGCCATGGAACGATAGATCCCGAGCCATCGCCCGCACACCGCATCGAAGACGGGGCCCGGCAGTACCGCGTAGAGCATGGGAACGAGGTGCACGATTCGAGGCATACGCAGCATGGACGTGTCGCGCTCAATGGCGTGTAAGATCTTTTCCGCCGCATAGCCCGGCTCCAGCAGGGGTGCGCCAAAGGGCGCGGACACGCCCGAAAACATGCCCGTGTTCACGTAGCTGGGGCAGACCGTGGTCACGTGCAGGCCCTGATGTTCCCGCAGTTCCACGCGCAGCGACTCGGAGAATCCGATACAGGCCCACTTACTCGCGGCGTAGGTCGTGAGGCGTGGAACCGGGATGAAGCCCGACGCCGACGCAACAGTGACGATATGGCCACTCTTCCGCGCGATCATATCCGGTAGGAACGCGCGCGTCGTGTGGATCACGCCAAGGGTGTTTACCCGCAGTGTCGTCTCGATCTCGTCATGGGTCTGCTCGGCCAGCGGCGTGCCCACGACGATCCCCGCGTTGTTTATCAAAATATCGACCGGTTGCTCGACCACCATCGCCGCGGCCGCCTCCACGATCTGCTTCGTCTCGCTGAGGTCCACCAGCGCGCCAACCACGTGAAACCCCCGGCCTCGCAGCTCGCGCAGCCGAGATTCGAGGGCGTAGGCGTTGACGTCCCAAAGGGTGACCCGGGCCGCGCCCCGTTCAAGACAACCCATGGCCAGCAGCGCGCCCATGCCTTGGGCGCCGCCGGTGATGAGCACATGTTTGCCTCGAATCTGCGTCATACGATCGATAGTCCTGGTGGCAAGAATGGTTCAGTAGCATGGATGGGTCACCAGAGAGTAGCATAGAGACCGCATTGCACGCAGTTCTCCGCGTACACCGTGCCCCCGGCGGGGCGTCGTTCTCCATTGCACCGTTCGAAAGGTAATATCGATGCCTGTTCGTTTCTTCCTGACTATGCTTCTGCTGAGTTTCTGTCCGACCGTCTTTTCCGAAGACGCGCTCGCCCTTCACACCCGAGACCAGATGGCCACGGCCGACTGGGTGGCGCCGGAAAAGGTCAACACCGACCTCGATGCACCGGTGAGTGATCGTGCTTTTACCTATGTTCACAGGACGTTGCAGTGGGATTCCGCGAAGACGGCGCTCGTCATTGTTGACCTGTGGGATCAGGCCCAGGCCCCGCTCATCGCAAAGCGCATGGACGAGCTCGCCCCGCACATTAACGAGGCCGCCCGCGCCGCGCGGGAGAAGGGACTGCTTGTCGTACACGCGCCCGGCGGTGTCACGGATTACTACAAGGACACCCCTCAGCGCACGCGATGTCTGGAGGTTGCGCCTGTAGCGCTCGTCGCGCTGGAGGAAGGTCCAGCCCTTCCCGTCGATGCTTCGGACAACGGATGGGAGGGACCCGTCCGCCCCGACAAGCCCCAGACGCGTCAGCACCCCGCCATCGAGATTGCCGAGGTGGACGTCATCGGTGAGGGGGCCGAAGTCTACGGACTCTTGAAGAAGCGTGGTATAGAAAACGTTATCCTGATGGGGGTTCACGCCAACTTCGCCCAGCTCGACGGTCCGACAGGTATTCGCCAGATGAAGGCCCAGGGCTTGAATGTGGTGCTGGTGCGCGATCTGACCGACAGCCGCTACAACCCCGAAAAGGCGCCCCGCGTGAGCCACATTCGCGGTACCGAGCTCGTGGTCGACTATCTGGAGCAGTTGGGCTGCCCCACGCTGGAAAGCACCGATCTCACCGGCGAGGCCGCTTTTCGCTTCGCGGAAGACACCCGTCCCCACCTGGCCATGATCGTCAGCGACGATCATTATCATGCGGACAAGACCCTGCCCGAGTTTGCCCGATTCCTGCGGGAGACGGAGGACCTTCATGTCTCCGTGCTTCATGGCGAAGGGGGGCACAGCATTCCGGGCATGGAGAACTTAGCGACGGCGGATGCGGTGCTGGTCTTTGTGCGGCGGCTTGGCTTGCCATCGGGCCAACTCAAGATGTTGCGTGACTTCGTCGCATCCGGAAAGCCGGTAATCGGGCTCCGCACCGCGAGCCATGCCTTCAAGCTCAAGAACAAGCCCGACGGGAGCTATGAAGTTCCCGAAGGCAGCGCGGAGTGGGGTGCCTTCGATCCTGAAATACTCGGCGGCAGCTATACAGGCCACGAGGCCAACGAAATCGGCGCGGACATCAAGAATCTCGTTGTGGACCATCCCATTCTCAAGGGCGTGGAACCCGTCGCGTGGCACAGCCTGGGCTCGCTATACAATACAGGCAAGCTTGCCGAGGGCGCACTGCGTCTCCAGGAGGGAAGCATCCCCGGCGTAACCGAGGCGGTAACCTGGATTCGCGAGGCGGCGCCGGGCCGGGGCAAGGTCTTCTACACCAGTCTCGGGCACCCCGCCGACTTTGGTGAACCCGCGTTCCGCCAACTCCTCGTGAACGGCATAAAGTGGTCGATTGGGACACTATAGTCCCAAGGTGCATTTTGGGCGGCGAGCCGGGCTTGAGGTACAATTCTCCCAGAGGTAGCGGTCCTGTGTTCGGGTTGCAGAGTCATGCGAAGAGGCTCTCAACGGTTTTGGCGAGGACCGCGCCATGGTATCTGAAGGGGTTTAACTCGTGTTTGTTCTATTTGGCCTCGTCATGGGGGCACTTGCGGCTTGGACTGGCGGGGCCTGGGCCCAGCCAACGCAGGATTCGGGCCTGCCCCGCGGACTCCCACTCACACTGGAATTGCTTCAGCCGGAGGTCCGCGCCGCAGGCGTCGAAGAGGTCGCTGCTCCCAAGAACGCCGACCAGTTCACCCCTATCGCCGGCCAGGACGTCCATCTGGGTTACACCGACCGTGAGCACTGGTTCCGCTTCACCGTAGAAGGTGCCGCCACTGAACCACTCGTCCTGAGCCTCAGCAATTCCCAGCTCATCGATGTCACGCTCTATGCGCCGGACGGAAGCGGGGGATTCACCAAACAAGCGATAGGCGTCGCCGTGCCCTTCTGGTCGCGTCCCCTGGTTACCCTCAACCCCGCCTTCCCCATCCAGGTGGAGCCGAGCCAGTCCGAGACCTTCTACATGCGCATCTATCACTACGGGGCCATGCGCTTCCGCGCGGAACTTCTCCCCGCCGGGGTGGCCAGGGAAGGGGCTGTACTGCGCCTCTCGCTGAACCTCCTCCTGGCCGGGGCCCTCATCGGGCTCGCACTGTACAACGGCTGCATCTTCGTCGGGCTCCGCCAGCCGGTCTACCTCTGGCTCTCCCTCATGCTGCTGGCCACCACGCTCAACCAGATGACCTTCGCCGGCACCGCCAACATGCTCCTCTGGCAGGAGCCCACCCGCTGGGGCAACCACGCCCTGACCCTCACCGGCATCACCTGCCAGGGGCTCGGCGTCGCCTTCTCCATGAGCTTTCTCCAATCCTGGCGGCACACGCCCCGCCTCGCCTGGGCCGCAATCGCCTTTGTAATCTTCGGTACCGGCGTCGGCTTCCTGACCCTCGCGGGACACCCCATCGTGTTCTACGGCGTCATAGCCTACGTGCTTATGGGCCCGGTCGTCATGGGGGCCCTCGCACTTCAGGCGGGCTGGCGCTCCCCCGTGGCCCTCGGCCTCTTCCTGGCCTCCTGGGGCTTCGTCCTCGTCGGTGAAGTCCTCTTCTGCATGGTCTATCTCGACCTGCTTCGGGACAACCCCTTCACCGCCAACTTCATGCACGTGGCCACCCTGGGCGCCTCCCTCGTCTGGTCCTTCTCCCTCACGCGCCAGATCAAGACCAACGCCCAGCGCCAGAGCGAGCTGCTGGAACGCCGCGTCGCCGAGCGCACAGCCGAACTCGAGACCGCCCTGAGCGAAGTAAAGACCCTCGAAGGCCTGTTGCCCGTGTGCAGCAACTGCAAGAAAATCCGCGACGATGCTGGCGCCTGGCACGCCATGGAAACCTATGTCTCCAAACACACTGGCGCCGATTTCAGCCACGGCATCTGCCCGGATTGCGTCACCGAGCTGTATCCGGAATATGATCGACGGGGGAAAGCGTAGAGGGGCAATTCAATGCCCATGGTTCCCTTTTAGACCCGTTACCGGAAGGTCACCGAACGAGAATTCCCCTTGAGAACTCCGTTCGGGCGGTAACATCAGGGTTTTTCCTGTGCTTTTCAAGACCCTAGGAAGGATTCGCATGACCATACTCTTCGGTGACACCCGATATCGCACCTTGGGAGAAGCCCTGAACGCGTGCAACTCCGAGGTGTTGCTGGAACTCGCGCGGCTTTTCAGGAAGAAGGTGCCTACGAAGAAGGCTGATCGTGTTTCGGTAATCCTTGACGAGCTTGCGGGCGAGGGACTTCGCAGTTTTTGGAGCCGCCTTGATCCGACGATGCAGTTGGCCGTCCAGGAAGCTACGCACCACCACGACGGTCGCTTCAGCGAGGACCGTTTCAAGGCGAAGTACGGCCAACTTCCCCTGCGCTATTCCAGCGGGTATGGATCGGTCAATACCAGAGTGCCCTATACTCTGTTCGACGTACTGCTCGTGAGCGATCGATTGCCTTGCGATATCCAGGAGCGCCTGAAGTTGTTCGTGCCGCCGCCCCCCGCGCCAAAGATAGCCACGGTGGAGAGGCTTCCCGACAGCGTTTCACTGCCGCTGCCCGGATGGAGAAGGAAGCAGGGGGTAACCGCGACTCGCCCGCTCACCATCGCGGAGACCGAACGCTCGGCGCTTCACGACATGAAGGCTGTATTGCGCTTGATCGACGCGGGCCGCGTTTCCGTAAGCGAGGCCACCAAGCGCGTGACTTCAGCCGGTGCGAAGGCGCTGGCGGCGGTCTTGCGCGAAGGCGATTTCGCGACGGACGCATCAGGAGAAAAAGCTGCGGACACAATTCGGCCCTTTGCGTTGTCGCTGATCGCCCAGGCCGCCGGGCTCGCCAAAGCCTCCGGCGGCAAACTCGCGCTGTCGCGCGCGGGGAAAGCCGCCCTGGCCCAGCCCGCGCACGAGGTCATCAAATCGGCATGGGAGGATTGGCAGTCGAACAAGCTCCTGGATGAATTCAATCGGATCGACGAAATCAAGGGCCAGAACAGGAAAGGCCGAGGCGCACTCAGCCCGGCGAGTATCCGGCGAGGCGCGCTGCGCGATACCCTGTCCAAGTGTCCGGTTGGGGAGTGGATTGCCATAGACGAGTTCTTTCGATTCATAGTTGCCGCAGGCCACAACTTTATCGTGTCACGCGGCGGATGGGGGCTGTACATCGGCCACCCTGAATACGGGCATCTGTCGGAATCCAATTTTACGACATGGAAACTCATACAGGGCCGCTACGCCATGTGTCTACTCTGGGAGTACGTGGCAACGCTGGGGCTGGTGGACATCGCGCACATTCCCGCAGAGGATGCGCGGGACGACTTTCGCAGCTACTGGGGCACCGACGACCTATCAGCCCTTTCGCGCTATGACGGCCTCCTGTACTTCCGCATTACCGCCCTGGGCGCCTGGTGTCTGGGGATGGCGAACGACTACGAGACCGCGCCCATCGCCGAGAAAGCCGCCCTGCGGATCCTGCCGAATCACGAGATCGTGGTGATCGATCTTGAAAACTTCGAAGCGGGCGACGCACTCTTTCTCGACCGAATCGCCGTGAAAGTACATGAGCGGGCGTGGCGCCTCGATCAGAGCCGAATCCTCGAGGCAATCGAAGCGGGCTTCCAGCCACACGAGATCGGCGAGTTTCTCGCGGCGCGAAGCGACGACGAGATTCCCGGCGGCATTGTTCACCTGATCGACGGCATCGTTGAGCGCGCCAGCCATATCCAGTATCACGGCGCAGCGGAGATCTTCCGCGCCCACGATGAACCCACCGCGCTGTTGATCCTGCACGATAGCGCGATGAAGTCACTCTGCTTCGGGGCGCATGGCGACCGCATTGTTGTGCCAGCGGAGAACATTGCCCCGTTTCGGCGCGCACTTCGCAAACTTGGCTACGCCTTGCCGCCGGGCGGGGACAAGAACAGAGGACGGAACTCGCTCAAGATGGAAGATGATGAGTAGGACTTCCACCTTTTCTGGGCTCGAACTATTCCTTGTTTTTGGCGTAGCACAGGCAGCCATCTTGGCGGTAGCCAACGGCATCCTGAATTCCAGGGCGGGCACGGAGCGCCCGGAGGCGGAAGCCGCGTTGCGTGTAGAGGCCGGGAGGTAACGGTCACGGCAACGGCTGAAGTTCCACGGTGACATCTTCCTCGCCGAGGTTCACGACGGCATATCCGGGCCATAGCGTCTGGTCATCGACCACGGTGAGCGCGGCCAATGTATAGGTGCCCGGCGTCAGGTGAGGGATCGTAAAACTTCCGTCCTCCGCAACGGGCAAGTTTCCGCAGAAGTCATTATCGAAACTGTACGTGCCGGCAATGATGACCTCGGCGTCGATTTGACCAAACATAACGAACACGCGGGGATTGCTGCCGCCAATAAACCGGGCGACCTGCCCGCTGATTTGCGCGCCGTGGCCGAGTCCGATATCCAAGGTGGATATCGTGTCCGATTGCAATTCGACCGTGTAACGCTGGCGGAAATTACCGTCGCCGAATTGATAGTTCGCCAACAGATGACCGAGCCCCATGGGCAAATTGCTGAAGAGCACGGTTCCGTCATTGGCCACGCCCGTGTAGCGTTGACTCCCCTGTTGCGTGCTTACCTCCAACTCCAGGTGGGTGGTCGCCGGATCGCCATGGAGGTTGCACGCCAGTGATGCCGTGCCGGTTTGGAGTTCCATACGAAAAATGGCCTGCTCATTCGCAGCCAATTCAAGGATTTCCACACGTTGTGCCCCTGGCTGCCTGTCTGTTCCATCCAGAACTGCCTGGAGTGAGTAGCGACCCGGCATGAGACCTTTGAAGACGTGCCGCCCGTCCGGAGTTACCGTGGATTGTTCAAATGGGCCGGAGCGCTCCATGGCCATCAGGTAGGCCTTGGCTTCATTTGAAGGCGATCCGTTTTTCAGGATTTCGCATGTGAGCGTCGCTCCCTTGGCGAGCGTGAATTCGACAGGTTCGCCAGCACTGTGTTGAGGAGTAATCTCGATCATTTCCTTGGCGTATTCCGGGTGAATTGCCGATAGAAATGGATCGGCCACCTGGCTGGCAGGCAAGGAGAAAGCGCCGGATGCGTCGGAGCGACACACGACCATATCATTCACCAGGCCGGGCGATGGGTTTCCAGAGACGATCACGGCATTTGCTATGCTGTTACCCGCTTCATCGCGGACCGTCCCCTGATAATCGGCCTGGGGTTGAAGGCGGATCTCGATGCCGCGCAACAGTTCACCGGGTCTATCCGCCACGACCGTAGTCTGGCCAAAGGCGTATCCATCCGCGCGGACGACCACAAGGCTTTCATCCAAATGATGAAGTGGCACGGAGAACTGTCCGGCCTCATTCTCGACCGCTTCGAAGGTCTGAGGGTGCGATGCCAGTTCCTTTGAGCGGGGAGAGCCAACCTGAAAGTGTACGACAGGTTGGCCGGTTTGTCCATCGATGACCCGTCCTTCCGCGCGGGGTAGATCGCCCAATACCAATTCCACATTTCTATCGCCTGTGGCGATCTCCGGGAGCAGAGCCTCCAAGTATTGTCCGAAACGGTCGGCCTTGATCTGGTAGGTGCCCAGCGGGAGTCCTTCCATTGAAAAGGTGCCGTCTTCTTTTGTGCGGAGACGGGCCTGATGGTTTAATGCGCCGGAGGTGAACTCCACTTGTGCTTTGGAGAGGCCCCGGCCCTTGGAATCCACCACGCGCCCTGCGATTCGACCATCGCCCAAGGGGCAATGCAGTTCTATGTCTTCAAGTTTCTGTCCATGTTCGAGGACGAAACGATCATCGTCGTTCAGAATAGCGTTGCCGTCCCAGACTTTCAGGAGCACACTGCCTGCGGGCAAGTCCGCCAACTCGAATCGTCCTTGCTCGTCGGTGCTTGCTGTCCATCGACGCACAGATACCTCGGGTGAATATTGCGGCACGACCTCGGTATTCGCAACCGCGCTGCCAGAACTGTACGTCGCTCTGCCACGCACCGAAGCTTTTGGCTGGACGAGCACATCGAGCGGAATCATATCGACAACGGGAAGAGTCAAGGGGCCTGTGCTCGCACTCGTCTCGGTTTCTGTTTCAGCCCATATCCACGCGCCCATTGTCGGCGGAAATCCACTGACGCGGAAGGTTCCGTCAAATTCGCTGACGGCGGTGTTGAGCACGTGAAAGTTTCGAATTTCCGCGCCGACGGTCACCGTGGCGCCCGCTACGGTCTGGCCTCGGTTATCGACGACGCGCCCGGATACGGATTCACCGCGTTCCAGCGCGAAGTCTATTCCGCTGACGGGCTTCCCCGCAACTACGGTGAACCGGCGCACGTCTCTCGCTTCTTCTGAGTCATCGAGCCATGTCGGTACATAGTAGCCATTGGCCGAAATGCATCTAAGGTAGTAATCGCCCTCCGGAAGTTCGGCCATGGAAAACCGGCCCTCCGTGTCCGTGAGCATATCCTCATGAATCTCCGCATTGGCCAGCGTCAGCTTGGCGCCATCAATTCCCTTGCGGGTAACGGCTTCGTACACGCGACCAGAAAGCACAGACTCCGAGTCGTCGAGATCGGCCGATCCTGGATTCGCGTTGCTCGCTGCTACCTTGAGAACACTGGACGTCTCGAACAACCGTGTTGGAGCGGGTGAGGAGAGGGCTGGCGTCAAGCTTTCCTGATGTTCGGAATCGGGGGAGTCGATCAGGATCCAGACACCGGCTCCGATTACGACCAGGGCTGCCAGGCCAGCGGCAATTTTTGACATGAGCAAACCCGCAAGAGCAGAACTGTTGTTGACCGCAATTCCCGAGACGGCGATCTGTCCCAGTCGGCTTTTTAATGCCATGGGCAGCTCCGCCGCGCGGGCGAGCTCGTCTCCGAACATGGCCGCGAGCGTGGCAGCAGGCACGGTCACCCCGCGCTTGCGGAGGGCCGCGCGTACCTGTTCCACCCCGCGATGAATACGCTGGGTCATGGCCTCTCGGCTGATCTTTTCCGTCGCAGCGAGTTCGGCGTGGGTGCACTGCTCCAGATAGTGCCCCACCACGGCGCGCCGGAGTTTTTCGGGCAACGCGGCGATGGCTTCGTCCACCAGGGGATAGATATCGTCCCACACGGGTGTAGACGTCTGAGGTTGCGCGTCGTGATACGTCGCCTCGCGCGCCGCACGGCGGCTTTCCCGCTTGCGCCAGTCCAGCGCGGCATTCACCGCCACCCGATGCAGCCATGGTCCCAGCGCATCGCCCGGCGCACGGCGGTTCGTGGCCAGGGTCTCGAAGCAGCGCTGCGTGATTTCCTCCGCGTCGTGGGTATTGCGCAGGACACGCAGCGCTGTGGCGTAGGTCATACCCGCATACTTCCGCGTAAGTTCATGGAAAGCTTCGCCGTCGCGATTACGGTGCCATTGGGTCAGTAGAGTTTGATCGTGCATGGATGTATCTCGGCGTTGGGTTGAGTTTGTCCGATTCGGGTTGTTCACTCAATAAACGCCGCCAGAGGGGATTTGGGAAGCGATTGAGGGGCCGATGCGAAGGGCACCCAATAGGGACATGGACCCGCAGCCCGTGCATCCGTTTCCCAGCCCGCAGGCACTTGTTCGTAGGGCCCCGTATACGTCTCCAGGCGGGCCGGACTGTCCCGCCTACTCCTTCAGGAATAGCTTATACGGCGGAATGGGCTGCTTTTCCAGGTTCGGCCCCTCCATAAGGAGGTCCATGGATTCGGACCCTGTGTTTTCGAAGTAGCGAACCCGAATTGGGTGTCTCCCCGCCTGCAGGTGTATTGCTCCGCAGGTCGCCTTTTCCCCGAAGCAACCGGCGTTGTCCACGACGACTTTTTCGTCGATGTAGAGAACGCAACCATCGTTGGCGGTGGCGTGGAACTGGTAGTCGCCCTCGGCATCGATTTCGAGGTTGCTCGTGAAAATGATGGCTACATGATCTTCCCGCTTTTCAATTTCGCCGACGTCGAATCCGTGAATTCGACCGCTGGACACGGGCGCGGTCAATTCCAGCGGCGGCCGCTCGTCCCATTCTCCTTCATAGACCGTGTACTCGACGCCGTGAATGGCCGGATCGACGAAGTTCACCGAAACGCTGCTCGTAAAGCTCGGGATATACCCCTCGCGATACGCAATGGCGTTTACGTTCACGGTGTTGTCCAGTTCGATGGGCGCGATATACGGTGTCGAACTCCGATCCGGCACGCTGCCGTCGAGTGTATAGAAGATTTCCGCATCCGCGGTTGCGGACTCGATCGAGATAGTTGCCTTATCCGGCTTTGAAATGATGGCATCCCGGGGACCGATGACGGGGGTGGCGACATGTACCGGCTTCACGATGCTGCCGATGTTTGCAGCGCTGAATTCGTATTCTCCCGGAGTGACCTCGAAAACCGTGCGATTTCCCACACGCGCCCTCCGCTCCGCATGGCCCCAGTCCGACTTGCTTTCGAGATTCACGGCGTCCTCATCGGCCGACGGCACTAGAACCGTGGCGGTGGTGTTGGGCGGGATTTTCACCGCCAGGCGCAGTGTATTGTCTGTGATGCGCCAGCGGCTGGCAATCGGGCCATAGTTCGAGTTGTATTCCGCCGCAACGTGGGTCAGGTCGCCCGCGACTGCGGGTTCGACGCGTATGTGCTTATAGCCCGGGTGATCGGGATCCGACTGGATGCCGGCGAGCCCCGTGAAGAACCAGCGGATCACGCTGCCGTACATGGGATGGCTGTGCGACAGTTTCCCGTCCCAGTACTCCCACAGGGTCGTGGCTTCCTTTTCCAGGATGTATCCAAATCCCGGATAGTTCCGCTGGTTCATCAGCGTGAAGGCGATGTCTTCGCGCCCGGAAGCCGTAAGTACATCGAGCATCAATGGCGTCGCCAGAATTCCGGTGTCGAAGTGTCCCTCGTTCTTCAGAATACTATCGACAAGGCTGTCGAGCACGGGAACGAAAGCTTCCTCCGGCACAATGCCGAAAGCCAGCGGGAACACGTTCGCTCCCTGCCGGTTCTGCCAATACCAGGCGTTGCCGGCATCGAAGTAGGCCTTGTTAATGTTGTTCCTGATCTGTTGCGCGAGTTCGGCATAGCGCTTCGCATCCTGCTCTTCCCCCAGGACCTCGGCGGCCTTCGAAAGGATGTCCGCCACATGAAAGTAATAGCAGGTATTCACAAAGGGGGGCGGGATCTCCACGGGATCCGGGTTCGCCCAGTCCCCGAGACACCAGCCGCCCGGTTCTTCCCGGTCCACCAGACCGTCCTGATTCACCCGCGTTCCGAGGTAGTCCACAAA
>JBHEKR010000494.1:0-6594 GCA_041859365.1 Candidatus Hydrogenedentales bacterium
AATCCTCGGCGGCGGTTATCCCGGCCAGCCCATCAGTTGGGCCCGCCTGGAGCCCTACGCGGGCTACAAACTTGTGGAGGCCGCCGGGCCGATGCTGAATCGACTCTGGCGGAAGTGAGACCGACTACTCCGCAAATCGAAACGAATATACGTCCCCATCCGCCAGCACGAAGCGCAACCGCACCGGCGTGCCCGCCAAGGCCGACACATCATTCCCGGCCTTCCACGCAATGATCTGGTCAACGCTGTCGCCATAGTGCTCCAGGCAGTCGTCGAGGGTGAAGCCGGGCAGCGGCTTGCCATCGGCGTGCTGAATCTCCACGCGAAGGCTGCCCGCCGCGGACGTGGCGTAGTTCACCGAAAGTTGTTTGCCGGAGAAGATCAGCGGCTTGCTCACAAGTTCACCGCCTGACAGGGGCGCGTTCAGCGAAGTGAAACCGTCGAGGCGAATGGTGTAGCGACGCTCCGCATGGGTTTCGTCCACCCAGGCGTGCTCGTTGAAGAGCATCGAGATCTCATTGGGTGCGCCGGGCACTTCCGAGGCCGTCTCCCAGAGTCCATAGGCCTGATAGTTGTCGCCGTAGATCCAGCGTCCCTCGGCCTGCGGTCCGGGACGGAGGAATGCTTCGTCCCAGCGCTTGAAGGACTGACCATCGCGGCTGCTCATGAAGACGCCATCGGTCAGATCGGTGCCGCACCGCTCGTCGGCCTTGATGAGGCGCGTGCGCAGCTCCACGGGGTCCAGTGAAGCCACGTGGGGATTCAGTGGACGGGCCACATAGCGCGTGGGGAAGCCCATAAGAATATGGGGCGCGCGAAAATACGGCAGGACCTGGTTGGTGTACATCTGTTGCGGCGGCGAGTCCGGATAGCTGAGCCCCACGGGTTCGGTCCAAGTCTCAAAGTCATTGGAGTAGGACACGCCGATGGAGCGGAGCCCCTTGAAATCGTCCTCGGTGAAATAGCGGACGTACATGATGTAGCGCTGCTGATCCGCGTCCCAGAAGCACGTGTTGTGCGAGTCGAAAGCACCTTTCGACACGACCGGCGCTTCGCTCTTTCGCGTCCAGTGGATGCCGTCCGACGACTTGAAAGTCCACAGGCCGTTGCTCGTCACCGTCCCGCCGATGGCCTTGTAGCGCTCTTCCGGCGGGCAATCGGGGTTCGTGTCTTTGAAGGGCGCGAAGTTGTGGGTCTCCGCGCTGCCCATCCAGATGATATTGTTCTCCGTCGAGCCATTCCACGGATGGAGCCCGAGCTTCGGCTTGACCCACTTGATGCCGTCCGCACTCTCCGCAAAGCACACCACCTCCGCCTGCGCCTGACGCAGCGGCTGATCGTCCAGCAGGTAGCGATGGCCGCGGTAGTACATGCGGAAGACATCACCGTCCTGAAACACCGTCGTGTAACCGCTGGCGTTGCCTTCCCAGGGTTCGTCGAATCGGATGGCAATCTCGCGCCGCACGGGTTGATGGAGTTTGATCGCCGCAGCGCCTTCCACGCGATCGGCCAGGGCGAGATCTACAAAGAGTTCCCGGCGTGAGCCGATGTTGATGGGCTCGTCGGCGCGAGCGAAAAACGGAAGCGCCAATACCAGGGCATACAGACCAAGCTGAAAAAATCGAAAGGGCATGGTAACTCCTTTGCGGCTTCGCGCCTTTGCGTGCTTCAATTTCCGATTCTCTCACGCAGAGGCGCGAAGACGCAAAGAGATACAAATCACTAACGTCCCTCGTTGCACCGCGCGGACCAGGCGGTGTACAGCGCGACAAGCTCCTCCAGTTTCTCCGGATGCTCCTTCGCGAGATTCTTCGTCTCTCCACGGTCCATGGCAAGGTCGTAAAGCTCCCAGGGGCCCTTGGGCACGGCAACGATCTTCCAGTCGCCCTTCCTTGCCGCGCGGTGGCCGTTGAGTTCCCAGAAAATCGCCTCATGCCCCACGCGTTCCTGGCCCGCAAAAATCGGAGCCAGGCTCTTTCCCTCCACCGGCAATATCTTGCGCCCTTGATATTCGGTCGGATAGGTCCCACCCGCGAATTCCAGCAGGGTCGGCATGATGTCCATTACATGACCCACTTGCGGCGTTATCGTCCCCGGCTTCGCGATGCCGCCGGGCCACTTCACGATCAGCGGTGATCGGATGCCGCCCTCGTAATTGCTGATCTTGTAGCCACGCAAGGGCGTGTTGCTGACGTGGGCCCACTCGGGACCATAACCGCCAAAGGTATCGCCGGGACCCGGCATTACCCCCGGTGTCATGGGCCGCGTCCGGGTGCCATCCGTGCGCCATGTTTCGCCATCCTTGTCCAGGTAAAAGCTGCCATCCGCCGCGGCCTTCGGATAGATATCGGTTGCCCCATTGTCCGAGAGAAACAGGACAACCGTGTTCTCCTCGCGGCCAATCTTCTTCAGCGTATCGAGCAGCCGACCGATATTCTGGTCCATGCAGTCGATCTGCGCCGCATAGACCGCCATGCGCTCCGCCTCCCAGTCCTTGTGCTCCGCCTCGGTCCACGGTGGCACGGCGGAATCGCGCGGCGGGATGGGGGAATCGCCCACAAGACCCAGCTCGCTCAGGCGCTTCACCCGCTCCGCGCGACACTGATCCCAGCCCATCTCGCGGTAACGCTTGCGATATTTCGCGATGTCCTTCTCCTTCGCGTGGAGCGGCCAGTGGGGCGCGGGATAGGCCGCATAGAGAAAGAAGGGCTTGTCCATCGTCGCGGCTTCTTCCATGAACTTGATGGCGTAGTCCGTGTAGGCATCGGTCTTGTAGAAACCATCCTCCGGCGGTGTGAAGGGCTCCTTGTCGAGGAAGAAGTCCGCCGTGTTCACATTCTTGAAATAGTTGCCCGGCCCCTTCTGCGCCAGAGCGCACAACGCGCGGTCAAAGCCCTCATAGCTGGCCGAGCGATCATCCGTCCACTTGCCCACCATCATCGTGCGGTAACCCGCGAGCTGCAGCGCCTCGCCCAGGTTGACGCATTTGTCGTTGCGCAGCCCGTTCCACGTGTGTACGCCAACCTGATGGTGATACAGCCCCGTCTTCAAGGATGCCCGCGTCGGCCCGCACACGGAGGCGGTATAAAACTGCGAGAAGCGCAAACCTTCAGTCGCCATGCGGTCCAGGTTGGGCGTCTCGATTTCGCCGCCGTAGCAGCCGATATCGGAATAGCCCATGTCGTCCGCCACGATAAGCACGATGTTCGGACGCGGGGCGTCGGGGTAAGCTGCCAAGGTCACGACGGCCATAAGGAGGACGGTTGTCAGAGATACTTTCACGGGGCAATTCCCAATAGGCTGAAAATGACAGGACCACGCTCATCGAAAAGTTGGTGATGCAATAGTATTACCACCGGGCAGCGGGTTCATCAAGTGTACCGCTTGGACCTGGCGCTGGGGTAGGAAAGAGCAAGTACTGACTGCGGAATGCCTTGAGAATACCTGAATTCTCAATCGAAGTGACATCCCACAGATCCGCACAGAACTTCGCGGATAAAGCAGAAGAGAATGTCCCATAAGGTTCGCTTTTGTGCTCGTTGAGTTCGTTGTGGTTAAACTCTCTCTCTGTTTTCTGTTCTACATGTCCCGTGCAAATGAGTGGGTCTGTTCCACGATGCGTTGAACTCCGGATTCTCATTCGTGTTGATTCGTGTCCATTCGCGGTTCAACCTATTTGATCCAACGGCCCGTGTCTGGTTGAATAGGGGAAGTCCGTTTTACTTCCCCGCACGTATTGCCGCGCGGCCAGCCCCTGGAGTACCTCATGATGCTCAAATCCATCACACTCAGCCTCCTTTCCCTCTGCGCCGCCGCCCAGGCCGCCGAACTCACCCGCGACGAGGCCAGCACCGCCCTCCGAAAAGGCGTGGACTACTTCCGAACGCAAGTCTCCGAAGAAGGGGGCTACCTCTGGCGCTATGCCGCGGACCTTTCCGAGCAGGAAGGGGAAACCCCGGCCTCGGCCACCACGGTGTGGGTGCAGCCGCCCGGAACGCCGGCCGTGGGCCTGGCCTATCTGGCGATTTACGAAATGACTGGCGACGCCTACTACCTGGAAGCCGCACGGGAGGTCGCCCTGTGCCTGGTGCGCGGGCAACTGGATTCCGGTGGCTGGGACTACCGCATCGAGTTTGACCCGGCGGAGCGGGCGAAGTACGCCTATCGCGTCGACAGCGCCATGCGCGCGCCGGACGCCAAGCTGCGCAATACGACGACCCTCGACGACAATGTGACCCAGGAGGCACTCCGCTGCCTGATGCTGGTTGATCGCGCACTCGATTTCAAAGACGAGGCCATCCACGAGGCCGCAGGCTATGCCCTGCGCAAGCTCGCCGAGGCCCAGTATCCAAATGGCGCCTGGCCCCAGCGCTTTGCCGGACCTCCCGATCCCGCGAAGTTCCCCGTGAAGCCCGCGGCCTACCCCGAAAGCTGGTCGAGGACCTTCCCCAACGTGCCCTACAGCGACTTCTACACCTTCAACGACAACACCCTCGCCGACGTGATCGAGGTGATGTTTCTCGGTGCCGAGATTTACCAGGATGAAGCCGTCGCAGCCTCCGGCCAGCGCGGGGGCGATTTCATGATACTCGCCCAGATGCCCGATCCCCAGCCGGGCTGGGCCCAGCAATACAATGCCGCGATGGAGCCGGCCTGGGCGCGCAAGTTCGAGCCGCCCGCGATCACCGGCAGTGAGTCCCAGGGCGTCATGCGGACCCTTCTGCGGGTCTTCGAGCTGACGGGCGACAAGAAGTACCTCGAACCCATCCCACGGGCCCTGGCCTACTACCGCAAATCGGTGCTGGCCGATGGCCAACTCGCGCGCTTCTATGAGCTGCAGTCCAATACGCCCCTGTATTTCACCAAGGACTATCAGGTGACTTACAGCGACGCCGACATGCCCACCCACTACGGCTTTAAGACCAGTAATAGTCTCGACCTTATCGACGCGGAGTACCAGCGGCTCGCGGCCATGCCGGCGGACGCGTGGAAGCCGTTGCAACTTGTACAGCCTGCGGTTGCACCGCCCGCGACGGGGAAACTGACGCGGATGGCCGAGGACATCGTGAAGGCGCAGAACGAAGTGGGGGCCTGGGTTGAGCCCGCGAAGGCCAACATCCAGGGAAAAATGGCCGAGGGCATCCCCGCGCTCTACACCGACACCTACACGCGGAATATTCTCACCTTGGCGCGATTCGTGGCGGCGAAGTGACCCCGGCCTCGATTCGCCCGGCCATCACGCGAAGAGCGAGGGCTTCCGCCTGGGCGATGGCCAGTTCACGGGTCGCGCCATACTTCAGGACGCCCGAAAGCTCCACGACTTCCGCTATCCAACGCCCGTCATCTTCGCGCTCAGTTTCAATAGTGAATTGCACTTAAATGCCTCCATCGTGTTCACGATACGTTGAAGTATACACCAGTTTCGAGGAACGGTATAGGACGTACGACCGGAAATTGCATGCTCGGGGGCAGGTCAATACAATGACAGCCCGACCCGGTGTCGATCCAATGCTCCAGTGACGCGCAATTCAGCGTGAGTTGGCAACCGTGTCTAACCCCGGCACCCGATCCCATGCATCATCCACCTCGACACCTCTTCCTCAAAGGCCCCATCGGCACGGCCCTCCTGCGACTCGCCATCCCCATTATGGCGGGCAACGTCCTCCAGTCGGGCTACCAGCTCACCGACGCCTTCTGGGTCGGACGACTCGGGGCCGATGCCGTCGCCGCCGTATCGATCAGTTCGCCTGTCACCTTCCTGGTCATCGCCATCGGCGCGGGCCTCGGCATGGCCGGGGCCACGCTCTCCGCTCAGTACATGGGCGCGGGCCGGCCGGAAATGGTGAACCACGTCGCCGCCCAGACCATGATGATGGTCACCTTCACCTCCTTCGTCCTCGGCGGCTCGGGCTACCTCCTTGCGCCCCATTTTCTGAACCTCCTCGGCGTTACCCCGGTGGTCTACGACAACGCCCTGAGTTTCATGCGCGTGTCCTTCATCAGCGTTATCTTCGTCTTCCTTTACAACATCTTTCAGGCCCTCATGCGCGGTGTGGGCCAGACCAAAGTGCCCCTGATGATCGTCTCCGGCACCGTCCTCCTCAATTTCCTCCTCGATCCCCTCTACATCTTCGGCTGGGGGCCCATCCCCGCCCAGGGCGTGCGCGGCGCGGCCATGGCCACCCTCAGCACCCAGGCCCTCGCCGCCGCCCTCGGCATCCTCATCTTCCTGCGCGGACAGCACGGCATCCACCTGCGCCTCCGCAATTTCAAGCCCGATTTCGCCTACATCAAGCGCGCCTTCCTCCTCGGCTTTCCCGGCTCCGTCGAGCTGTCCACTCGCGGCCTCGGCGCCATCGTCATGTCCTTCCTCGTCACCAGCTTCGGCACCACCACCATCGCGGCCTACGGCGTCGGCATCAACGTGCTGAATTTCATCACCATCCCCGCCATGGGCCTCTCCATGGCCGTCTCCACCCTCGTCGGGCAAAACATCGGCGCCGGCAACCTCACCAGGGCCGCACGCATCAGCAGGCTCGGCGCAGTCTCAGGCTTCGTCGTGCTCACCCTCGTCGGCGGCTTGGCCTGGATCGC
>JBHEKR010000171.1:0-20194 GCA_041859365.1 Candidatus Hydrogenedentales bacterium
GGCCTGGGCTATATCACCCTGGGCCAGGCGGCCACCACGCTCTCCGGCGGCGAGGCCCAGCGCGTGAAACTGGCCACGGAACTGGCCAAACGCCAGACGGGCCGCACGCTATATATCCTGGACGAGCCCACCACGGGCCTCCACGCGGCGGACGTGGACAAGCTCCTCCAGGTGCTCCACCGACTGACGGATCACGGCAACACGGTGGTGGTCATCGAGCATAATCTGGATGTGATTCGGACGGCGGACTGGATCATCGACATCGGCCCTGAGGGCGGCGACGCGGGCGGCAAGGTCATCGCCACGGGCACACCCGCAAAGATCGCGGCGAACAAGGCCAGCCACACGGGCCGCTTTTTGAAGGACAAGGTGTAAGAGGCGATCTGGAAACCGGCGGGCGTGACGGAATCAACGGGCCTGTTCCCCCTTGGAGTGAACCGTGCGTCAAGCTGGAAGCTTAACCCACCTTCGGTGCGGCTCATATTGTCTGAGATTGCCCTGTGAAGAGGGCAATTCCTCTACTCGTCCCTCTTGCGGTTACTCGAATGCAAGCCCACGGTGACCCAGGCGATTCGCGCGAGGGTCCGGATCGGCAGCGTGGGGTTGATCAACTCATCGAGCGCGCTGCGCAGAGGCTTTCGATCAAAGACCACCCAGAAATTCGCCAGGGCGGCGACGAGCCCCCCGAAGCCGGCGACGGAAAAGGCGATCCGGTAGCCGGTCAGGTGCAGGTGCTCGATGATATACCCCGCGAAAATGGGCGTCAGCCCGAGGGACAGGGCCGTGCCGAGGATCCAGATATTCGTGTAGCCCACTTTGTGCTCTTCGTCCACGACCTGGATCATGTGTCGGTGAGTCAAGGTCCAATAGGCGGAATTCAGCACGCACGAGATCACGAAGGCCACCGGGATGAGCCAGGCGGTCCAGGGCGCGCCCGGCGGGAGCAGCAGGTAGCCCAGAGCGGCGAAGGAATGGCCCACCATGGCCAGCACGGCGGCCTGGCCCGTGCCACTTTGCTCCGCGAAGCGTCCCCAGAAGTGAATGGTGAACAGCACGCATAGATTGCCCGCGGACATGATGAGCATGATGCGCAGGTCGTTGAAGTGGAGAGCGTCGCGCATGTAGAGCACGAGGCTGCTGTTGATCCACGCGAGGCACGAAAAGCAGATGCCCGTGGTAAAGACGAAGCGGATGTAGGGCTTGTCATTCCAGGCGGCGCGATAGGAGGTGAAGCTGCTCTGGGGAAATTCCGGGTTGTAAGTGGACTTGCCGCCGGGCACCCGGGAAAGCCAGAGCGCGCTCACGAGTCCCGCCGCGATACCGAAGGCGTAGATCACCATGAAGTGGGACACGCCCGGATCTTTTCCGAGGATGGCCGCCTGGGAGAGGGTCACCACGACGATGCAGAACTGGGCCAGGGCTGTCTCGGTGCTGAAGAACGTATTTTGCTCTTTTTCCGGCACGACTTCGTGCAGCCAGGGGAACCACCCCCCCACGCCGGCCGCGCGCACGAGGCAGAAACTCAGCACGGCGGTCAGGAGCACAATCCATGACGCCCGTGCGCCATGGACGTGAAGCGCCCATGGGATAAAGAACACCAGCGACGCCGCAAGGTTGCGCCCGATCCAGGTGACGATCATGAGCTTCTTCGGGCCGAAGCGCGTCACCAGGGGAATGGTGATCATGACCAGCAGCATGGACAAGGGCATGAAGGACAGGAGAAAGCCTATCCAGGACGCGGGCATGTCGATGGTGCGGCCAAAGAGGACCACCACCGGCCCCACCAGAGAAAACCAGGAGAAGACGTTGAACGTGCTGAAGACCAGGAAGCTCTTGGGCGCCTGGCTTAGCTTTTGGAAATCGCTGATGAGGGGGATGGGCATCGGGGGAGGCTGTAGGCTGTAGGCTGAAGGCTGAAGGCTGAAGGCTGAAAATGGGCCTTATGATTCGTAAGGGTCAATATAATACTGAGACCCTATACGACCCATACGACCTGTACGACCCATCACCCGGCCTTCCGGGTGTGCTCGTCGTGCACTACGGTCCGTCGGTTACTCGAATGAAGTCCTACGGTCACCCAGGCGATGCGCCCGACCGTCCGCAGGGGAAGCATGGGGTTGACGAGTTCGTCGAGGGCGTGGCGGAGGGGGCGGCGGTTGTGCACGACCCAGAAGTTGGCGAGGCCTGCCAGGATCCCGCCAAAGCCAGAGATGGCGAAGGCGGCGCGGAAACCCAGCATGCCGTAGTGCTCTATGATATAGCCGGTGATGACGGGCGTGACGCCCATGGCGAGGGCCGTGCCCACGATCCACAGGTTGGTATAGCCCACCTTGTGCTCTTTGTCCACCAAGCTGATCATGTAGCGGTGATTGATGGTCCAGTAGGCCGCGCCCAGTAGGGTGGTGCAGACGAGGGTAGGCGGCAGGAGCCAGGCGGACCACGGTGCACCCGGGGGAAGAAACAAGTAGGCAATTGCGCCGAAGGAATGGCCCAGCATGGCGAGCAGACCGGCATAACCCGAGCCGCTGTCTTCCGCAAAGCGCCCCCAGAAGGCGATGGTGAGCAGCACGCCGAAGTTGCCCGCGGCCAGGAAAATCATGATGTTCATATCGGTGAAATGCATGGCGTCGCGCATGTAGAGCACGATGCTCGTGTTGATCCAGGCAAAGCCGGAGAAGCAGGTAACGGTGGTGAACACGAAGAGGAGATAGCCCTTGTCCTTCAGCGCCGCGGTGTAGGCCTCTATGCTTCCGCTGCCCTTGATGGGAGTGTGCTTTTGCTCGGCGACGGGGATGCGCTTCAGCCACAGGGCGCTGAGCAGGCCGCACGTGATGCCAAAGCCGTTGATAAACAGAAAACGGCCGATGGTGGGGTCGCTGCCGAGGATGAAGGCCTGCACAAGCGTCGCGGCGACAGTGCACCCCTGAAGCAGGGCCATTTCCGTGCTGAAAAAAGCCCCCTGCTCCCCCTTCGGCACCACATCGTGAATCAGGGGAAACCAGCCGCCAATGCCCGTGGCGCGCACCAGGCAGAAACCGAGGACGGCGGCCAGCATGACACACCAACCCACGTGGGGGCCGTATAGCTTGAGTGACCAGGGCACCAGAAAGAGCAAGGACGCTGCGAAGCTCTGGAGCGACCAGGTGATGAGCAGCAGGCGCTTGGAGCCGAGCCTCAGCACCAGGGGTATGGTGACAATGACGAGGAGGGTGGCCAGTTGAAGGAAGGAATTGAGGACCCCGATCCAGGAGGCGGGCATGTCGATGTGACGGGCAAAAAGCACCATCACGGGTCCGCCGATGGAAAACCAGGTGAAAAGATTCAGGGCGCTGAATACGAGGAACTGGCGCGGTGGCTGGCTGAGTTTCTGAAATTCACTGAGCACCGGTACTCCCACCGGGAATCCTCCATACTTCGACTGTCAAGAGCGGGCGCTAAAATAAGAGGAGCGCCCCGAGTGGATGTGGACGCCCGGCGGGGATTATAGCAGATTGGAAGCAGCCTGCGTGAAGAGCACAAAGAATGAGTCTTATGGGTCCAATGGGTCTTATGGGTCAGTATGAGGGCTGCCACCAGACCCATAAGACCCATAGAGACTCAGACACCCAAGGTGAGTCACCCCCCCGGTGTCACCCGGGGCGTGTCCTGTGCGATAATAGGGGCCCATGGAGACATTCCCGATGAACGTGCGCTGGCACGACGTAAGCATACCCATCCACGACGGCACGACGGTGTGGCCCGGCGACGACCCCGTGCGCCTGGTGGCGGCGAGCCGCATCGCGGAGGGTGCGAGTTGCAACACCTCCACCATCACCCTGCCGACCCACACGGGCACCCATTGCGACGCGCCGTGGCACTTCGAGGACGGCGGCCGAAAGCTCCATGAGATTGACCCGGAGGTCTATTTCGGTGAGGCGACGGTCATTCACCTTCCCAACGCGGACAGAATAGAACTGGAGCACCTCGGCCCCTCCCCCCTGCCCCGCCGGGTGCTCTTCAAGACGAAAAACAGCGATTTCCCGGTGAACGGTCCGTTCAACACCGTCTTTGTGGCCATCACGCCGGAAGCCGCGAAGTGACTGGTGGACGAGGGCGTCCGCCTCGTGGGGATAGACTATCTCTCCATTGCCCCCTACAAGAATTCCGGCCCAACCCACCACACCTTCCTGGAAAACGACGTTTTTGTGGTGGAGGGGCTCTGCCTGCGCGATGTGCCCACCGGAACCTACCCTTTTGTTGTGCTGCCCATGCCGATTCACAATGCGGATGGCGCTCCCTGCCGGGCCTTTGTCGGCCTGCCTCGATAAGGAAAACTCCCTTGTTCAGAATCGTCTGCCTTGCCGGATTGCCTCTGGTCCTCTTGCTCGCCGGTTGTCCCAGCGCGGATAATGGCGCCGTCCATGTGACCGGCGAGATCGAATCGCGCCACACCACGGCGGGCTCCCGGATTGGGGGCCGGGTCATGGCTGTACTCGCGGAAGAAGGCGATACTGTCGCGAAGGATGCCGTGGTGGTCCAGTTGGACGATGCCGAGGCCAAAGCCCTCGTCGCGGCCGCCGAGGCGCAACTTGCGAGTCGCGAGGCCCTGCTGGCGAAGCTCGAAGCGGGCGCGACGCCGGAGCAACTGCGTCAGGGGGAGGCCGCCGCAGCCGCAGCAGCAGCCCAGCTCGCCATGGCGCTGAAGGGTGCGCGCAACGAGGAAATTCGCGCGGCCGCCGCCGCGCTGGATGCCGCCCAGGCCCAGCGCGACGTGGCCGTGAAGGAATTTGAGCGGGTAAAGAACCTCTTGAGCCAGGAGGTAGCCTCGCAGCGCCAGTTTGATCAGGCCAAGGCCGCGCTGGACGCCGCCCAGGCCCAGTTCCAGGGCGTGAAGGAGCAGCGCGATCTGGTGCTGAGCGGCGCGCGGGTGGAAGAAATCGACATGGCCCGCGCTTCCAACGACAAGGCCCAGGCCGCGCTGGAGGAACTGAAAATCGGTCCCCGGGTAGAGGACATCGCCGCAGCGAAAGCCGCCCGGGACGCCGCCGCGGCCGACCTGGAGCGGGCCCGCGTGGGCCTGCGCGAAATGGTCATCATCTCGCCCCAGAACGGTGTCATCGAATCCCTCGATGTGCGTCCCGGTGATCTGGTGAAGCCCGGCCCCGTGGTGCGCATCGTGGATCCGGAAGATCTCGAAGTAACTCTTTTCGTGGGGGCGAAGATGCTTGGCCACCTCCAGCTCCAGGAGGAAATTACCTTCACGGCCGATGCTTTCGGCGCCGAAACCTTTACGGGCAAGATCAAGCAGATTGCGGCGGAAGGCGAATACACCCCGCGCAATCTCCAGACCGAGGAAGAGCGCGTGCAGCAGGTCTTCGGCGTGACCGTCGGCCTCGACTCCCACGGCGGCAAACTCCGCCCCGGCATGGCCGTGACCGCGCGCCTGCCCAAGATCAACGGGGCCAACTGATGGCCAGTGTCATCGAGGTCAAGAATCTAACCCGTCGCTTCGGCAGCATGACGGCCGTGGACAGCGTCAGCATGGAGATTGTAGAGGGCGATATCTACGGCTTTCTCGGACCCAACGGCTCGGGCAAGACCACGCTCATCCGCATGCTCTGCGGCCTGCTTCATCCCACCTCGGGCACGGGCTCGGTGCTCGGCTACCAGCTTGTGCGCGACAGCGAATCCATCAAGCGGAGCATCGGCTACATGTCTCAGCAGTTCAGCCTCTATGCCGATCTTTCGGTCATGGAGAATCTGAAATTCTATGCGGGCATCTACGGCATCCCCCGCCGGGAACGTTCGGCCCGCATCGATGAGGTTATTGACATTGTGGACATTGGCGATTTTCGCAAGCAGCTCGCGGGCCGGCTCTCGGGCGGCTGGAAGCAGCGTCTGGCCCTGGCCTGCGCCCTGGTGCACAAGCCCCGCCTTATGTTCCTTGATGAGCCAACGGCGGGTATCGACCCGGTGGCGCGCCGCGATCTTTGGAATCTGCTCTTCGATCTTGCCGGCCAGGGCGTGACCTTTTTCGTCACCACCCACTACATGGATGAGGCCGAGCGTTGCAGCCACCTGGGCTATATTTACTATTCGAAGCTCATGGTTCACGGCACGCCCGGTGAGCTGAAATCCCTGCCGGAGGTGACACCCGAGGGCACGGCGCGCTATGAATTGCGCCTGCCCCGCGTGGCGATGGCCATGCGACGCCTGAATGAAATGCCCTATGTGATGGACGCCACCATATTCGGCGACGCCCTCCACGTGCTGGCGGAAAGCGGATCGGGCCCCCACCTGAAGCGCGATCTGGAGAAGGACGGCTTTCCCTCGGCGGAGGTCCGGGAGATTCCCGCGACGCTGGAGGACGTCTTCGTGACGCTTACGCGGCTGCGGGCAAAGGAGCGCGCCGGTGTTTAAGGGCCTCGTCTCTATCATGTACAAGGAGTCTCGCCACATTCTGAGAGATCCGCGCACGCTCTTCCTCATGCTCCTGGTGCCCGCGGCTCAGTTGACCGTGTTCGGCTATGCCATCGACATGGACGTGAAGAATATTGCGACGGTGGTGTACAACCTGGACGGGCGCGCCGAGAGCCGTGCGCTCATTGACAGCTTTACGAATTCGGGCTATTTCACCATTAGGCGCGAAGTGACTTCCGGCGCGGAAGTGAATCACGCCATCGTGCGGGGAGAGGCCAAGATCGGTCTGATCATCCCCCATGATTACAGCGACCGCCTGCTGACGGGGGAGCATACCGAAATCCAGGTGCTCATCGATGGCAGCGATTCCACGGTGGCGATGCAGGCCCTGAACGTGAGCAACGCCATCGCCCTGCGCAAATCCATCGATCTGCTGGCGGATGTTTCCGGCGGCGCGACGGTGCCGCCCATTGCGGCTCAGCCCCGGGTGCTCTTCAACCCCGACATGCGCACGGCGAACTTCATGGTGCCGGGCCTCGTGGGCATCATTCTCCAGATGATCACCATGCTCCTCACCGCCTTCGCCATCGTGCGGGAAAAGGAAACCGGCACACTGGAGCAGCTTATGGTAACCCCCGTGTCGCGCCTCGGGCTGATCCTGGGCAAGCTCCTGCCCTATGGCATCGTAGGCATCATGGAGACCGTGTCGGTGCTGGTGCTCATGCGCTTCCTCTTTCAGGTGCCTATCGCCGGAAACGTTTTCCTGCTGGCGGGCTTCACGCTCATTTTTCTCTTCACCGCGCTGGGCCTCGGGCTCCTCGTCTCCACCTTCGCGGGCAACCAAATCCAGGCGCTCCAGTTTTCCTTCTTCATCATTCTGCCCTCTGTGCTCTTGTCCGGCTTCATTTTTCCCCAGGACTCCATGCCCCACATCATTTACTTGATCGGACAGGCGGTGCCCGCCACCTACTTCATCCAGATCCTGCGGGGCATTATTCTGCGGGATACGGGCTTCGAGGATTTGTGGATGAACGGCGTTATCCTCGCCGGTATGGGCATGTTCGTGCTCACTTTGGCCACGCTCCGATTCCGGAAGAACCTGGGATAAATTCGTCTTGTTGTATTCGTAAACAGCCAGCACCATTTGCTCAACCAATGGAGCATCTCATGCGCCCCAGAAAAGTGAAGATTGACCCCGCGCGCCGCGCGCAAATTGTCGCTAACGCCCGAAAGCACCAGGCCGAGCGGGCGGGCGGCTACCGCGAACAGGCGCTGAAGCTCTTCCCCCACCTTTGCGCCCGTTGTGCGCGCGAATTTGAAGGCGCGGACCTACGCGAGCTCACCGTCCACCACAAGGATCATAATCACAACAACAATCCGCCCGACGGCAGCAACTGGGAATTGCTCTGCCTCTACTGCCACGATGACGAGCATCAGGATGCGGTGCAGCGCGAAGCGGGGACGAGCCCCGGCGCGATTGGGCGCACGGAAGTGACGCTGGGCTTCAATGCTTTCGAGGGACTGAAGGGGCTGCTCGGCGACGTCGACGAGAATAAGGACTAGAGACAATAGGCGACGATACGGTTGATGACCGGTCGGACATGCAGGATAGCGGCTGTCCTTTTGGTCGCTTCCGTCGATTAAATCCTTCGCCCCAATTGACCGTACCCGCCCCCCGTGCTAAACTCCGAAAACGTTCAGCCTGGAGTCCCCATGAGCACCCCAAAACCCAAAAAAAGCGACCTCACCAAGGCCCATATCCTCAACACGGCCCTGGCCCTCTTTCAGGAGCATGGTTTCGAAAAAACAACCATGCGCATGATTGCCACCGCCTGCGATCTGTCTCTGGGTGCCGCTTATTACCATTTCGAAACCAAAGAAGCACTGGTGCTGCATTTCTATGCCCAGACCAGCGCCGAGGCCCGCGAATATAACCAGCAGATTGTAGCGCGCTCCCAGGATTTCAAGGAGCGCATGACCGCACTGTTGCAGTTCAAGCTGGAACAGATGACGCCCTTCCGTGAGCTGGCCGCCGTCCTCGCGCGGCAAGCCGCGGACTGGAAGCACCCCCTCTCCCCCTTCAGTGCCCAGTCCACCCCCATGCGCAACGAGGCCATCAGCCTGATCGACGATGTGATTGCGGGCAGCAACTTGAAAGCCTCCGCTGTTCTGCGTCCCCACCTGGCCAAGATTCTCTGGCTTTATCAGATGGGGATCATTCTCTTCTGGGTGAACGACGCCTCGGACGGCCAGGAGCGCACGAAGAATCTGATCGGGGTAAGCCTGGGTCTCATTGAGAAGTTTATTCGCGCCTCCGCACTGCCCTTCATGCGCGGACTGAACCAATCCGCAGTGAAGATCGTGGAACTGGTGGAGAACACGGCGGCTACGCGCGCGACGCCGTCCTGACCGCGCGTCGCCCCATGCCCGCCGCACGAAAAGCCGCCACCTTTCTTACGACGGCGCGCAAGCGCCGCATTGCGGAACTGCAGGCGCCCCTTGATGAACTCTACGGGCACTACAACCAGCGCTGTTTTGTGGACCCCGATCCGCTGGCGCCGCTCTATGGCTATGCCGACCCCCGAGACCAGGAAATCGTGGGGCTGATCACGGCCTCCCTCGCCTTTGGCAATGTGAAGCAGATTCTGAAAAGCATCGAGATCGTACTCCGTGCGCTGCCGCAGCCCGCGCGGTCCCTGCCCGACCTTTCAAATAGCGAACTGAATGGGCGCCTCGCTGGTTTTCGCCACCGCTATGTGACCGGAGTGGAGATGGCCTCGCTGCTGACCGGCGCGGGGTCGCTTCTCCGGGAGCACGGCGCCCTGGGCAACGCCTTCAACGCGATGGATGACCCCGAGTCGCCAACGATCCTGCCGGGACTCACCCGCTTTGTCCACGCACTGCGGGACAAAGGAAATCTGGAGAAGAATTACCTGTTGCCCGATCCCGCGCTGGGCAGCGCCTGCAAACGGTGGTTCATGTATTTGCGATGGATGGTGCGGAGTGACGCGGTGGACCTGGGCCTCTGGCCGGAACTGGGCGCCCACCGACTTGTCATTCCCGTGGACACCCACATGCACCGCGTAGCCCTCGGCCTCGGCCTCACGAGGCGCAACAGCGCCGACCTGAAAACTGCGCTGGAGATCACCCGGGCCTTCCAGGCCGTGTGCCCCGAAGACCCTGTGCGCTACGACTTTTGTCTGACGCGCCTCGGCATTCGCGACGACGGAGACATGGCCGGATTTCTTCGCGAGGTGATGAAGAAGTAGTGCACGAGTCGCGGCGCTTACGATCCCTCGGCCAGTTTCGCTTTCACTTCGCCCGCGTGGCGCACGGCAGTCCAGATCACGTCGCAGACGGCGTCGATCGTGGCTTCGCACATGGCGGTTCCGGTGGGCAGGCAGAGCACTCGCTCCGAGAGGCGCTCCGTGTGGGGCAGGCGGAGGCGCGCCTCGGGAAAGAGGGTCTTGTAGGGCTCCATGCGGTGGCAGCAGGGGTAGAAGTAGCGACGCGCGAGGATATTCTCCGCGTGGAGCACTTTCAACAGTTCGTCGCGGCTGAGACCGGCGCTCTCTTCGTCCACCTCCACGATGACGTACTGGTAGTTGCGCTGTTCCAGCGTTTCGTCCGTCAGCAGGACCACACCGGGCAGGTCCGTCAATCGCAGGTCGTAGCGCGCCATGTTGCGCCGGTTGACCTCGACGAAGGTGTGCATGCACTCCAGCGAGGCCAACCCCATAGCCGCGCAGGCCTCGGTCATCTTTCCGTTGATGCCGAGGTAGACCACCGAATCGGGGCCATCGAATCCAAAATTCTTCATCAGGCGAAGTCGCCGCGCCAGCTCGTCGTCGTTCGTGACAATGGCCCCGCCCTCAAAGGCGTTGAGGAACTTTGTGGCGTGAAAGCTGTAGACCTCGGCATCACCGAAGCTGCCGATCATTCTGCCCTTGTGTGAGCAGCCGAAAGCGTGGGCCGCGTCGTAGAGCAGCTTCAGATTGTGGCGTGCGGCCACCTCCGCCAGTCCCTCCACATCGCAGGGCTGTCCCCAGAGATGGACACCGATAATGCCCGTAGTCCGGGCCGTGATCAGCGACTCCACCTTCTTCGGATCGAGGGTGCGGGTGTGGGGATCGATATCGCAGAAGACGGGTGTGATCTCCTGCCACTGGAGCGCATGGGCCGTGGCGACGAAAGTGAAAGATGGCACAATGACTTCGCCCGTCATCCCCAGTGCGCGGATGGCCAGCTCCAGCGCCACGGTGGCGTTGCACGCCGCAATGCAGTGCTTCACCCCGGCGGCTTCCGCGATGCGCGCTTCGAACTCCTGCACGAAGGGGCCGTTATTGCTGAGCCAGTTCCTGTCCAGCATCTCCTCCATCCGCGCCAGAATCGCCTTGCGATCGCCGATGTTTGGACGCCCCACGTGGAGCGGCTCCTCAAAAGCGGGTGGCGCGCCAAACACGGCGAGCGATTCTACGGCGAAAATGGTTTCCTTGACGGTGGTAGGTGCCACGATGATCTGCCTCGACATCCGGGGGGCCACCCCGCACAACGGGCCAGCGGGGACGAGAGCACTATACCTGCAAGTGGACCAGGATTTCACGGAGGCTGGAGGCTGGCGCGTGTAGTCAACTCCGCGCATCCATAAGACCCATTCGTAATTCGTAATTCATCCTACGCTACCGGCACCGGTACAGCAAGAAGAGCACACCCAGCTCCACGAGCTTCATCGCCACCAGCCCAGTGAGTTCCCCCGGTTCCACGCCGCCAATCCCACGAACAGGCGGCGGCGCGATGGGGCTTTCCATCGAGCGAAGGAAATGGCCGATACTTCGTGGGCGACTCGTCGGCAGAGGGGCTCGGTCAGATTGTGGCCGTGCACACGATGGGTCAATCGAAAATAGAGAGCAAAACGCGCTGGGGCCTGCTCACGCTTCGCGTCCTCGGGATACATCCACAAATTCTTGATCGTGAATCAGTTCAAACTGGCTCCTCCAGTCTCGCAGCGGGGTACACCAGTCACCCGCGCGCCGAACATCCTCCGTAGCGCCATTCCGGTCGCTCAAATTATCCTGGAACGTGAGCCCATCCAGCGTATCGGCAAAGCCATCGGAGAAACAGTCCGAACGAATGAAAAACGCATTGACACCGTTGGACTCGACCGTGACGAAGCGATAACCACGGCCGCCGAGGAGCGCATGCCAGGCCCCGAGCGAAGCGCCATAGTAAAGTCGGGTCGGATGGGCCGCCTTCCGCGAAAAGTGGGGATCATAGGGCACCGTGATCGCCCGTTCCGGCCCAAAGGCGCTGTTGTACTCTACCACGACAACTTTGGGAGCGAAGCCGAGCGACAGCACCGCTTCCAGGATGTGGTAGTCGATGCCGTCAATATCGAGTATCAACACATCCAGATCGCGATAGGGGCAGCGTTTCATGATCCGGTCTATATTGTCTCGATCCACCAGCGCGCGCACGGCGGAGACATTGTGGCAATGCATCTCCCGAAACACCCGTTTGCAGCGCGCCGACAAACGCGGATCTCCCTCCACCATCACCCCGCCATAACGGCGCGCGAAGGCCAACCACGCGGAGCAGTTTTGCAGGCCATCCGCGGAGCCAATCTCGACGAAGAAATGATTTCGCTCCAGCATCCGTGAGCATAGATAATCCAGAATGCCGTCCTCTCCGTGCTGGCTGAATCCCGAAAACTCCCACGACAGGGGCCGCGTCGGGTCCACCGCGCGTGTCGCCGCCGTGGCCGCCGCGCGGGCATAGGCCGCAGCCACCCGTGCCTGGATCTCCAATCGCTCGGGGGTACGAAGCAGGTGCAGGGCTTTCTTCAACATCCTATACATGACTTCTCCCGTGTTCGACTCAAGACAACGAATGGCGGGTGACGGCAAATAGCGCGGTGGACCTTTCAACGCGCGTCTGCGGAAACTGTCATTACGTTCACCCCGGCGGCATGACGCGGCCCCCTCCTTTTGCATCCCAAACGGCGACCCTATTATAATGCGTCCTCTCTCCTGAAGTCCTTTTCACCCCACTGCGAGGTTTCCATGCTTTCCGATTCGGACGCTTTGCCCCCTGCCGCGACCGCCGACGCGACCGCGCCCCAAGCCCCCTTGCGCCCGGCTTTCCCGGAGCACAGCCTCCTATCCATTCTAATCATGCTTCTCCTGTCCGCTGGTGTGCTCTATGCCATGGCCTGGGCGCTTCGCGAGGAGGAGAAGGTCGTTCAGCAATGGGATTTTTCCGCCCCGCAGCGTGCGGATCAGCCCTGGACCTTCCCAGAAGCGGAGCAGAACCAAACCCCGACCGGAATGGTCTACACCGCCGTGCAGACGGGTCCCGGCCCCGCGCTAACGCTGAATTTCGACGCGGCCACGGTGCGTAATATCCGTGTCACCATGGCGGTCAGCCAGTTGGATGACGGCGTGGTCATCCCTTATGAGCTGGAATGGTATTGGGCGAGTCCCGACGACGTGACCGCCGCGGGAGAAAGTTGGCCCTTTTCGACCGACCGGGGCGCAACTTTTGTCCAGCCGGATCGCCACAAGAGTGACGTGCGCCTGGTGCAGATTCACCAGCACCCCCGATGGCGGGGCCCGATCGCGAAGGCGTTCCTCAGCGTGAAGTTGCCCGACGACGCCACCGGCCCATTCAGAATTGAAACTAAGAAGATAGAGTTTCTGGAGTAACGCGCCATGGGCGGATATTGGAACGACAAGCGAATTGCCCGGTGCGCGGCCTTTGCGGCGCTGCTGGTCATTGTGGGTTACGGGGCCTTTCTCCGGATACACGATCTTGGAATCAGCCTTTACGACGACGAGCTTTATACGCGCGATCGCGCCATGCAGTCGGCGCTCTACACGCTGGAAACCCGGAGCTACCCGCTCTACTACCTCCTCGCCAAGGGCAGCCTGGCCTTCGGCGACACCGAGGCCGCCCTGCGCTTCCCTAGTTTCATCGCGGGACTCCTGACCATCGTGCTGGCCTACGGGATCGTGCGTCAGGTTCATTCCCGCACAGCGGGACTCGTCGCGGCCGCCATCGTCGCTTTCGCGCCCTTCCACATTTACTACAGCACCTTCGCGCGCTACTACGCGCTCATGATGTTTTTTGCGCTCCTCACGCTCTGGTTCCTCGCCGGGATTCTGGCGCGGGGCCGCCTTCGCGACTGGCTGGGCTACACCCTCGCCGCCTGTCTTGCGCTGGCGTCCCATGTCTGTTTTGCCCCCGCGCTGGCCATGATGAACATCGTGGCCGGGGTCTATCTCCTGTGCCAGCGCTCCCGCGGCTCCTTCCGCCGCCGCTTGGGCCTCGTGAGCCTCCTGGCCCTGTGCACGGTCGCCGCGAGCAGTCTCCTGATTCAAAAAAATGTGAATCCGTCGAAAGTCTTCGACCTGGCTTTCAAGCCATCCGTTACGGCCCCGATAGAGAAGGTTTCGAAGGCGGACACGCCCGCCGCGAGCGTGGTCATGTCGAACATCGACACCGCCAAACGTCCCCAGGGCGGCGGCATGGCCTTCACCGATCCCGCAACCGGCAAGACCCGCTATCGGCTCACTTTCTATGATTGTGTGGAGTACCTGAAGACCTACTTCTGGAATGACACCAACTGGCTCTGGCCCCTGCTCCTCGTGCTGGGCGTCTGGGGCTTTGTCGATTTGTGGTTTCGCGTGCCCGCCCTGGCTGCGCCCCTGACGGGGGGCTTCCTCCTGGGGCCGCTCAGTCTTTTTTTTGTAACCTCCGGACACTGGTACCATTCGCGCGACCTTTCGTTCACCGCCGTGTTCGCCGTGGTGCTGGTGGCTTGCGGCGCCTGCGTGCTGCCCCGCTTCCTTGCCCGCCTTATTACGGCCCCGAGAAGCATTCAACTATGGCGGCGAACCGTCGCTTCGGCCCCGGAGCGAAATCTATCGCGCACGAATCTGCTCTACGTCGGTCTGATGCTGGGCCTGGCCGTACCCATGGCCCCCGTACTCAACGAGGCCTACAATTCCTATCCCGTGGATGGCTATCTGCCCAGGGGACCACTTGTGAAAAATCGGGCTCCGATTCGGGACTGGAAAAATCTCCATGCGGTCACCTCCCAGTCCGTACGCAATGGCGACTATTTTCTCTTCATGACGCCGAAGGAAGAGCGTGGCGCGCTTTACATCCACTACTATCTCAGCCGCTTCCTGCCGTGGCGCGAGGAGGAAGTGCGATTTGTAGAACAGTATGGCGCGCCAACACCGGAACTGTTGCACGAACTGGCGGCGAGGTATCCCTTTTCCAACCTGTGGTTCATCGGCTTTCAGAACTACAACGCCCCCGACTTTCAGGAGTTCTTCAACGATGCGGGCGCGGAGCAGTACGACTTTTCGGCGGGCAATGTCCCGAAGGGGCTCCGGCTTTTCCAACTGGGCGCGCCCACGACCAATCACATTCACAATGGCGGATTCGAAGGCCGGACCAGGGGCGAGCAGCCGGAAGGCGTGAGAAAGACTGTGGACGACGTCTACGCCGGAAGCGTGGCGCTGCAAGTCGAAGTTGAGGCGACCGACGTCCAGGGGAAGGATGCCTGGGCGACCATGTTTCGCACGGCGGTGAGCCCCGCGAAGTATCGCTTGCGCAACAACGGATTTGACGCCTGGGCGGACGGGCAACCCGTGGGCTGGACCATTAGCGGACTGCCCGCCGTCTCCATGACGGGCGCGGGCTTCGAAGACTCGCGGGGCCTCCAGCTCGCCCCCGCCCAACAGGCGACCCTGATCCAGCAATCGATTGACGTGGCTATCGCGCCGGGCAGGACGCTGGCGCTCTCGGCCAAAGGCCTGAGCCATACAACCGACAACCTCCATCTGGTGCTGCGCTACGCCGGCCCGGGGTTTCAGGAAGAAATTCACGCCGCCCATCCGGGCACGGGCGTCTGGGCGGAAATGAAACTGGAAGCCCCCATCCCCACCGAGGCCGATCCCCGTAGCATCACCGTCGAGGTGTGGCGTCTTGCGGGAGGCGAAGGCGATGCGCTGGTGGACGCCATCGAACTTACGGTGTTGGATGGAGGCGCGAGCCTCGATCCCTCCACACCCTATGTGCTGTCGCTGGCGGTGCGCACGGAGAACCTCACCCACAAGAGCGGCTCGAACATGGTTCCCGCCGGACGCGTCCGCCTCGCCTGGATCGACGCCAGCGGCCAATCGGGCTTTACCAATCTACTGCATATCCGCGACAACGGAGAATGGCGCAAGCTTTCCGTCGTCTTCCAGCCCGGCATTGATATTCCCGCCAACTTGAAGGAACTCTATCTCGAAGCGGGTATTGTGGACGGCACGGGAATTATCGGCTTCGACCAGATCCAGATCGAGAAGGGCACCCAGCCGAGCCCATTTACCAACACAACCCGCCTGCCCCACGATGAAACAATCGGACCTCGGGACATGACCGCCCATGCGGTCAGGGTGCCCTGGTGAACGTGCCCGTGGAACAGCCCAGGCAAGTCTGGTGTCGGCACGGGCTCCCATGATCGCTCGAGCCTCTCAGCTTTGCCTCGCGCTGGCCTCTCGCCTGCGGCATCCCCGCGCGGTCGTGATTGCGGCGCTTCTCGTGGCCCTGCCCACCATCGGCGCGGGCTTTTTTTTCGACGATTACCTCCACCTCCTCACCCTCCGGGGCGAGGGCTTCGGCGCCACGCCCCTGGACCTCTTTCTATTCGCCACGGGCGACGAAACCGCCATGGCGGAGTACATCAACACCGGCCCGTATCCCTGGTATACCTGGCCCGCGTTGAAGCTTCATTTCTTCCGCCCCCTCTCCTCCGCCACCATGATGCTGGATTTCCACCTTTTCGGCGAGCACGCTGTCTTTCACCATCTCCACAGCATGCTCTGGTATGGCCTGCTGGCCTGGGGCGCTTTCCTGGTTTACCGCCGCCTCTTCACCCTGCCCGTGGCCGGTCTGTGCGTTCTCCTGTACATCGTTGACGAAGGCCACCTGCTGCCCGTGCTCTGGCTGTCCAACCGCAACGCACTCGTATCCGCCGCGCCCGCGCTACTCGGACTCGTCGCCCACCTGCGCTGGCGCGAAGAAGGGTGGCGTCCCGGCATGCCCCTTTCCCTGGCGGGCTATGCCACGGGGCTGCTGGGGGGTGAGACTGCCCTGGGTATCCTCGGCTTCGTCGCCGCCTATGAGTTTCTCGGAAAAGGCCACTGGCGCGAACGCGCCCGGGGCCTCGCGCCCGCCGCCCTGCTCGGTGTCCTGTATATCGTCGGATATAAGCTCGGCGGCTATGGCGCCGAAGGCTCCGGCGTCTATTTTGACCCCATCGGCGAGTGGCCCCTCTTTCTTGCCCAGGCGCCCGGTCGAATGATGGAACTGGCCGGGGCGCAGTTCTTCAGCCTGCCCGTCGAGCTTTCCGTGTTCCTTCCGGGGGCCGGTCTGCTCATGCCCGTCCTCGCCGCTGTGCTGCTTTTCCTCTTCGCCAAGGCCTTGCGACCAGTCTGGAATTCAGTCGGCTCTTCCACCCGACACCACCTCGCCTGGCTGCTTCTGGGTTCTCTCTTCGCGGCCTTGCCCGCGCTTGCCACGTTTCCATCAGGGCGACTGCTGACACTGCCTTCGCTGGGGGCCTGTGCGCTCATCGGGGTTTTTCTCCAGGCGTGCCTGGGCCGGGCGACCGCCGTAGTACCTCGCCTATCGCGCGTCGTAGCCGGGTGCCTGGTTGTTATCCATATATTCCTGGCGCCACTGGGCTGGGTGGGTGCGAGCGTGGTTGTCTCCACCTTCACGCGCCTTTCCGAAGATGCCTTCCGCGATGTTGAACTGGACCCGGTGGCGGTCACGCGACAGCGCGTCTTTTGCCTTTTTGCCGCGGATCCATACACGGGCTTCTATCCCGTGGTCATGCGCCGCTACCTGAACTATCCGCGCCCCCTCGGCTGGCAGACCCTGAGTATGGCCCCATCCGACCACGAAGTCACCCGCACAGGCAAGAACAGCTTTGAACTTGCGGTACTTGACGGCGAAATGCTCGCGACGCCGTTTGAACGGCTCATGCGGAGCCATGCTTACCCCTACCGGCCCGGCGACGTGGTGTCATGCGCGGGATTTCGCATTCGGATCCTGGAAACAGGGGCCTGGGGACCCCGGAGGCTCGTATTTGAGTTTGAGCAGTCACTGGAGGAGGAAGGATACGCCTTCCTCGCTTGGCAGGAAGGCAAGCTGAAGCGGTTTCAGTGGCCCGCCATCGGGGAAAGCACCCGGCTGAGCGTCAGTGATGGCTATTTCGGCTGGAAATACTTCAAAAAGCGCCTGGGGCTATTATAAAATCGGCGGACGGCCCTTGAAAGGCTTTCGAACCCATTGGAGCACCTTCTAAATCATGAACATCACCCTCAACGGAGAAGCCCGCACGGTTGACGCAGGCACGTCCCTGCAGCAGTTACTTGACGCGCTCGACGTCAATTGCGAGGCCCTCGTGGTGCAGCGCAACGAAGACATTGTGGCGCGTGCCCAGTTCGCCGACACCCCCCTGGCGGATGGCGACTCCCTGGAGCTCGTGCGCTTCGTCGGGGGAGGCTGATGGATCTCGCAACGCGCGCTGCACGATTTGCCCAGGCCGATTTGTACGTCGTTATCACCGAGGCCTTTTGTGCCGGTCGCAGCGGACTGGAGGTGCTGGATGCCTGCCTCCGGGCGGGGGTCCGGCTGATCCAGTTTCGCGAGAAGAACTGCTCCACCGCCGAACTGGTTCGGAAGGGTGAAGCTTTCGCCGACCGGTGCCGTGAAGCAGGCGCACTGCTCATCGTGAACGACCGGGTCGACATCGCCCTGGCCATTGGCGCGGACGGCGTGCATCTGGGCCAAGACGATTTTCCTGTGGCGGCGGCCCGCCGCATTGCTCCGGATCTCCTGGTGGGTTCCAGCACGCACAATCTCGAAGAGGCCCTGGCGGCCGAGGCGGCCGGCGCGACCTATATCAATATTGGCCCCATCTTCGCCACACAGACCAAAGACGTGCCGACGGGCGTGGTGGGTCCGGATATGATCGACGCAATCCGCCCCCGGGTTTCCATCCCGTTCACATGCATGGGCGGACTCAAAGCCCATAACCTCCACGAGGTGGTATCACGGGGCACTCGGCGCGTGGCCGTGGTCACGGCGGTGACGGCTGCACCCGACGTGTACGCTGCGGCGAAGGAACTACGCCAGGCGATTCACGCGGCGCAGTGGTAGAGTGCGTGTCAATTGGACAGATCGGTCGGTTCCGCCTGAGCGGACGGCTCGTGCAACTCAGAGCTTTTCGACACATCTCCAGCCAACCACTCAATTCTTAATTTACAACACTGCTGTCCCAACGTTTTTTGATCGGGCTGTGTAAGTGGCTGTAAAAAGGCATGTTATGAGCCAAAGTGTGAAAATCGATATTGAGTTTGAGCCCTGGGCAGGGCCATTCTTCGTAGCCAACCTGGAAGGATTTGGCATATGGAGAATGGTCGTACTATATTTTCACAGCTCACAGACTTTATTCCTCAGAGAGAGTTTCGAAAGTGCGTCGAACTTTATCGAGGCAATTACAAAGTCCAATCCTTTTCCTGCTGGGATCAGTTTCTTTGCATGGCCTTCGCGCAGCTTACCTACCGGGAGGGCCTGCGCGATATCGAAGCCTGCTTGCGCGTATCTCAGCAGAAACTCTATCACATGGGAATACGTGGAAAGGTTTCGCGCAATACACTGGCCAACGCAAACAAGGTGCGAGACTGGCGTATCTACGCTGACTTCGCGCAAGTTCTCATTACAGAGGCGCGGGCGCTTTATGCTGGCGACAGCTTTGCCGTCGAGCTCGACAGCGCGGTGTACGCGTTGGATGCATCGACTATTGATTTGTGCATGGCGTTGTTTCCCTGGGCCAAGTTCCGCCAGACCAAGAGCGCGATTAAGCTTCATACCCTGTTGGACCTTCACGGCAACATTCCAGCCCTTGTTATCATTACCGATGGAAAGGTGCATGACGTTAACATCCTCGACCAACTCGTGGTAGAACCCGGTGCCACCTACATCATGGACCGAGGCTATCTCGATTTTTCCCGCCTCCATGCGATGCATCGGTCACTATCATTCTTTATTACCCGCGCGAAGAAGAACACCTCTTACAGGCGGCTCTACTCGCTTCCCGTTGAGAAGTCAACCGGGATACAATGTGACCAAGTCATTATGCTTAAAGGGCAATACGCCAGCAAGGACTACCCGGATAAGTTGCGCCGCATCCGCTACCTCGATACTGACAAGAACGCGCGCCTCGTATTTCTCACAAACAACTTCGACCTCCCTTCTCCAACCGTCGCAGAGCTATACCGATGCCGCTGGCAAGTCGAACTCTTCTTCAAATGGATCAAGCAGCACCTTCGCATCAAGAAGTTTTACGGTACTTCCGAGAATGCCGTGAAGACCCAGATCTGGATTGCTATATCAGTTTACGTGCTTATCGCCATCATCAGGAAGCGGCTGCATATCGAAGCGAGCCTTTACACAATTCTACAGATTTTAAGCGTCAGTCTTTTCGAGAAAATGCCCATTTTACAGGCACTCTCGGCCAAGGAGTACAAAAACGACCATGGCGACTCTGCTAACCAGTTGAAACTATTCGACTAACGATGGGACAGCAGTGATACTCCATGATATTGGACTAAGCGATTTCGAGCTAACCCTTCGCGTGCTCAATGGCACCTCGAATACCGCTACGGTGGGCTTTAGAGTTGATGGCTCGGATGGCGTATTCTTGGACATTGACGCGGCCACGGGAGTCTGG
>JBHEKR010000485.1:0-9464 GCA_041859365.1 Candidatus Hydrogenedentales bacterium
CCGATACTGGATTGGGAACCGGAATCGGAACCGGCATGGGAACCGGAATCAGAACCGGCATGGGTACCTGAACCGGAACCGGAACCGGATGTTCTGGTCCGGTATCAGGCCCTCAAGAAAGAACATGAAGCGACGCTGAAGGCTCACAAGTTGCGTGAGCAGGAACTGCTGCAAGAGCTGGAAGCAACGAAGAAGCTTGCAGACGAGCTGGCAGCAGAACTTGAACAGCTGCGTGCCCTGGCTGCAGCCGGAAAGGACACGGTATGAGCATCGATCCGATGAACGACACCCTCCTGACCCTTAAAGAAGCGGCCAGGATCTGCCCCAGGATTGAGGGAAAGAAGCCGCACTTCACCAGTCTCTGGCGCTGGGTCAGGTATGGCCTCCAGGGTCATTACCTGGAAAGCGTCCGGGTAGGTGGCCGCTACTGCACCACCGAGAATGCCCTGACGGATTTCTTCCGGGCACGGGAAACGGTGCAGACTCGGGAGCGGATCAAGATCACCAAGACCGCCAAACCCCTTACGGATAAGCATCGGGAAAAGGCTGTCGCGGAAGCGCGGAAGCGTCTTGAAGCACGGGGATTGTTCAAGAAGGAGACCCGGCATTAGGGTTCCCCAAGGTCGATAGTTGATGTACAGCGCGGTTGGAAATTCCCTCCAGCCGCGCTTTCATTTTGTGCCGAAAGTGCTCCGGTTAAACTAACCGCGAAGCCTCGATTTAGGTGCAAAAAACTGCAAACTTGAAAGTTCCGAGACTTCGTGATACCCTTGTATTTACAAGGCTTTACGCAGGCAACCGGGATAATTAGGCAAGCCTAAATCGCTCTCCGGAGCAAGAGGCCACAGGTTCGAATCCTGTCGGGCGCGCCATTTATTTGAATTCCAAGACCCGCAGTCCTTTGATTGGGCTGCGGGTCTTTGTGTTTTTGGGGGCTCGATGCACCTCAGTCGTCGTTACCGTCGTCTTCGCCTATGCTTACGTCGCGCAGGAGCTTTTTGACGCCCGCCTTCTTGAAGATCGTTTCCATGGCTTCGGTGTTCAGGAGTTCGGGCTTCTTAATCTTCAGCAACCACTTGCCTTTGTTGCCCTTGGTCTTGTCTTTCACGATGGTGGCCTTGAGTCGCCGCGCGAGGAGGTCCTCGATCTCCTGCCGGGCTTCCGGCGGGAGCTCTTCCTTGAGCTTGAACGTGACCAGTATCTTTTCCATTGCTGAGGCTTCCTTCCCGAGCTGAATCCCGTTTGTGAAGTGTGGGCGGTTTGATTGGGATTGGGTGCGTGATACGCGGTATTGAAATTTCGAAGCGGCGCGCAGTTCAGGGAGCGTCGGCGCAGACATCTCCCAGGGAGTCGCCATCGAAATTCCATAAGAGTTGGTCGCCGTCGTGGACACAGGTGAAGGTGGCCGTGGCGAAGCGAAGAAGAGCGCCGGTCTCGCTGAGTTCAATCGCGCCGCTGTTGTTCAGGTCGAAGGTGTCCAGGTCGAACTGAGAGAACTCGGGGTATCCCGACTGTACTTCCGCGAGGCTCAGGGCGTCGTTGTTGTCCACATCGAGGTCGTTGAAGTCGGCATTGAGGGCTGGGCGGATTTCGTTGGGGGTGTTCTGTTTCACGCGCAATTGAAGCTGCCCGCCCACGAGCACGGTCCAGGCGACGCCGTCGGGGTTGGTTTCGCGATCCGGGGCCGTCAGGTCTATCGCGACGCCGGTCCCGTTGGGCACTGCGCCCGCGAGTATGTTATCGCTCGGAAGGCTGTCATTGGGACCGATCATGCGGATGTTGGTGATGTTGAATTGTGAAAACTGGTTCTGGATGGTCAGCGTGGTCTCGCTGCCGTCGATGGGATCGGTCGGGCAGCCGGACAGGGACAGGAAGATGGACAGAGCGCCCGCGGTGAAGATGGTGGTCCGAAAGACCGGATAGAAACGTGCAGTCATGTTCGATCATCCTTCTGGATTGAGGCAGGGGAGACGACGTGCCGCGGCCATTGTAGTGGGCGGGCCGTGTCGTGGGCGACTTTTTTCGGACGACCTCGGAGCGCCCGCGACCTGAAACTCCCGGGGGGAGCGGGCGAAAAAAGCAACCGGGGCTGCCGCGCGGTGCGGGCAGCCCCGGATAAGGATAGTGCGGGGGGTCAGTGCTTGTTCAGGGAAACGCCGAGGTCGGCCAGTTTGTCCTCGATCATCTTGAGGATCTCATTCTTGCGTTTATCCGTGTCGGCTTCCACGCGGACAACCAGCTTGGGGCTGGTGTTGGAGGCACGGAGAAGGCCCCAGCCGTCTTTGAACTCGATGCGGGCACCGTCGATGGTGACGACATCGAGCCCGAGGTCTTTCTGGAAGTAGTCACGGGCTTTGGCGATTACGTCGAACTTGATCGCGTCCGCGCAGTCGTATTCCAACTCCGGTGTGATGGGGCGCACGGGAATATCTTTAAAATGGCCGCTGAGGGGCTTGCGTCCGCCCGCCACGATCTCCAGGAGGCGCGCGCCGGAGTAGATCGCGTCGTCGAAGCCGTACCAGCGGTGTTTGAAAAAGATGTGGCCGCTCATCTCGCCGGCAAGCTGCGCGTGGAACTCCTTCAGCGCCGCCTTGAGGTGGGAGTGGCCGGTGCGCCACATGATGCCTTTGCCACCCTTTTTCTGGATGTGGGCGTACATGCTGCGGCTGCACTTTACTTCGCCGATAATGGTTGAGCCGGGCTTGTCTTTCAGAATGTTTTCCGCGAAGACCGCGACCAGGCGATCACCCCAGAGGGGGTTGCCCAGCTCGTCGCAGCCGCCGAGGCGATCCACATCGCCGTCGAAAGCAATACCCACGTCGGCGCCGTGCTTCTTTACGGCCTTGATGATGTCCTGGAGGTTCGCTTCCTTCGTGGGGTCGGCGTGGTGATTGGGGAAGTTGCCGTCCACTTCGCAGAAAAGCGGGATGACTTCGCAGCCGAGCTTTTCGTAGAGCGGCACGGCGACCACGCCGCCCACGCCGTTGGCCGCGTCCACCACGACTTTGAGCTTGCGCTTCAGCGTGATGCCTTTGACGATGCGGGCCACGTACTTGGGCACGAGGTCCATGCGGGTGATGGTCGTCGTCTTGCTTACTTCGGGAAACTTGCCCGCTTCCGCAATCTTGCGGAGCTTCTGAATTTCGTCGCCGTAGATCGTGGTCTTGCCCACGCCCACTTTGAGTCCGTTGTATTCCTTTGGGTTGTGGCTGGCCGTGAGCATGAGGCCGCCGTCCACCTTGAGGGTGTTCAGGGCGAAATAGAGCACGGGGCTGGGCACTTCGCCGATATCGATCACGTTGAAGCCGCAGGCGGTGAGCCCGTCTATCAGGGCTGCGGCGTATTCCTTGCCTGTCAGGCGCCCGTCGCGACCGACGACGACCGTGTTGTACTGGCGCTTGCCGCGCATGTAGGCGGCATAAGCCTTGCCCAGAGTCTCATAGGTGCTCGCATCGAGGTCTTTCCCGGCGATGCCCCGGATGTCGTATTCTCGAAAGATTTCAGGATTCAGCTTCATGTAGGTTCCACTCCGCGGTTGTGGATTTGACGTGATGATACGCGAGATAATAAAGGAACGGGGCTTGTGCTTTCCAGAATCCAGAATTTCTCCTTGAAATGCGTGGGCGGTGATTCTTTTTTTGCCAGGGATTGCACGGATGACACGGATGAGGAAGGATTTGGGTTCGATGCGACGTGACGATACATTTTTTTGCGGCGAGGTGGGTGCGTGAGTGTTAATTCTTACGAAGCCGATCTGCAGTCCATCCGCGATGATCGTCGGTGGCGTTTTCTGCGCCAATGGCAGGGCGCGGGTGGGGTGTTTCATCATGATGGTCGCCGCTATCTGAACTTCTCGTCGAATGACTATCTCAATCTCGCGAATCAACCCGCGCTGAAGGCCGCGGTGCGGGAGGTTCTCGAAAGCCATGCCTGCGGGGCGACGGCATCACGCCTGATGTCGGGTAATCTCGATGTTCATGAAGCGCTGGAGAACGCGATCGCGGCCCTCTGCGGCCATGAGGCGGCGCTGGTCTTCCCCAGTGGCTACCAGACGAATGTAGGCGTACTCTCTGCGCTCGCGGGTCGCGGCGACACGATATTTTCCGACGCGCTGAACCACGCGAGCATCATCGACGGCGCGCGGTTGTCTCGCGCCGACATTCAGGTCTATCGCCACAACGACACGGCCCATCTTGCCGAGTTGCTCGGCGCCGCACCGACCACGGGGCGCAAAATCATTGTGACGGATTCGGTCTTCAGCATGGACGGCGATCTCGCACCCGTGGCCGAGCTTTCGACGCTTGCCCAGCAGTACGATGCCGTATTCGTCGTGGATGAGGCCCATGCGATAGGCGTCTGGGGCGAGGGCGGCGGCGTGTGCAAGGGCCTGGGCGTGATGTCCGATCTGGTCACGGGGACGCTGGGAAAGTCCCTGGGTTCCGGCGGCGCCTTTGCGGCGGGCGGCGCGGTTTTTCGCGATTTACTGATTAACAAGGCGCGGAGCTTTATCTACAGCACGGGCCTGACCCCGATGAACGCGGCGGCGGGTCTTGCGGCGGTGAAACTAATCGAAGAAGCGCCGGCGATGGGCCAGGCGTTGCTGGATCGGTCCGCGTACTTCCAGGAGCAACTTGCGGCGCGCGGCGTGCCCATCGTGCGCAGCGCCACGCAGATCGTTCCCATCATGGTGGGGGACAACCAGCGCGCAGTGGACCTGTCCGAGGCATTGTTGGCGGAGGGTTTGATCGTCACCGCGATACGTCCGCCCACAGTGCCCGAGGGCACGGCGCGGTTGCGGTTCTCGGTGACGTTGGGCCATGGAGAAGAAGAATTGAAGGAAGCGGCGGAATTGGTGGCGCGGGTGGTGGAGGGGGATGGTAAAGTTGTTCATGACGCTTCGCTTCACTCATAAATGACAAGACTTTAGTTGGGTTCACCCCCCCCTACCCACCCGCAAGCGGGGGGGACCGAAAGGTCAGTTGAGAGAGTAGGGTTCCCCCCGCTTGCGGGGGGCTAGGGGGGTAAAACCCGGACTCGCAGATACCAACTCTACGTTTTGGTTCTGCCGCTTGAGCTCTTTTAGAGCAGCACGCGACTATTACAACCACAGGAGCACGCAACGTGCGTAACGGACTTTTTATAGCAGGAACCAACACGGGCGTGGGCAAGACCCTGGTGACGGCGGGCATCATGCGCCACCTCCGCAGGCAGGGCCTCGACGTGGTTTCCATGAAGCCCGTGCAGACGGGAGGGCTTCATACGGTCGATGGTCTGACGGCACCGGACCTCGATTTTCATCTCGCGGCTTCAGGCCTGAGTGTCACGCTGGAAGAGCGTGCGCTGATGAGCCCCTATGTGTACGAGCCCGCGTGCTCGCCGCACCTGGCGGGTCGACTGGCCGGGCACTATGTGAATCTGGACCACTGTCAGTCTTGCGGTGAGCAACTGGCCGCCGCGCACCAAGGCGTGCTTATCGAAGGAGCCGGCGGGCTCATGACGCCGCTGAACGAAGAGGAGACTCAGTTGGGCCTCATCATCCAGTTCGGCGCTCCGGTGCTCTTGGTGGCCCATATCGGCCTGGGTACGATTAACCACTGCCTGCTGACCATCGAAACCTTGCGCGAGGCGGAAGTGCCGATCGCTGGGGTTATCTTCAACGCCACGGCCCCCGGCGAGGGCGAAGATTTTATCGGGCGGGATAATCCCGATGCCGTCGCGCAATTTGGCGCGGTGGAAGTGCTGGGCAACGTGCCCTGGTTGGGCGATCTGGGTGGAGAAGCGGCCTGGGAGCATTTTGATCCGAGCGTGCCGGGGCTGGCGAAGATTGCGGCGTATTTTTCGCCAGAATAACGCTACGTTTACGAATCAAGATGCAACGAATCAAAGGCATGTAGTAGAAACTAGACATGAACCTCTCAGAACTTCAAACACTTGACCACCGCCATTCCTGGCATCCCTACACGGACGCCGTGAGCTTTGAAGCGGCCCCCTACACCTGCATCAAGCGGGCGGAGGGCGTCTATCTCTATACGGCGGATGGCCGCAAGCTCTACGACGGGATCGCATCGTGGTGGGCTGTTGCACTGGGGCATAGCCATCCCAAAGTCGTGGCGGCGATTCAGGCGCAGGCGTCGGTGTTGCAGCATCATGTTTTTGCGATGCAGGCCAATGCACCGGCGGTGCAGCTCGCCGCGCGGCTGGCCGCGATGGCGCCCGGTGAACTGAATCGTTGTTATTTCGCCTCCGATGGGTCGAGTGCCGTGGAGGCGGCGCTGAAGATGGCGGCGCAGTACTGGATCTACCAGGGCAAGCCGGAGAAGACGCGATTTGTCGGCCTGAAGGAGGCGTACCACGGCGACACGATTGGCGCGATGGGCGTCGGCTTTACGTCGTGGTTTCAAGAGCCCTACGGCGCGCTTGTCACCCCCTCGCTCATTGCGCCCACGCCCTTCACACCCTGTGATTCGGGCGATCCAGAGGAAGAGCGCGCGGCGGACGAAGCCTTCGCGGAAATGGAGCGCATGGTTCACGCCCACAAAGATGAACTTGCGGCGGTCATCGTGGAGCCGCTATGTCTTGGTTCGGCGGGCATCCGAATCTATCCGGCGAGCTACCTGCACCGATTACGTGTACTTTGTGAGGAGTGCGATGTGCTGCTCATCGCGGATGAGGTGGCCGTGGGTTTCGGGCGCACCGGGCGCATGTTTGCGTGCGAAGTGGCGGGAATTGTGCCCGACATCCTTTGTCTCGGGAAGGCCCTGACGGCGGGGCACCTGCCCATGAGCGCGGCCATCGCCACGGACCGAATTTTCAACGCGTTTCGCCGTCCCGACGAGACGCCACGGGTCTTCTTTGATGGTCACACGTTTTGTGGCAATCCCATCACGTCGGCGGCGGCCCTGGCGGCGCTGGATGTGATGGCGGAGCTGAATCTTGTTGAACACTGCGCTCCGCGTTATGCCCAGCTTGCGGAGGGGATGAAACGTATCGGGAAGTTGTCCGGCGTGTCGTACCAGAAGACCCTGGGCCTGATCGGCATGTGCGAGATTTCGGAAGAGGCGGGTGGTGCGGTTCGGGCGCGGACCGTCGTGGCCCGTGCGAGCGAACTCGGGCTGTACATCCGGCCATTGGGCGCGGTGCTGTACCTGTGGCCCCCGCTGACGGCGACGGAGGCCGAGCTGGGCGCGATGATTGAGATTTTGGAGGCGGCAATAGCGGAATAGTGAATGGGGAATAGTGAATAGTGAATAGTGAATGAAAACAAAGGCACCGATTGAATTCACTATTCGCTATTCTAAATTCGCCATTTCAAAGAGGCGCGTGCGCGCCTGGTTGTGCTATCCTATACCCTGATTTTAGCGATATTTTATCCCCACCTGGAGTTTTTATATCCCATGGCTGAATCGGCAAGCCCCTTTGGCGAGCTTCGTTACGACTGGACCGAAGCCGAACTGGACGCGATCTACAATCTTCCCCTGACGGAATTGGTTTTTCAGGCCCAGACTGTGCACCGCCAGTTTCACGACCCCAATAAGGTCCAGCAGTGCACCCTGTTGAGCATCAAGACCGGCGCGTGCCCGGAAGACTGTTCCTACTGTCCCCAGAGTGCTCACCACAACACCGGGCTCGACAAAGAGCCGCTCATCGATGTGGAGGGAGCGCTGGAAGCCGCACGCGCGGCCCGGGCCAACGGCTCGACCCGCTTCTGCATGGGCGCGGCCTGGCGCGAAGTGCGCGACGGTGAGCAGTTTGATCGGGTACTCGAAATGGTGCGCGGCGTCAAGGCCCTGGGCATGGAAGCCTGCTGCACGCTGGGCATGGTAAATGAAGATCAGGCCCGACGGCTTGCCGAGGCCGGTCTGGACGCCTACAATCATAATCTCGACTCGGGCCCCGAGTTCTACAAGGAAATTATTTCCACCCGCACCTATGATGACCGCCTCCAGACCATCCAGAATATCCGCAAGGCGGGCGTGACCGTATGCTCCGGCGGCATCGTGGGCATGGGGGAGACGGTGAAAGATCGTATTGCCATGCTGGCCGTGCTCGCGGGCCACAATCCCCATCCGGAGAGTGTTCCAATCAATGCGCTCGTCGCCGTCGAGGGAACCCCACTGGCTGATCAAGCACCCGTTGACCCGCTTGTCATGGTCCGTATGATCGCCACGGCGCGTATCGCCATGCCGGGCGCCATGGTGCGCCTCAGCGCGGGCCGCACGTCCATGAGCGACGAGACGCAGGCGCTGTGCTTTCTCGCCGGCGCAAATTCGATTTTTGCGGGGGAGAAATTGCTCACCACGCCGAACCCTGGTGAAGATCGGGATAAGGCGCTGTTCAACAAGCCGGGTCTGGAGCCGCTGGAGTTGGAGCGGGTGTAGATCGCTCCCGTCAGCCCAGACCGTAGTGGCTGTTTTCCTTCACGACCTGATCGTCATCCGTGATTGGGAAGGCGCCGGGGTACTTCACAAAGGCCACGTGACCGTCCATGTACAGCACATTGCAGCCGCCCGGCAGGTGATTGAAGTTTACCGTGCCGTTGCTGTTGTCCGTGTACTCCTCACTCCCGTAGGCGTCCCATAAAACCGGCAGGGTACTCTCGGTGCGGGCGCTCGCACCAGAGTTGTTGATGTCCGTAATCAGGAAACGCTCGATCCCCTCCCGTAGGCGCAGCAGCGTGCTGCCCCCGGCGGAGCCCTGGGCCAGGGGCGCCGCCGGCACCCAGGGCGGCCACGGCGCGCTACCTGCGAGTGGCAGGTCGCCTTCGTAGTCCTTCAGGTGAACATTGCCCAGTCCAAGTATCGCCGTCGTGCTTAAAATGGCATTGGTCGCCGCAGCGCCCCAGAGTCCGTAAAACTCCGCATTGTTGCTGATCAAGTAGCCTTTGTAAATGTACGAGCGGCCCAATTCTCCAGTGGCGTAGTAGTCGTAGGATACTTTGTCGCCCGCGGCCTCGGCGGTGGCCTTCCACGAAGTGAAATCGCCGCCATCCGCCGGCACGCGCGCGGCCACGCTCAGCCAGCCCGGATCGCCGCCACTGTCCGAGGGGCACCGGGCCGTCTCGAGGTCGTTGAGATACTCCGGGAAAATTGCATCGGCTTTTGGCGCGCTCCAGAGCGGACTGGATCGGGTATCGGGCCGAACACTGCCATAGGGGGAGAGGGGAGGGAACTTGCCCTTCGATTCCGAGGCATACATCTTGAAGACCAGCCCGAACTGCTTCAGGTTGTTCTGGCAACTGGCCCGGCGGGCCGCCTCGCGGGCACGGGTCAGCGCGGGCAGCAGGATGGCCGCGAGAATGCCAATGATCGCGATGACCACCAGCAATTCAATCAGGGTGAAGCCCGTGCGTTTCATGAAGTTTTTCCTATCCGGATCCATGGCGGCCACGAAGCGGGTCTTCCGGTCGCAGGGAACCATTATGGGTGATCCATCGTCCGGGTTCAATTCGACAACGAAAAAGCGGC
>JBHEKR010000535.1:0-58255 GCA_041859365.1 Candidatus Hydrogenedentales bacterium
CTGCGCTCAACTCCTCATAAAGTGGCCGCCTTCCCTCGGAAAGGGTGGCCGCTTTCCCTCGGAATCGGTGGCCGCTTTCCGTCGGAATGAGTGGCCGCCTTCCCTCGGAATCGGTGGCCGCATTGCGTCGGATTACGCAGACATCAAGGGGGCCCGGATATTCGCGTTCACTCACGGTTCAAATCTCTTTCATTTCATTCTGCTTAGAATTTGAGAGAGCCTGCGTATATTTGTGGCTCAGCTTTTTCGGTTGCGGCCGGAGGCAGCTCCAAGTGCGCCGTGGTCCGCACGTCTTCCGTTGAGCAGGTGAGAATACTGTGGACAGTGACGGATACTCCTCTGGAAACACACCGTATAATCCCCAACTCTTTTTTGTGCCCCAGCGGTGTCTTTCGTGCCGCATCAAGCACGATCGGCCAACGTCGGGTATAATTCCAGCATCTTTGCCCCACGGCTTCGCTTTTTTTAGCAGTGCGGCCTCTTAAGTGTTGAATTTTACCCATTTCCAATAGAAGGTCCCCGTATTGTCCAGTTACAACCAGCGCACGTATACCCGTATAGACGTTAATCTTCCCGTAACCGTCGTGCCCGAGAACGGCATACCCTTCGACGCTTCGGTGATTGACATTTCCGTAGGCGGCATCCGCATCGAACACCAGAAGCCGATCGAACGAGGCACTCAGGTGGTCTGTAGCTTCATTGGCGACACGCACACCATGATCGAAGTGCGCGGCCTCGTGTGCTCCCGGGATCATGATAGTTTTGGGGTTCGCCTTACTGGCTATGACACCGTATCCTATATGTACTTAAAGGGACTTCTCTTAAGCGTCGCGGACGATCCCCATGCTCTGGAGGATGAGATCTTGCTCAACCTCGACGATCTTCCCGAGGCGGACTAGGAGACCTTCGATTCGCCGCTAATGCCTTCCTAACACGCGCATTTCCTTGCCCTTACGCATAAAGATATCCCGGCGGATTTGCCTTTGCGATCGCCTGTCCGGTATAATCTGAGGTCTCGTCGATTGTCTACCCGAAAACCGTCGACTCCCGATCCCTGCCTTGTGACGGCCAGGGTTGGTGCCAGGATGTTTTGGTCCCGGCCTTGTTCCGTTATCCCGGTTTTCGTTAGATCCCCAACCAACCGGGCAGCTACATCGTTAAAGCCAAGGAGAATCACCGTTAATGCATTCGATTGACAAAATCCGCAACGTGGCCATCATCGCCCACATCGATCACGGCAAGACCACGCTGATCGATAGTATTTTCGCGGCGACGCACCTGTTCCGCAGCAATGAGGCGGTGGCGATCCGGGTGATGGACAACAACGAGCTGGAGCGGGAGCGGGGCATCACCATCCGCGCGAAGCACTGCACGGTCACCTGGAAAGACTACCTGATCAACATCGTGGACACCCCCGGCCACGCGGACTTTTCCGGTGAAGTGGAGCGCACCCTCTCCATGGTGGACTCCGTACTGCTGCTCGTGGACGCCAATGAAGGCCCCATGCCCCAGACGCGCTACGTACTCACCCGCGCCCTCCGCATGGGCTATCGCCCCGTCGTCGTTGTGAACAAGGTGGACCGCCCCCAGGCTCAGCCCGACAAGGCGCTGGACAAGACCTTCGACCTTTTCGTCGAGCTCGGCGCGACGGATGAACAGTGCGACTTTCCGGTGCTTTATGGATCCGGACTGGCAGGCTGGCTTGTGCGCGATCTGGAAGACGACGCCCACGAAGGCATGGAAGCCCTCTTCGAGACCATCATCAACGAAGTACCCGCCCCCAAGGGCGATCCGGATGCCCCTTTCCTTATGCAGGGCAGCTCCATCGGCTGGAAAGACCACATCGGTCGTACCGCCATGGGCCGCGTGCTCCAGGGCAGCATCAAGAAGGGCCAGAAGTTCCGCCGCGTTTCCACCAAGTGGCTCGGCGAAAAGCTGGCGCACCACGACGACTTTCACCACGAGCGCGAGTGGGACATCACCAGCGATAAGCAGGAAAAGTGCACCTATCTCTGGGTGACCCGCGGTCTGGAGAGTGAACTGGTCGACGTGGTCAGCGCGGGCGACATTGTGACCATTGCCGGCCCCGACGATATCAGCATCGGCGACACGTTCTCCGACATTGATCTGGACCATGTGCTCCATCCCCTGGAAATTGAAGAGCCCACGGTGTCCATGAATTTCATGATGAACAACGGGCCCTTCGCGGGACAGGACGGCGATGCCGTCACCCTGCGCCAAATCTCGGCGCGCCTGGAAAAGGAAATGCGCACCAACGTGGCCCTGCGCGTGGAAGAGACCGAGCGCGGCGACGCCCTCAAGGTTTCCGGCCGCGGCGAACTTCACCTGGCCATTCTTCTCGAAGAAATGCGCCGCGAAGGCATGGAACTTTGCGTCTCCCCGCCCGAAGTCATTATCCACCGCGACGAGGATGGGAAGCGCCTCGAGCCCATGGAAGTGCTGACGATTGACGTGCCCGGCGAGTATCAGGGTACGGTCATCGAGAAAATCGCCGGTCGCAAAGGCGAACTGTGCGCCATGCACGTCGAGCCCACCGGTATGGTGCGCTTGGAATTCAACATCCCCACCCGCGGTCTCATTGGCTACCGGGGCGAGTTTCTCACCGACACCCGCGGCATGGGCATCATGGCCTCCCGTTTCGTGGGCTACGGCCCCTGGTGCGGCGATGTGGTCACCCGCAAGCGCGGCTCCATGGTGAGCATGGAAACCGGGCAGAGCACGTCCTACAGCCTGGAAAACCTCCAGGAACGCGGCACCCTCTTCCTCGGCTCCATGGAGCCGGTCTACGAGGGGATGATCATCGGCGAATACTCCCGCCCCGGCGACATGCCCTGCAAGCCCACCAAGAAAAAGGCCCTCACCAACCACCGCGCATCGGGCAAGGATCACAGCACCGGCCTCGACGTCCCCCGGATTCTCACCCTCGACGTGGCCCTCGAATGGATCGCCCCCGACGAGCTGGCGGAAATCACCCCCAGGTTCGTTCGCGTCCGTAAGGCCGTGCTCAACTCCGAAGAGCGCAAGCGCGAAGAAAAACGACGCACCTCGGCCTGAGTTAACTAAGCAAGCGTATTCCAAAGACCGGCGCCTCCCATGGAGGCGCCGTTCTTTTTTGTGACACGGGGTGGGGGATAGGTCTTATGGGTCTTATGGATCTTATACGACTCATTCCCCCGGTTGCTCTTCTCCCCCAAACACAAAAAAGCCGCGCGGCCCGAAGGCCGCGCGGCGGGTCATTTCAATCTATCGAAGTCTTACAGCGAACTGAAGATCTTCTGGAATTCGGTGTCGCCTTCCATGCTGTACTCGCGCTCGGCAAGTGCCTGGATCTTCGCTTCGAAGTCGGGAACGCGGCTGGCGAAGACTCGCCCTTCAAGTTCCTTCTTGGCGGCGGGAGAAAAATCTTCGTTAAAGCCCCAGGCGGGAGATCCGCCCGTTCCCAGGTTTGTGAAGACGCCGATGTTCTGGCCGTCGAAACTGCGGTAGACCACCTCATGGTTGCCCTGCATCACGCATTCGGCCCACTTGTGTACCCGGCTGCCGTAGGCGTCCACCACCGGAATCTTGCTGTAGAAGTATTCCTGCGACTGGGCAATTTCCAGTTCCTTCAGGTAGAGGCCCGTGTAGGCGTCTTGAAGGGCGGGGGTGACCCACTTGGACTCACCAACCTGCGTGCGAAGGGTTTCCACTTCGGCCAGTCGTGCGGCGCGGTCAAACTTGGTCGGGGTCAGGGGAAGGCCTTCCTTGATCTTGATGTAAAGACGGTCCACGGCATGGGCCAGAGCGTCCTTCGACTGATCGCTGCGCAGGGCGGCTTCTTCCAATTTGCCAACGTGATTGGTCAGGCGGTCCACTTCGGAAACCAGACCGCGCTGGCGCGCTTCCGTGATGGAAAGCTGGTTAGACAGGTTGTCGAATTCCTCGGAGCGCTTGGCCACTTCTTCATTCTTGGCGAGGAGATCGGCACTCACCGTTTCCAGTGTTTGCTGCTCAGTTGCGATAGCGGCCTTCAACTCTTCGAGTTTGGCAGTCGCATCTACGGCTTCTGTGCGAAGCTTTTCAAGTTCTTCGGGCGACATATTCTTTGTGCCTTCGCCTGAAGTATCGATAATCTTTTTAAGTTCGCTATCCAGCCGATCCGCACGGGCTCTTTCGGTGGTCACGGAAGATTCGGCCTGCGCCAACTTTTCCTTCAAAGGATTGGGGAGGAACGTGAGCGTATCGGCGGCAAACGGTCCCGCCACGATACCTGCTATCAGCGCAATGGCCGCCGCAGCGACCAGCGCACCTGCGCCGCCCTTGCGCCCGCCGCCCGCCGGTTCGCTGGCGCCCATATTCATGTTGCCCATGCCGCGAGGAGCGCGCATGTCGGTGTCGGGTGAGAAGTCCGGCACGGGCGTGCCCATGCCGAAGTCGCCACCGCCGCCGCCGAAGGCGCCCGCGTCGAAGCCGCGATTGTCACGGCCACCAACGGGCTGGCCGAACATGGGAGTTTCCATGGCCTGGGTCGGCGCGCCGGTGGAGCGTCCACCGCCAAAGCCGGAGCCACTGCCGCCGCCAAAGGCGCTGTCAAACATGGGCGTGTCCATGTTCGAATCCGGGCCGGGGCCAATTTCAGGGGTCTCGGGGGAGAAGTCGCTGTCCGCGGCGAGATCCTGGAATCCAGAGCCAATGGGGCTCAGGCCTTCGCTGGACTTCGTGCCGGCCGGCGTGTCGATGCCGGGCGTGCCGCTGGAGAAGGTATCGTTGATGGCGCTGTCGAAGCCGAAGGGAGGACGACGAACGTTGCCCCCGGTGGGCTGGGGCGTTTCCACCTGGATGTCGCTGATCGGGGGGAGGCCCGCGGAATCCGTGGGGCTGCCACCGGAATCGAAATTACCGAGAGGGGGCAGGCCACCGTCCGAATCCATACCGCCCGAGTCAAAATCACTGAGCGGGGGCAGGTTACCCAAACCGGAGTCGCCGGGGGTATCCAGATTGTCTTCGTTTCTCTTGTCGTCAGCCATGGAAGCCTTTCTCCGTAACTCGTTTGAACGTAACTCTATTTCGCTGATACTGGTTCAACTGGGCCATTCTAGCATGGGTCCCCCAATGTGTCAAGCAAACTCCCATGTCCCAAAATCTTGTTTTGCGAGTGCCCAGAGCAACTAACCTCTGCTGTGATTGCAGGTTAGATAAAGGCCGTTTTTCGGCCCTTTCCGAGCGCCGCAGGTTCTAAAACTGCGATTTCAGATCGAAGCTACGTCGGCATCCGAACGCCGATAGTCAGCAGCAAATTTGCGTAAATCCGTTGTTCGCCCGTAACAATCGTCAGGCACGTGTCGTCACTTCCCGCTTCCTCGTAAAACTCATGCCGACCCAGTTGAGTCAGTTTCAGCCCCGTCAGGCGTTGACGGAATTCCTCAAAAATGGGAGGCTCCGGTCCCTCTGCGGGCGTCATCACCCCGGCGGCTTCCACGGGAATGGCCGTGAGCAGGGCATCCAGCACCTGCGTCACCGTGGGCATGCCCGGTACGAGATTGAGGTAGACCCGCTCGCTGTTCATGCCGCACTTGGTGCTTGCGGGGTAGTTGCCATCGGCAATCAGGATTCTGGAGCCATGGCCCGCGGCGCCGATGGCTTCCAGGATGCCAGGGTGGATGAGCGTGTGTTTCAGCATGGTTCAGTCACTTTCCGAGTCGTTTTCAATTCAGCGCGGGCCGGGCAGTGGGGCGCCACGCATCAAATCGCGATAGGCCCCGGCCAGGGAGGGGTCCAGGGTTACCGCCTGCTGCAAGAGCTGGGTGGCCTGGGTATAATTGCCGAGGCCAAGGTAACACTGCCCCAGGCCGAAGGCCGCCTTGGCCCCATCCGTTTTCATGTTTTCCTGCTGGGTCAGCGGCATCAGGCTGCCGAACCAAGGCAGGGCGTCACTGTAGTTCTCCTGTCGCAGCAGCATCTCCGCCAGCGAAAGGCGCAGCGGGATCTCATCGGGGAGTATGGTGTCCGGGCGCTCCTTCTGTTTTTCATACAGGGTAATCGCCGCCTCGTAGTGCCGCGCCGCCCCGGGGTAATTCCCCTGCAGGAAATCGTAGGTCACCGCGAGGTTGGAATGGACCCGCAGCGTGTCGGGGTTCTCCGCCAGGGTCGCACGGAAAATCGTCTCGTTGTCCCGCCAGTCGCCATTGCGCGCAATGGTCTGATTGAGGAACAGCAGCCCCAGCACGGCCGCAACGGCGACCGGCGCGGGGCGCAGGTTAATCCGCTGGGAAGCCAGCACCAGCAGTTCCATCACCGCCCACCAGAAACCGGCCATAGGCACATACATCCAGTGCTCCGCCATGGGCGCGTTCAGCGGAAAAATGCCGGAGATAGGCAGCCAGGCAGCCAGGAACCACACCAGGGCCAGCGTGATGCGCCGGTTGCCCGAGCGATAGCCCCAGAAGGCCGCCCCGATGCAGGCCGCCAGAAACAGGAGTCCCAGCCCGGCGGTCCATCCGGGGACGCCAGCAAGGGTTTGTTCCATGTGCAGGTTCGTGGGCAGGAAGAGCGTCTTGATGTAAAAGGCAAAGGCCTGACAGGTTTCCACAAGCCGCCCGAAAAGTCCGGTATTGCTGCCGCCTCCTCCTTCGCTGAACTTCAGCACGGTGGCGCGCAATCCGCCATAGGCGCAGAGGAGCACCACAGCCAGGAACACGGGATAGGCCCGGACCTGCCAGGACACCGTCGGCATCAGCGGCGTCTCAGACCGAGGTCGCAGGGCTATCACAATGGCCAGCAACACGGGATAGATCATGGTGGACTCTTTAGAGCAAAGCCCCAGGATGAAAAAGAGGCCGCTGAGTGCGAAGGCCACCATTTGCTTCGTGCCCCGAGTGTCGGAGGTCGCGCACAAGAGTGCCGCCAGAATAAACGTGGCCGACATCATATCGGCCCGGCCGCTGATATAGGCCACCGCTTCGGTGTGCATGGGGTGTAGCACGAAAAGGATCGCCGCCGCAGCTTGAACCATGCGCGGCGCTTCGAGCCGACCGAGCAGCAGAAAAAGCAGCACGGCGGCGGCGCAGTGCCAGAGGGTATTGCTCAAATGAAAGAGAAAGGGCTTGACGTCGGGGTAGCCTTTAATCGCCGCCGTGTCCAGCGTCGGATTATAGGAAAGGAGAAAGTCGACCATGAAGCTGACCGAGACGAGGGGGCGATAGAAATTGCCCTCGCCGCGCCCGAAGGCGTGCTGGTCCTCGCGGAAGAGTTGGCCCAGCTTGGCCGGGTTCTGCACATTCTCATGGAGCAGCACGGACGATACATCATCCCAGACCCAGTCGCCGTTGAAGGTATTCGCGTAAGCCAGAAAGCCCAGCACCACCAGGGCTGCGGAAGCCGCCCATGTAAACTGTCGTTGTGTCATTCCAACCTCGTCCACCGATATGATTTCAGGTTTTCTCCCCGCCCCGTAGGTGCGGATTAATTGCCCCACAGCCTAGCCCAGCAGCGGGGGGGCAAGCAAAAAAAAACTGCTGGAATCCGGCGTGGCGGAGTCCAGCAGCGTGTATACGTGTTTTTGAGATTTAGCGGTTCTCGGGGCCCGCGACCTGCCATGTTTCGCCAGGGAGCACCATGTATTCCAGCTCCACGGCCGACTGCGCGCCCACAATCTTTACCAGGCGAAGGGTCATGTTGCCTTCGGCATCGGGGTAGAATTCTTCACCTTCGTGCACCTGAAAGCTGTCGGATCTTCCGGTCATGGGGTCCGTTATCGTAAGGAAAGATACGGGATCGTCCGCGTCAATACCCATGAATCCAGTGCACTTTACCATGGGGCGCTTCATCATCAGGTCCGTCTTGCGGCGGAGGGGTTGATAACGCTGACTCGTTGGGTTGAGCGTGGCGTGCAGCTTGAGCAGGCCATCCAGGGCGTACCACTCTTCGGCGTCTTTCGCGATCTTGATGTGATTGGACACCTGCTCTTCAATCTGGGCGGTGGCCGCCGGCTCGTTGATTTCCTTGGGGTTGGAGTACTGGGAGCGCAGCGTGGTGAACTGGCTGATGATCGGGTCGGCGGCGCCATAGGGGAAACCACTGCCCGCCTGAGCGCCCGCGAAAAGGGGCTGAAGCGCCGCCGTGTATTCGCCGGCGATCTCCTGCACCGTCTTTGGCGGCACTTCGACCGGCGCGGCCTCCGGGGGCGGTTCTTCCTTACACCCGGCCAGGAGAAGGATAGAAAGCATGGTCAAACCGAAGAGAGATCGCATTGGGAGGGCTCCTTTACTGAAAAGAAAGTCGATGCTTGTATCGTACCACAGCCGCTCGGACGCATACAAACATGTTTCCGTAAACAGCCTTGATGCCGTGATTCCGCAGGAAAACCGCGCCGGGCGCGGTTCCGACAGATAATTCGCGACAAGCCGTGGAACTTGGGTATACTACCTTAAATGGTAAGAACTTACATGGGGCTTGGAAAACCATAGGAACGCATGAATGAGCCGAATTCTTCTGGTGGACGATGATGTGGATTTGTCTGAATTGATCAAGACAAAGCTGAATGCCGAGGGTCACGACACCCACGTTATTAATACCGGGGAGGGTGCCTTCGAATTCGCGAAGAAGGTCAAGCCCGACATCTCCATCCTCGATATCATGCTGCCCGGCGTGACGGGATATCAAATCTGTCGCCGCATGCGCAAAGATCCCGAGCTCTACAAGCACGCCATCCTGGTGCTTACCGCGCTGGGTGAGGAACCCGAAATTCTCCACGGCCTGGAGCAGGGTGCCGACGACTACCTTGTGAAACCCTTCAAGCTTGAACGCCTGATGGACAAGATCGCCTCGCTCACGGCGCTGACCACCTCCCTGGCCAACCGCAACCGCGTCACCAATCTGCCCGGTACCGATGCGGCCAAGCGGGAGATCAACCATCTCCTCGCCCGCGACACCGCCCTGGCCGTGGTTTACGTGGACATGATTGGCTATAAGGCCTACTGCGCCTCGCGCGGCGCCGACGGCCAGCAGAAGGCCCTGGAATTCATGGGCAAGCTCCTGGTGAGCCTCACCCGTGACATGGGCTTCTACGAGAGCTTCGTCTCCCACATGGGCGGCGAGCATTTCGTCGTCAGTCTGAAGCTGGAGGACCACGAGCGTTTCACCAAGCACCTCTGCGACCAGTTTGACAAGCAGGTCACTCAGCTCTATACCGCCGACGAAGTCCAGAAGGGCTACATCAAGGCGGTGGACCGCCAGGGCAATGAAGTCCGCTGCAAGCTCATGGCCCTTTCCGTCGGTGTGGCCCACACCCAGTACCGCTACTTCAAGAGCGCCAAGAAAATGTTCGAAGTGCTTGCCCAGGTGCGCCAGATGGCCCATCCGAAGGAAGGCTCCAGCATGGTCTTTGTGGATCGACGCCGCAGCGACCGCTGATAGCTGGATTTCCCATGCGAATCGCCGCACTCCTCGCCGCACTGCTGTTCTTCGCGCTGGTGGCTGTTGTGGCCACGGTGACCTCGACGGATCTAAGTGATGCGGAACTGTTGAAGCGTTGCCGGGCAAGCCAGCCCGCCTGGAACGGTTATCAGGAAGACATCAAAGAGATAGGCGCTCGTCAGGTGGCCCGCTGGCACGGCAAACCCGTCGCCCTGAACGTTTCACCCGATGCCGTGCGCCTTTCCATGGCCGTCTCGCCGCCGTGGGACGCGTTCGAGGCCGCCATCCCCGTCCTCCTCAAGGATCCCGAGGGCCGAGTCGCTCGGGATGATGGCGATGAGCGAGAGGGCACGCTCCGCGTTTATCGATTTGACCGTCCGGCGGCAGCGGGGGAGCCGGTGCCACCATGGATCGAAATTCAATATCCCCATACGAAGCAGCGGATCTTTCTTGATTCGAAAGGCGCTTGGCAATCACCGGAGACGACTCAACCGTAGCCACCTCTCATACCTCAATTGAAACCTTTCACCGGACCCGGCGGGTCCCAACTCTGCAAGTCCGGCGGGGCAGCAACCGAGCACCGTTGTCCGGCCGCGCCCGAGGCGAACATGTATAAGGCGGAACGCCTGTTTCAACTGGTGGTGCTCCTGCGCCGCGCCCGGACGGTAACGGCCCGCGAGCTTGCCGTAGAACTTGGTGTATCCGAACGGACAATCTACCGCGATGTGCAATCCCTCATCCTCTCGGGCGTTCCGGTTGAGGGGGAGGCGGGCGTGGGCTACATCCTGCGCCGTGATTTCCAACTGCCGCCGCTCATGTTTACCAATGAAGAGGCTCAGGCGCTGCTGCTCGGGGCCCGGATGGTGCAGGCCTGGGGCGACCCCGCGCTGGAGCGGGCCGCCCGGAATGTACTGGACAAGGTCCGCGCCGTGGCGGAACGGTCCCTGCTCGACGATCTGGACAGCCAGCTCATGCAGGTGCCGGGCTTTCACATCAGCCCGACGTTGCGGGAAAAAATGGGACTGGTCCGCGAGGGCATCGGTCTCCAGCGAAAGCTCCAGTTTAATTACACCCGGGCCGACGGCGAGTCCGCCCACCGGCTCGTCCGGCCGCTGGGCCTGTTCTTCTGGGGAAGTACCTGGTCCTTCGCCGCGTGGTGCGAACTGCGCCGGGCCTTCCGGAATTTTCGCGTGGACCGAATGGAGGCGGTGGTGCTGACGGACGAGAACTTTGCCACTGAACCAGGGAAAACCCTGGAAGAATATATATGCGCAATCGAAAAGGAGATTTGCCAATGAACACCAGACTACTCGGTGCTGCAGCGGCTGCGGGACTTGCCCTGTGCGGCATGGCTGCGGCCCAGGACAACACGGGGCCGAAAAACATCATCCTGATGATCGGCGATGGCATGGGCTTCGCCCAGATGGAGGCCGCGAGCCTCTACGCCAGCGGCGAGCTCCAGAGCCAGCCCTATTGGGACTACCAGGTTCTCGCCTGCACCACCTACTCCGCCAGCGGTAAGGGCTTCGACCCGGAAAAGGCCGCTGCGGATTTTTCCTATGTGCTGAAAGATTCCACCGACTCGGCGGCCGGCGCAACGACCCTCTCCAGCGGCGTGAAGACCGCCAACAAGGCGATTGGCGTCGATGTCAACGAACAGCCGCTGCGTCATCTTTACGAGGACGCCGAAGCCATGGGCAAGGCCACAGGCGTGCTGACCACGGTGTATATCAGCCACGCCACACCGGCCGGCTTCACCACCCACCATCCCAGCCGCAACGATGTCGACATCCTGGCCGAGGACATGCTCCGCAACAGCTCGCTGGACGTCCTTATGGGCGCGGGACATCCCTGGTTTGACGACAACGGGAAACAGGTTGGCGGACTGGGCGACGACCCCTTCAAGACCGAAGGCGATTACAAGCGCATCGGCGGTGAGGCCCTCTGGCGCGAAGTGGTTGCTGGAACCGCGGGCGGCGATGCGAACGGCGACGGAAAAGCCGATCCCTGGAAACTGGTCGACTCCATCGACGAATTCACGGCCCTCAAGGGCGCTGACGCGCCCACCCGGGTGCTGGGCATTGCCCCCGTGGCCACCACGCTGCAGGGCAATCGCGGGAGCGATGAGGACAAGAAGGCGGAGTTGCCCTACGCAACACCTTCAACGCCCGGCATGCCCGATCTGGCTCTCATGATCGAGGGTGCGCTCAACGTCCTCTCCAAGGACCCCGACGGCTTCTTTATCATGGCCGAAGGCGGCGCAATCGATTGGGGCGGTCACGGCAACGTGATTGGTCGCCTCATCGAAGAGCAGATGGATTTCGACAAGGCCATCGCAGCGGTCGACGCCTGGGTGGCGGCCAACAGCAGTTGGGATGAAACCCTGCTCATCATTACCGCCGACCACGAAACCGGCTACCTCAGCGGCCCGGATTCGGGCGATAAGGTTACCCCCCTGGTCAGCAATGGTAAGGGCAAGACACCGGGCTACAAATTCCACACCGGCGGCCACACCAACCAGGTGGTGCCCTGCATCGCCAAGGGCAAAGGTGCCGAGAAACTCCTCGAAGCCGTCAAAGGCAAAGACGCCCTGCGTGGACCTTTCATCGACAACACCGACATCCCGAAAACGATTCGTGCCGTCTGGCGCTGAGGGTGGGTTCCTGATCTAGATTGATCGTCGGAGACTGTCGAGTCTCCGGCGATTTTTCTATGGGGCTTGAGTGGACGAAGTGGACAGGGTGGAGAAAGGTTCTGTTGATGGCTGACGCCATTCGATTCCGCTATCAACTATCAACTATTGAATATTCCCCCAACGCGGGCGTCTAATGGATGCGTACCAATCAAGGAGGATAACGCCATGAAGCACCTGCGTCCCATTTCCGTCGCCAAAGCCAGCGATTCCTTCGGCTACATTTTCTTTCAGATCTGGCTGGCCGCGTTCACCACGCTGCTCAGCGCCGCTTTCAGTGGTGGCAAGGACAAATAGCGACCTGACGGGACTGTCCCGCGCAGTCAACTGCGTGGGACAGTCCTTGTTGGGAATCTTGCCGTTGAGGTCCCTCAGGGCTTCCGTCGTATTCTTGCTTGAGCGAAGTGGACTTTGAACGTTGGACAGTCCCATCGGCGACGGGACCGTCCCGCGTAGTCAACTGCATGGGACAGTCCTTGGCGAGAATTTTTCCATCGACGTCGTTCCGGGTTTGCACGTGCCTTCTCTTGAGCCGAGTGAACTTTGAACGTTGGACAGTCCCATCGGTGACGGGACCGTCCCGCGTAGTCACATTTTGCTACCGCGCGATCAGCTTCCGAATCCCATCCATAAGCACGGCCTCGACTTCGGGTCCGCAGTGGGCGGAGTTGACTTCCGTTTCGTAGCCGCCCTCGCTGTAAGCACAGGCGGTGCCAATGTAGCCGGGGCCATAATCCGCGTAGGCCGCGACGCAGACAAAATCCTCCGGGGCCATATTCTGGGCTGCCAACTGGTACTCCACAAACAACTCGCCCGGAAGCATCAGGAATTGCACATCACCCAGCCGCAAGCGCGTGAGCGAGATGGGGGAGCTTTCGTTAGCCCGGTTGAGCCAGGCCAACTTCCACGCCGCGCCCGCCCGTTCGCCCGGTGACTTTTCTGTGGCGGCCAGCGTGGCCGATTCGGCTTCCGCCGTGATTTCACTTCGGGCGGGCAACACGACGGGCACCACGGCCCAGTCGAGCGCGTCTTCCGCCGGCACCCGCTTTGCGTTTTCCCAGGCCCTGCGCATGCCCGCTTCCAGGCGGCCCGCCAGCACGGGACGATTCTCCCGGGCACCGTCGTTCCACTTGCCCGCGCCCAGATTGCCCCCAGCGCCATTGAAGTGGATATGGGGCACGCCCGGCAGCGCCGCTTCGCGGGCCACGCGGGCCATCCCTACGAAGTCCGCCGACACCTCCCCCTCGCCATAGTGGCTCTGGGGGTGGGTGGCGTACCACGTCAGCACGGCCAGGGTCTTGTCTTCATTCCAGAATGATACAGACTTGCAGAAGGGGTCAATCGTGCCCACGGGCTCGGCCCGAACGGCGGGATCTTTCGTCGCGGTCCACCGCACCGCCTTCACCTTGCCATCGGGGCCCATCACCCGCCGGTTCGACGCAACCTTCTCCACAATGCCCTCGCCCGTGGCGATATGCGTTACGGGCTGGGCCTGCTCCAGCGAATCGGCGACGGCCTCGGCGGCCTTCGCAATCGCTTCATGGGCGTAGGCCACATCCATCGTCGCCCCGCCAATACCTTGGGCGTCAAGCAGGGCCTCCGCCGAGAAATCACACATCGGGGCGTCGTGCTGATGCAGCACATGGACTGAGACGCGGGATGGCTCCGTATTCGCGGCCGTCGCCAGCGCACTGCGCCAGGCCTCATAGCCCCCGTTGCCAATACCCACCCAGTCCACGGCGCAGATCACGATGGGCTGCTCTCCTTCGGGGAAGAAGATGATGCCACGGGCACTCAAGGGGTCTGTGACGCTTTTTGCCTTGTTTTCCGCACTGCCGCACAAGGGAGCGCCGATGGGCGGCGTGGCGTCGGACTGAAAGGTGGCGATACGGAAGGTGGCGGCGTTGGCACTTGTGCCAATGCCAATAGCGAGGACCAGCGAAAGCAGATAAATGATTCGTATCACGGATTGAATTCCTTCTTCGTGGTCTCAGGGACGACAGGGAAGGCAATATTGCGAAAACCTGATGTCCCTGCGGTCGCTGCTGTCCCTGTGTAGCTGAAAACGAAATGCGGAAGGTAATCCGACGCCTGTCACACATCTCCTGGGACAGGCACGCGCACTGGCGAACCCATTCCCAATTGAGCTTAACGCGCTCTATCAGGATTGCGCGCGCTCGATACTATCGTGTGCGCGTGTCCGTCCCTCCGAAGGGGTTTACATCAGCTTCATGTAACCCGCAATCATCACAATCGCCGCGCCCATGGCCAGGGTCACACCCAGCCACAGCTTGGAATTCTGCTGGAGCTTCAGCGAAATCGACTTGCGACCGGCCAGCATCGAAGCCAGGCCGAAGACGGCAATCGCCAGCAGGAACTTGATACCGAAAAGCATGTGATAGGTCGGCTGCTCCCGGTGGTCGGCCATCCCCGCCATGAAGTTGTACAATCCCGAGAGAATCAGCACGAGACTAAGAATCATGATCCATTTGCGCCAGCGCCCCAGGATACTCGTGCGCAGGTTGGCATGCGTAGCTTCGTCCAGCGTTTCCGCCGCAGAGGGAATGAGCACGGCGCGCATGTAGAAGGCGCCGCCCATCAGGAAGATCGCACCGAAGATATGGAGCCAGCGGCTCAACAGGGCGACAGCATTGACCGATGTTGCGGCGACGGCGACGTCCTGTGCGGAGGCTGCAATGGGAAGCAGCACGAGGCCAAGGGTGAACATGGAGAATAGACGAGACCTGGTAAGCTTCATGGGAGGTAATTCCTGTATGGGGCGTGGCCCCGGCTGCATTAGACTCAGTGTGTGTAGCATAGCCTCGGCAAGGGTAGCCCTGCAAACAATTGAGTATTGAGCGGGGAGACTCGCCCGTTCCTGAAAACATCGGTCGTGCCACGCGATCCGCCCGAAAGGGCGGTTCGCGTGCCATGTACTTCGAATACTCAGGCATTGGAGCGTATCAAGACCGGGCGGTTTGTTCGTCTGAAAGCTGACTCGATATGCTCAGTCTTGGCGTTGCGGAGATAGTGCAAACGGGCCGTGCGAGTTATACCTGAAAAGAACGGACGTGCCACGCGATCCGCCCGAAAGGGCGGTTCGTGTGCCTTGAGCATCGAATAGTCAGACCATTGTTCGTGCCAAGACCGGGCGGTTTGTTCGTCTGGAACCTGAGCCGAAAAGTTTGACCTCGACATGGTGGCGCTAGTGCACAAGGGCCGTGCGAGTTTACGTTGGTGCACCAGTAGCGCGTCGCCATCGGCACACGAACCGCCCTTTCGGGCGGATCGCGTGGCACGTCTGAAAGGTTCGGTCCAATCAGCCTTTCAGTTTCCGCGCCTGCGCTCGACGCGTGCGAGATTCGCCTTCGCCGATTCGTGCTCCGGGTGCATTTCCAGAACTTCGCGGAAAAGGGCCTCCGCCGTGTCGTAGGTGCCGTGGCGACCGCAAAGTACGCCCAGGTTGTTCAGTATCTCCGGCTCGCGGTGTCCAAATGTGGCCGCCGACTCGACATCGGCCAGGGCTTCCTGATCCTGGCCTGCCGAGAAGTGTTCCTGCGCTTTGGCGAAGGCCACGTCGTATTGAAACAGCGACAGGCTGTATTCCGCCACGGGCTGCTCCGGCAGGGGATTTCGCCATTCCAGTTGCTCCAGCGTCCTTCCAGATATGGCGGTCTCGCCTGGTCGCAGGGCCTGAACCAGGAGCCCCAGCGGCGCAAAATCCGCGTCGAATCCCTTAACCGGCACCGGACGGCTCAATACAATGGGACGATCAGTGTGTTGAAGCAGCCAGCCGAGGATTTCCGGCTCGTAACGCCTTCTGGGAAGCTCTCCCCAGACCGAGGGGTTGGCCTCGGCCAGTCCCGGCACGCTGCCGAGGTCGAAATAGCCATATTTCCGCAGCAGGGTTACATCGGGCCGGAGTCCTTCCACCACCTGCAGGTACATCACGGGAAAGGCCTGATGATCGGCGCCGGGAACATAGATCGCATTGGCGGGCAGGGTGGCGAGGATATTGCGTGCGTAATCCTCGGCGTAGGTGTAGTCCCGCTTGCTCTGGACGCTGTGCATGCCCAGCGACAGGAGCAGCGTGGCGACCGCCAGCCCTGCGGTGAAGGCTCGAAGCCGGGGCCGATTCTCCGCGCCCCACGCAAGCGCGCAGGCAATCCCAATCGCCGAGATGAGCTCCGCGGGCAGCAGGAAGACCCGCATTACCCAGAGCCATTCTCGGCTCTGTTCGAAATTCTGCATCCAGGTAATGGACACTACGGTAGCCAGCGCCAAAAGACCGAGAAACAACGCCAGAAAGCGGTCGCGCCGGAAGAGCAGCGCGCCGCCCCAAAGCCCGATGAACGCGCCCAAACCCAGAAAATCGCGAAACCAGAACAGGCCCATCGTGGCCATCTGTTCACCAAACCGCGACAGACTCCGGGGATACTGATCGAGCATGAAGGCGAACTGATCTCGCCGGAGCACGGCCATCCACCGAGCCAGGGTGTCGGGATTGCCCCAGTTCACAGCAGGGTCCTGCCGCGCGGCCAGGGGTAGATAGGTGTGCACGAGCAGGCCCGCCGTGAAGCAAGCGAGGGACCCGGCATAGATGGTTCTGGAGCGTCGCATGGCTGGGGGCAGTTGATACCACGCAAGCAGCGCCCAGAAGGGAACCAGGAGAATCAGCGTGTTGTGCACGCCCGTGCCAACGCCTGCGAGAAGGGTGTAGGTCCAGATCCATCCCCGCCTCTCTTCGTGGAAGCCACGGAGGCCGACGAGCAGGAGCAGCGCCATGAACAGGGTATTGAGCGTATAGACTTCGGCAATCATCGCCTGTTCCCAGAAAACGCGGGAGAAGGCGAAAATCATCGCGGCGAAAAAGGCGGCGGGCTGTCGGCGTGTTAGCGTGATACCGATGAGAACAAGGAGCGATACCGTGCCTGCCGCACAGACGGCGGAGAATAGATTAACGCGCCAGCCCACATTGCCGAAGGGTATCCAGGTGAAGGCGTGGGCGAGCAAGGTCCAGACGGGGTAACCTGGGGGATGAGGAACGCCCAGGCTCCACGCGGCTCCGATGAGTTCACCACTGTCTTCGCCGGTGATACTGGGGGCGAGAGTGCACACGTAGACCAGCAGCGCGACCATGCCCGCCGCCGTGGCTGTCCGGTAATCGCCCCGGGTAAAGGGGCGTGTCGATATGGCGCCGTTTTGCATCGATATGGCTCCCGGTTGCCTGGGTTCCTCGGCAATCCGATGCCTTCGGAAATAATTTGGAGTAGCAAGGCTAAGCCACGTTGGCGGGCTTCCCAATCTACTATTGGCTCTACAATCCATCGAATCTAGAAGCACGCGGTGGTGTCTATACCCGGTTTTCCTCACCCTTGAGTATTCGTTGGACATTGGCCCGGTGCTTGATAATGATGAGCATGGCGACGAGGAGCACGACGATGCGAACGACGTTCGAGGTGTCGACAAACCACACCGAAATCGCAAGCGAGATCGACGCCAGAATAGAGCCGAGGCTCACGTAGCGCGTGACGGCCACGACCGCCGCGAAAATTGCAATGGCGAGGACCGTGGGCCAGGTGACGAGGCCGAGAAACACCCCCGCGCTGGTGGCCACGCCTTTGCCGCCCTTGAATTTCAGAAAAAGCGAAAAGGAATGGCCCAGGATAGCCGCCACGCCGCAGAGCAGCGGTAGATGGATACTCTCCGGATGGAGTCGCGCGAAAACGATAACCGGGAGTAGGCCCTTGAGCACATCGCCCGTGAGGGCGGCCGCCCCCAGGGGCTTACCGAGCACGCGCATCGTATTCGTCGCGCCGATGTTCTTGCTGCCCGCTTCGCGGATGTCCACCTTGCGAATCCAGAGCCCCAGCCAGAGCCCCGTGGGGATGGAGCCGAGCACGTAGCTCAAAAGCAAAGCGCCCAGCGCCATGGGATCCAGACTCATTCCCGGGATTTTCCTTCGCGTAGCTCCAGCGTGATGGGTACGCCTTCGAAGCCGAACTTCTCGCGCAACTGGTTTTCAAGGAAGCGCATATAGCTGAAGTGGAAGAGGCGCACCTGGTTCACGAAGAGGATCACCAGGGTCGGTTTGATGCTGACCTGGGTGGCGTAGAGAATCTTGGCATGCTTGCCCTTCTGTGAAGGCGGCTTATGGGTGACTTTGATCTCTTCGATAAACTTGTTCATGTCCGCCGTGGAGATGCGCTTCCGCGTCTGCTCATAGACCCGGTCAATGTATTCAAAAACCGTGAAAAGACGCTGGCGCGTAACGTTGGAAATGGTCACATTGGGCACATAGTGGATTTGGGCCATTTTCAGGTCCAGTTCTTCCACGATGGATTTCTGGCGACGCGCCTTGTCTTCCACCAGGTCCCACTTGGTCCACACGAGCACCATGGCGGTGCCGTTTTCGCGGGCATAGCCGATGATACGCTTGTCCTGCTCCGACATGCCCTCGGTCGCATCGATCATGACCAGGCACACGTCGGCCCGGCGTACCGCGCGTAGCGAACGGGCCACACTGTAGTGCTCCACCTTCGCCGTGATGCCCGCCTTTTTCCGCAGGCCCGCCGTGTCAATGAGGACATAGTCCTTGTCGTTCCAAGTAAAGTCGATGTCGATGGCATCCCGCGTCGTGCCCGGCTTGTCGTCCACGATGCTGCGGTTCTCGTTCAAGATCGCATTCACGAAAGAAGACTTGCCCACATTGGGCTTGCCGACGATGGCTACCTTGATACGCGGATCTTTTTCGTTGAAAGTTTCGTCGTCGTCGCTCTCGATGATCTCACCGTCCTCGTCCAGATCGGGAGCCGCCACCTCCGGCACGGGGAGGTGCTCGCAGATGGCATCGCGGAGCGCGTCGATGCCCAGGCCGTGTCCCGAAGAGATCGGGAAAGGTTCGCCCAGACCGAGTTCATAGAAGTCGTAGCGGTGGGCTTCGGTTAAGGCGTCGTTGTCGAGCTTGTTGACGGCGAGGAGGACCGGCTTGCTGTACTTGAAGAGGCGGTCACGTACCTCCCGGTCAACGCGGGTGAGGGCGTGCTGCCCGTCCACCACGAAGACGATGACCCGCGCTTCGTTCAGCGCGGCATCCACCTGCTCCTGCATCTGTCGGGATACATTGTCGTCCGGGTGCTCGATGATTCCACCCGTGTCCACCAGCCGGAACTTGTAGTCGTGCCAGGTGGCGGATCCGAAGAAGCGGTCCCGCGTAATGCCTTCCTGATCGTGGACGATGGCCCGGGACTTGCCCAGGATTCGGTTGAAGAGGGTGGACTTACCCACGTTGGGTCGTCCGCAAATCGCCACCAGTGGCAGTTTCTTCAGTTTAGCCATGGGAATGGTCTCCGCCGGCCTTGAGCTGATGTATGCCGTCGTGGATGTATTGCGCGCAGGAAGCCAGGGTCAGCAGTGTCGCGGCCCACAGGAGCCACGGCAGGAAGGGCACGCCCAGCAGCGCGAAAAAGAGGGTGCCATTTAGAAATAACGTACTCACTTTACCAATTGCTCTCACATGAATGGTCACGGGGCCGACGTACGAATTCAGCAGCAGGGCCCCCACAACCACAATAATATCCCGAATCATGATGGGGATGGGAAACCAGAGGGGAACACCCGGCTCGAACGACGTGTTGGCCGCCAGAAAAACAAAACCCAGATTAATCAGGAGTTTGTCCGCAAGCGGGTCTAGACGCATGCCCAAGCGGGTGCGCTGATTGAAACGTCGTGCTACCCAGCCGTCCAACATATCCGTCAGTGCGGCGGCCCCATAGATTGCGAGGGCGGCGGGACGCGCCCAGAGGTGGGCGGAGGAATACGAGTACACCACCGCGCAAAACACAGGAATCAGGACCAGCCGGACCAATGTAATGCGGTTTGCAAGGGTCACCGTATCTACTTCACATCGTTCGCGGAACCGGACTTAACTCCCGGTCCCCTGATCATACGCTTTTTGGCGGGATCGCTTCAACTGCGGGCTCTGCCGCGGGATGGGGCAGGTGGCGCCGGATCTGCGCGATCAGTTCCTGGGGGAAGAAAGGCTTGGTAATCAATTCCACCGCACCGGCCTTCAGGCTGTGCGCCCGCGCGTCCGGCGTATGGGCGGACGAAAGGCACACCACAGGAATGTCCCGCGTCTGCGGATTCGATTTTATCTGCTGGCAGACCTCGTAGCCGCTCATCATTGGCATCATGAGGTCAAGCAGTACCAAATCAGGCTTCTCGGTGCTGATTAAATCCAGCGCGCCGATACCGTCGTAGGCCTTAACCACTTCAAAGCCGTCGCTAGTCAGCGTGCGCTCGATCAGGGAAACCACATCGGGTTCATCATCCACGATTAAAACTTTTGGATCAGCCACATTACCTCCCGTTGCGTCCGTCGTCGCGCCGCATCGCGGTGAACATACGGTTTGCGGTACCAAGATTGAAATTGGGCCTCGCGACGCGGACCGGCCGCACAGTTCCCGCCTTCTTGATTTTTGCCACTTCCAACACGGCGCCATGGTCCACGAAGCCATCCGGGCTCTCAAGAACGCGGACAACATTTATCGTTAGCGGCTGCGAAAGCGGTACCTGGAAATTCTCATCCCGCATCAACTGCACGGTAAGCCGCGTTCCCTCTTCAAAGGCCGACAGCATCCGGATTCGCATCCCGCGGGGGTTCAGATCGAGCACCACCCCTTCGTGGGGGGCCTCGGGAGCCTCCGGTAACCACACGAGACACGGCCGACACACTTCCGTTCGACTGGCCCGACGGCGCCCACGCTGCATGGAGCGATTGTCGTGGGAGATTACCATGCCCGCATCGGCTTCGCGGTCGTTGAGAGGAAACTTTGGTCGGTTCGACAGCATGACTACTCCATAGACGTCCGCATTACAGTTTACGGACCAGCGAAGACTTAGCAAAGTAAGAATACCGCAACCAGGACGAAATGTCCAGAAGACAATTGGGCCTGCGTATTATTGGCAGGCTGACTGTACCATAGAGTACCGGTTGCGTGTGACGGGTGCAAACGCCTCGACCAGACTCACGCGGCGGTAATACCGCAGGCCCACCTCAGGCGGCTGCCCCTTCCGTCGACTTCCGGCTCATCTGGCGCAAGGTCCATACGACAACCAGCGCATAGACCACGCACGCGGCAAGCAGGGGATAGAGCAGTGCGGGAAACGCCTCCATGAGGCCCTCGGCCAGATAGGACTGGAGCCAGCACAAGGGGGCCATGCCAAGCGCCGTACCCAGCACTACCTTCCAGACTGGCATGGGGGTCAGCCCGGCGGCATAGGAGATGAGATCCGATGAGGTGAACGGGTTCACCCGCAGGAAGAAAACGACCCAGATTCCCCGCTTCTCCAGCAGGGGCGTCAGTTTATCCAGATTGCGCCGGATGCCCGCTCCGAAGAGTTGCTCACCCACGAGGCGCATGACCTGGCACGCGATGGCCGCGCCCAGCAGATTGCCAATCAAGGAATAAAATCCCCCCAGGAAGCCTCCGAATATGATGCCGCCGGGCGCATAGAGCATGAGGCCGGGCAGTGGCGCGACCACGACTTCGGCCGTGACGAAGAGAATATAGGCCAGCGGCGCCCACGCCCCCCACGAGAGGAAGAACTCCTGAAGGACCTCAAGTTTGGTGTCCGCCGAAAGGTGGGGGGTAAGCATCGTGGCCATCAGGCCGCCTCGAAAATAGGACCAGGCGGTGGCGGACAGGATAGCGGAAAGTCCGGTGAACGCCAGAAAATTAGGAACACGCACGGGACGGTCGGGTGCAACGGGCATCGTTACTTCGCCTGCTGCGCCAGCGACTTGACGCGGATGTTACGAAAATACAAGACGTCGCCATGGCCTATGAAGCCTATTCGACCGGTCGTGTTGAAGAGGCCCGGATGTTCTTTCCCATCGGGCATACCGTCTTTCGTGGCCTCCTTAATATCCGCGTCGACAATCGTCTCGCCATTGAGGACCACCTTGATGTGGTTTCCGTCGGCAATCACCTCCTGATAGTTCCATTCACCCACGGGCTTGAGAAAGCCCTGTTTGGCGGGGACAATGCCATACACGGAACCATGAAATTGCCAGGGCTTGATGTCTTTGTATTTTTCCGCCGTGTCGTCCAGGATCTGGAGCTCAATGGCATCGTAGGCCGCGTGGGCACCGGGCTGCACGCGGATGCCCAGCCCGTTGTTCGCCCCGGGCGTCAGTTTGAACTCAAAGCGAAGGTGAAAGTCGCTGTATTCCCCTTCGGTGTAGAGATTCCCCCCAGGCTTGCACACCAGCTCGCCATTCTCCGCCTGATAACCTGCGGTATCGCCGGTCCAGCCGCTCAGGTCCGTGCCGTTGAACAAGGGAGCAAAACCCTCCTCGTCGGCATCCTGAGCAGGCACGGCCGCGCCCACAAGGGCGGCCATACCGAAGAGAATCATAGTGGACCAACGGCGATACTCGCGCATATGCAATCTGCTCCGAAGTGCTTATCCCAATCTTGCCGACACGCCTTGGCGCCGGGCATTGAGGGGTAGTTAAATTAGTTTCCTGCGTTCCACACCATAAGTCACGCTCTGGCTCTGGTCTCCAAAGGTCCGCCTTTTGACCGCGGTGGAGAAGAATCAGAGGCGACGCTAGTTCGTCGCCCGGTCCGCCGCGTTCTCGATCGCCTGGCCGCCCTGCTTAAGGTCCTGGCCGGCGCCCTTGACCGTGTTGCATCCCGAGATACCACCCACCACAGCCAACACAGAGAGAATAAGAATCATCTGCTTTACAGTACGCATTTTCATGCTCCTTTTTCTATCGGGTCCGTTCTGGTCTTCCGAGGCGCCATGGTCGGCCCGTGTCCGCCAAAACCGGATTATAGCACGCTATATCCGGGCTAATTCACACTCACAATCGTCACCCGTCACACGTAAGCCGCGAGTTCCAGCAGGACCCCATCGGGATCCAGGAAATAGCACAGCGACTTGCGGCCATCGTCGTGCTCCACAACGCCCCCCGGTACCTCGACCGGCGGGCCGAAGAAGTGGACGTCGGCGGCTTCCAGTCGCGCCCGCATGTCATCCATGTCTTCGATTTGGAAGGCAACATGACGCAGGCCGTGGGTATTGGGCTGGGAGTGGGCGGGAAACGTCTCGCCCCGCGGCGCGTGGTATTGAATCAATTCGATACGCGGCCCGCCGCCGCAGGGCTGCACGAAAGCCACGTCCGCTTCCACCCCCTTTAGTCCCACGATGGCCTCAATCCAATCACCGGTGAGCCGGGCGCGCCGCGTTTCCCGCAGGCCCAGGGCCTCGGTGTAGAACCGGACCGAGCGTTCCAGATCGGAGACAACGATATTTACGTGATCTATATGCTTAACCATTGACACCCACTCAAAACGTGTGGTAAAGTTTTGGTGCACAGCTTCCTTGTGGCAAGCCGCTTATCATCGTAGTATGCGTAGCTTATCGCAGCCAATGTTCTGCCGTCCAGGTGATCTAAGGTTGGATCACCGTGGCAACCATGGTAGAATACACCCACGATGAAAGTTTACCTTGCTGAACAAGGAGCATTTCAACATGGGTAAAGAAATGAACGACGCGAGCCACTGGCGGGAGTTCGAAAATAATCCCCTTTCGCACTCCATGGCCCACTATCTCATGGCGATTGACAGCCTGAGGACGGAATACGGCTATGCCCGGGCAACGGATGTGGCGGAGACGCTGGAGGTGTCGCGGGGCGCGGCGAGTATGGCGCTGGCGCAATTGAAAAAGCGCGGCTGGGTCGGTGAAGACCACAATCGCTTTCTCCTGCTGACGGAAGAGGGCGAACGTATCGCCAACCTCGTCGAGCACAACTATTTGATTCTCTCCAAGTTCTTTGAGCGGGTGCTCGGTGTGAGTAAAGACACTGCGCTGGGCGATGCCTGCAAAATGGAACATCTCATGAGTATGGAAACGGGGCAGCGCATGCTGTGGCTGATGAAGTATCTGTTAAGTGAAGAAGAGTTGGCCGTGAAAGTGCGCGAACGCATGTTGTCCTACGACGGCGGATGCGGCCCACACGGCAAAGAAGAATGCCCCATCTGCGGCGCCACCGGCGAGTGCCTCGTCGAGACGGGCGTAGTGGGCTAATCGTCGCGGGCACCTGGTAACGTGATAGTTTATGATGGTGCGGCGATGTTACGAAAGTAAGATGGCCGAGTCCCCCCAGAGGGTGGCCAGTCCCGAACAGGTGATGGATCCATGCGTACCTTAGATCAATTGAAGCCGAAAGAAACGGGCGTTGTTGCCAACCTCGTGGGCATGGGCAACATCCAGCAGCGTCTGCTGGAAATGGGCGTCAGCGATGGCGCCGAAATCGAAGTTCTCCGCTTCGCGCCTCTCGGCGATCCGATGGAGATCTTCGTGCGGGGCTTCCATTTGACCCTGCGCAAGTCGGAAGCGGCGCTGGTCGAACTCGAAAGCCGCTGATGGCCAAGACTTTTGCCTTGGCGGGCAACCCCAACGTGGGGAAGACCGCTGTCTTCAACGCGCTTACCGGACTCTCTCAGACCACGGGCAACTACGCGGGCGTCACCGTCAGTCGCACCCACGGCACCATCCACCTTGGCGAGGTCAAAGTCGATCTGGCCGACCTGCCCGGCACCTACAGCCTCGCGGCCCGTTCCCCCGATGAAATTATCGTCGCCGACATCCTGCTGAACCAGCGCAAAGACGAAGCGCCCGTTGCCGGCATCATCATCGTGGTGGACGCATCCAACCTCGAGCGCAATCTTTATTTTGTTTCCCAGCTCATGGAGCTGAAGAAGCCCTTCATCGTAGCGCTCAACATGATGGACATTGCGGATCGGCGCGGCTACGAAATCGATCATGAAGCGTTGGGCAAGGCCCTGGGCGCACCCGTGGTTCCCATTTGCGCCCACACCAAGCTGGGTATCGATGAATTGCGCAAGGCCATCCTCCAACTTAATGATGGCGACGTAAAGACCTCAAATGCCGGTTGCCGCTTTCCCGACAGCCAGATAGAGGCCGTGGCGCGATTGTCCGAGGTGCTTCGCCGCCATGAAAAGAAACTCGGACGGATCGTGCCCGCGCCCGAGGCGGGCCGAATCCTCATCGATCAGGGTGGCTATGCCGAGCAGCGGGTCGCGCGTCAGTTGGGACCGGAGTTCGCCGACGAACTCAAGGCCTGCCGGGAAGCCGCCCTCGCCAATGGCAGCAGCCTCGCGGCCCAGGAAGCGAAGGCGCGCTATGCCTGGGTGAAGGAAGTCCTGGCCGTCTCGCTGGAGCGCCCGGCCACCCGGCGACACAGCCGTTCGGAGCGGATCGACAATATCCTGACCCACAAAGTCTTCGGCACACTGTTTTTTCTCGGCATCATGATGGTGGTTTTCCAGTCCATCTACTCCTGGGCCGGGCCCGTTATGGACGCGGTGGATGGGGTCGTGGGTGCGGTCGGCGATTGGGCCGGAGGCCACCTGCCCGAAGGCGGCATGCTCCAAAGTATGCTGGTCGACGGTGTCATCGCAGGTGTGGGCGGCGTTATTATTTTCCTCCCCCAGATCCTCCTGCTGAGTCTTTTCATCTCCGTACTCGAAGATTGCGGCTACATGGCCCGGGCAGCTTTTCTCATGGACAAACTCCTGGGCTGGTGCGGGCTAAGCGGCCAGTGTTTCATCCCCATGCTCTCCAGCTTCGCCTGCGCCATACCGGGCATCATGGCCACCCGCACCATCTCCGACCGCCGTGATCGCTTCACCACAATACTGGTCGCGCCGCTCATGAGTTGTTCCGCGCGACTGCCGGTTTACGTCATCATGATTGGCGCCTTCGTGCCCGACAATAAAGTGCTCGGGGGACTCTTCAGCCTGCCCGCGCTCACCCTCTTTCTCATGTACGCCCTCGGTGTGGCCGTGGCGGTCCCCATCGCGTGGCTGCTCAAGAACTCCGTCTTCAAGGGCGAGAAGCCGCCCTTTATTCTCGAAATGCCGTCCTACAAGGTGCCCCAGCCCGCAGTCGTTGCCCTTAAGGTCTATCGCGAAGGGCGCGAGTTCCTCCAGCGCGCCGGTACCCTGATTTTTGCCGTGACCATCGTCGTCTGGGCCCTGGCTTATTTCCCCCGCGCGGAAAGCATCGGCGCGGCCTATGACGCGCAGCGCGCGCAGGCGGAAACTGCTGGGTTGGATGCGCAGGCACTCGACCAGCGCTTGATGGAAATTGACGACCTTGAATCGGGCGATTACCTCCGCGACAGCTACCTCGGGCGCGTGGGGCATCTGGTGGAGCCTGTCTTCCGCCCCCTGGGCTGGGATTGGCGTATCGCCACCGCGACCATAGCGAGTTTTCCTGCCCGCGAGATCATCGTGGCCACACTCGGCACGCTCTTCAATCTCGGCGCAGACGAGACGGAAGAATCGGAAGGCCTCCTGGCAACCCTGCGCGGCGCCACCTGGCCCGATGGGCGGCCCTTGTTCAACGTCGCCGTCGCCCTCTCCATCATGGTCTTCTTCGCCCTCTGCGCCCAGTGCGGCGCGACACTGATCACCATCAAGCGCGAAACCGGCCAGTGGCGTTGGCCCGTGCTTACCTTCGTGTACATGACCGTGCTGGCCTATGTGGGCGCCTTTATCGCCTTCCACGTCGCCACCTTGGCCGGGCTGGGGGCCTAGCGCCATGGCCATCGAGTGGGTAGTGGTAGGCGCCTTTCTCCTCTACGCCGTGCTTTACCTGGGGCGCTACGTCTACCGGATGCTCAAGGGCAGGAAGACCGGTTGCGGGTGCGGTGATGGTGGAGCCTGCAAGAAGTAGGGGAGAATCGGACCGATCAGACGAATTGGACCGATCAGCTAGACCAGATCAGTCCGATCCTTCCGACATAGTGACCCGCCATTTGCAATTATCATCCTCGCCGCCCACAATATAGGTTCCATCACAATCAGAGGAGCCCAGAACTTATGAACGCAAAGCAAATAGAAGTCGAAGCGCTTCATTTGACGCTCGATGAGCGTGCGGCGCTGGCCCAGAAGCTCCTGCTCAGTCTCGATTCTGCGACCCCGGACGAAGTCTTGGACGAGTGGCTGGTGGAAGCGCGTCGCCGGGCCCAAGAGCTCGATGACGGTACCGTTCAACCCGTCCCGGCGGAAGATGTCAGGCGCAAGGCGCGAGCTCTACTGCGGTGAGCTATGAGTTCCATACCGCCGCGGAGTTCGAATACTTGGAGGTCATCGCCTTTTACGAACTCCGGCGTCCTGGTATAGGTTTGGCCTTTTTGGACGAATTTGATGGCGCTATGGAGATTGTGACCCGCTCACCGGGTTTGTATCCGATTGAGATGAAACCTGATATACGACGCGTGGCGATGAAAAGATTTCCCTTCTCCATCATCTACCGGAGAGCGACCTCCTGCGTTCAAGTTCTTGCTGTCGCGCATCAGAGCCGACGCCCAGGCTTTTGGCTCGATCGATTGTAATAGTTGCGACGCCAGAAGTCGGACCAAATAAATGGATCGGAGTGACCGGGTAGATCTGATTGGTCCGACATAGTGACCTACCACTTGCAATCTCCCTTCCCGCTCCCCACAATGACGGCTCCATCACGATCACAGGAGTCCATCGTATGAAACGCTTTCTCGTCCTCGCTGCCTCGGCGTTGCTCGCGGTGCCCCTGCTCGCCGCCGACGACCCCGCGCTCAATCCCGATCACAGCCACGAGCGCATTCCCGCGCAGGTCATGAGCTACCTCGGCATCGACTGGCTCGAGCGCGATGATCGCGAGCTCGTCGAGCAGCCCGACAAGGTTATCTCGGCGATGGACCTGAAATCCGGCGACGTGGTGGCCGATATCGGCTCGGGCTCGGGTTATTTCACCCGCCGGCTCGCAAAGGCCGTCCTGCCCGACGGCAAGGTCTACGGGGTGGACATCCAGCCGGAGATGAACGCCGCCCTGGAAGAAAACTGTAAGAAGGAAGGCATCACCAATGTCGAAGTGGTGCTCGGTGAAGAGGCCGACCCCAAACTTCCACCGGCCAGCATCGACTGGATGCTCCTGGTCGATGTCTACCACGAGTTTCAGCAGCCTAAACCCATGCTTGCGAAGATGCTGGAGGCCCTGAAGCCCGGCGGCCGTGTCGCCCTCGTGGAATACCGGCTCCTCGGCGACACTGCGGCCCACATCAAGCAGGAGCACCGCATGTCCGTGGAACAGGTGATGGCGGAGTGGGAACCCGCCGGCTTCGTGCTCGAAACGCGCCACGAATTCCTGCCCACCCAGCACCTCTTCATCTTTCAAAAGCCCGAGGGGAAATGATTTCTGCCACAAAGAACGCGGAGAGCAAGTAAGATGTCTTTTCTCTGTGCTCTTTACGTTCTTTGTGGTTAGTCGTCCGTCATTTCTCATTTTGTATTTCCGGTCCTATGAAACGTAAGATAACGTTCTCAAGTCCATAGAGACACTCAAACGGGAGAGCACGTTCCATGAAGCAATCAACCTCCACCCGCCGGCAGTTCCTCCAGCGTGCCACCGCTATCGGGGCTGCTTTTGCCGTTCCCACGATCGTCCCGTCTTCGGCCCTGGGTCTTGACGGCGCCACCGCGCCCAGCGAACGGATCACCATGGGCCTGATCGGCAGCGGGGGACAGGGCACGTCCAACATGGAGGGCTTCCTGGCCTTTAAGGACGTTCAGTTCCTCGCAATAGCCGACGTGGACAAAGCCCACCGCGAAGCCGCCGCCGCCATCGTGAATAGGCAGTATGGCAACACGGACTGCGCCCTCTATAACGATTTTCGCGAGTTGAACGACCGCCCGGACATCGACGCGGTGATTATTGGCACGCCCGATCACTGGCATGCGCTGAACGCCATTGACGCGATCAAGAAGGGAAAAGATACCTACGTCCAGAAGCCTCTGACCTGGTCGGTCCAGGAAGGCAGGGCGCTGTGCGAGGCGGTAAAGAAGCACAACCGGATTCTCCAGACCGGCAGCCAGCAGCGCTCGAACGACCGCTTCCGCCAAGCCTGCGAGCTTGTGCGCAATGGTCGCATCGGCACGTTGAAGTACATCAACATCGGTATTCCCGACAACAACAAGACCTGCGCGCCCACCTGGTCGCCTGAGCCGGTGCCTGAAGGCTTCGACTACAACTTCTGGCTGGGACCGGCGCCGGATGCGGAGTATCATCACCAGCGTTGCCACTACGAGTTCCGCTTTATCCTCGACTACTCCGGTGGCCAGGTGACCAACTTCGGCGCGCATAATCTGGACATCGCTCAATGGGGCCTCGGCATGGACGACTCCGGGCCCGTCGAGGTCTATGGAAATGGCGTCTTCCCGGAGTCGGGCCTGTTCACGACCGCGACCCAGGTCTTCTTCGAATGTACCTATGCCAATGGCGTGCACCTCACCTGCAAGACGGGCAAGTTCGGCATGACCTTTGAAGGGACCGAAGGCACCATTTACGTGGATCGCAAGCGTATTGAGGCCACCCCCCCGGAAATCCTCAATGAAGAGATCGGCGACGGGGAAATCCACCTCTACAAGAGCGAAGACCACTACCGCAATTTCGCAGACTGCGTGAAATCGCGCAAAGAGTCCATCTGCACCGCCGAAATTGGCCACCGTTCCGCGACCATTTGCAACATTGGCAACATCGCCATGCGTCTGGGCCGCAAGCTCACCTGGGACCCCGTCGCGGAGCGTTTCGCCGACGACGAAGCCAACACGATGCTGGGCCGCGAAATGCGGGGTGAGTGGACGTTGTAGTGGACAGGAGTGTATGACTGAACCACGTATGGACTTAGAGCAGCCGTTGGCCGCAACCAGAGTATTTGGACCACGGAGACACGGAGGCGCGGAGAATGCGAGGAGAATTAAATGCACCGGCACGGAGTCACGGTACGCGTACATTCGAAAAAGTCTCTCCAATTCTCCTCTCTCATTTATCTTCTCCGTGCCTTCGTGCTCTCCGTGGTCAGCATTTTTTCGTGCAAGACAATTGGGTATTCGTGTACATTCGCGGTTCAAATCTCTTTCGTTTCTTCACATTCAATTTGTGGGAATTTGCGCAAATTTGCGGTTCAGCTCTTTTGATTGGGGCCAACGGCTGCTCTCAAGTTTATTCGTGGTTCAATTCTCTTCTGCATCAGGCGACTAAAGCCGATACGAATGCCTCAATCGGAATTGCATGCCCGCTACCAACGGCGATAAGGAATATACATCATGGCAGAACCCATCTGGCAAGACCTCTTCGACGGCACCACCCTCAACGGCTGGACCCAGAAAAATGGCAAAGCAAAATACACCGTGGAAGACGGCATGGTCGTAGGCACGACGGTGCTCGGCGAACCGAACAGTTTCCTTTGCACCGACACGCTCTACGGCGATTTCATCCTGGAGTATGAGTTCCTCGTAAACCCGAACATGAACTCCGGCGTCCAGATTCGTTCCAACAGCTATCCGGAATACAAGGACGGTCGTGTGCACGGCTACCAGGTCGAAATCGACCCGAAGGAGCGCGCCTGGACCGTCGGCATTTACGACGAGGCGCGTCGCGGCTGGCTGAACAACCTGGAGAAGAACGAAGCGGCCCGCAAGGCCTTCAAGCAGAATGAATGGAACCACATTCGCGTGGAGTGCCGGGGTACTTCCATCAAAACCTGGCTCAACGGCGTGGCCGCCGCTGATCTGGAGGACGGCATGACCTCCAGGGGCTTCATCGCGCTCCAGGTGCACAGCACCAAAGAAAAGGAGCCCATGCAGGTCAAGTGGCGCAACATCCGCCTACAGGACCTTGACCGGCCCTTCCCTGTGGCAAAGCCCGAGAAGGAGCAGCGGAAGGGATAGTGCTCTTCCTGGTAGAGTTCATCGGCCTTTGTTTACCTTGTGAGAGGATTTTGAATGCATTCAACAATCCGTCTGTACGCCGCCACAGCGCTGATAGCGATTGGCCTGGCCAGCGGCCCGGCGTTCGCCCAGACACCCATCGACCTCGGGAATCATCGCGAACTTTTTATCGATGATTATCTCGTCGGCGAGATGAATAACGTCCAGCTTCTCGTCCATTCACCCGTGCCGGAAGAGATCGCGGTTCACTGCGACAAGCCCTGGGAGGGGAATGGCTGCGGCTATTTCACCGTTCTTCACGACAAGCGGGAATCGGTCTACCGCATGTACTATCATGCCTGGCAGATCCCCACGGGCATCGAGCCCGGCGGGCCACTGACGATCGCCTACTTCCAGAGCAAGGATGGCATCACCTGGGAGCGTCCGAATCTAGGTCTCGTCGACTTCGACGGTTCCAAAGAAAACAATATCATTCTCGACAAGATGGGCGACGGCAAGCCCTGTCATGACTTTTCGCCCTTCATCGACGAGAACCCCGCGGCGACGCCCGAAGCGCGCTACAAGGCCACGGGCGCGGGCGGCGAGACTAACAAGGGCGTCTGGGCCTATCAGTCCCCCGACGGTATCCACTGGTCACCCATGGCGGACGCCCCGGTCTTTGACAAGGGGGCGTTCGATTCACAAAATATCTCCTTCTGGTCCACCCGGGAGCAGCAATACGTCCTGTATTACCGTACCTTTTCGGAGGGCGGCTACAAGGGCACGCGTCTCGTCAATCGTGCGGTGTCCAAAGATTATCTCCACTGGACCGACGAAGGGACCATCAAGTTTCCGGAAGGCGAGGGGCCCAATCCGAAGGCCCAGTTTTATGTGAGCCAGTTGAAGCCCTATGAGCGCGCCCCCCATCTCTACATCGGCTTTCCCGCGCGCTATGTGGACAACGGGTTGACCGCATCCACATCGCTCCTGCCCGAGTGGGACCTCCGGGAAAAGCGCATCACGGTCCAGCCGCGCTACGGCACGGCAGCGACGGATTCGGTATTCATTACAAGCCGCGACGGCACAAATTTCCGGCAGAGCAACGACGTGTTTCTACGTCCTGGACTCAAGACAAAGCACAACTGGTGCTACGGCGACAACTACATCGCGTGGCACGTGGTGGAGACGGAATCCGTTCGCGACGATTCCCCGCGCGAGCTTTCGCTCTATGCCACGGAGTCCTACTTCACAGGACGCGACTCAAGACTGCGTCGCTATTCCCTGCGCCTCGACGGCTTCGCGTCTATGCACGCCAAGTTACAGGAAGGCGAATTCACCACCAAACCGATCACCTTCACGGGCAAGGAGCTTTCGCTCAACCTGGCCACCAGTGCCGCAGGCATGGTGAAGGTGGAACTTCGCAATCTCGAAGGTACGCCAATTCCCGGCTTTTCTCTGGATGAATGCGATCTGATCTACGGCGATTCCATCGACCGGCGGGTAAGCTGGAAGGGGAACAAGAGCGTCGAGGCGCTCATCGGCAAGCCGGTCGTGGTGCGGATGGTTCTGCGCGAAGCGGACGTGTACTCGATGGTTTTCGAGTAAATACCACTCCTCATGCCGAAGGTGCCATTCTCCGGCTTCTGGTGACCAGCCTTTTCCATCCGAGGTATCCGTGTATTCCGTGGTAGCAAAGTCTTACAACCACGGATTGCACGGATGCCACGGATGGAAGATCAGTAGAACAATGTATAACGAGGTGGAGAACCATGAAGAAGTTTCTGCTCGGATTCATTATATGCGCGGTGGCCTTCAAGTCCTTTGATACCCTCGCCCTCTATACGAACAAAGACGTAACCGCCACGCCTCTGCTGAAGACCTCGAACAGTTGGAACGGCACTGCCATCGCCTATCCAGCGGGTACCCCGGAAGTGAGCGCCATGATCGTGGAAATCGCTGCAGGCGGGGAGACCGGCTGGCACCTCCACACCGCCCCTTCGGTGGCCATCATGCTTGAAGGTGAGATCGTGGTCGAGTTGAAAGACGGGAAGTCGAAGACCTTCAAAAAGGGCGATGCCCTGGCTGAGGTGGTGAACACACTGCACAACGGCAAGAACAAGGGGACGGTGCCAGCGAAGCTAGCGGTGTTCTATGCGGGCGCTTCCGGCCTCGGCCTCACGGTGTCCGAGGATCCAGCAGCGAAACCGGCGCTCTGACCTCAGCCGCCGAATGCGAGGCGGTACAGCAGCATCGTCGCGCGTATACGCTCCTGGGGGTCATTGCGCTGGGGGATATAGTCCGAAGCAAACCACACGGTCCCCGGTGTGTTGATGCTGCCCTGCAGCGGATTCGGCACAAAGGTGTGGGCCGTGCCGGCGTATCCCCGAAGCGTCGGGCTTGTGGCGGGCAGCGGCGTCACCGTGTGGGCTCCGCCATTCAGCAGGTCGCCCTCGATGAGGTTGTAGGTGCCCATCGACGGATTGTGCAGAAAGGCCGAGCGCCCCGGCGCCAGGGGAATCCACTTGCCATAGTTGATTCGGCCTTCAGGAACGGGAATGGAATGTCGTTGGGTCAACGCGTGGGTGGCTGGGGCGTACGTCCAGAACTCGTGCCGGCAATCCGCCTTGTCCTTCGGGTACTTGTTGTAATAGAGGACGAGCTCGTCCCAGTTTTCAGCGCTGGCGGGCCGCAAGTCCAGGCACCAGTAGTTGCCATCGCTTGCCGCGGGCAGGTCCTCGGTATGGGTCACCTTGCCCTCCCCGTCCAACTGGACCAGGCGCGCGAGGCTCCGATCCGGGTTGTCCCAGAGTTGCCCCACGAGTACCGTGCCGTGCTCCGTGAGGGCAATCTGGGGATAGAAAAAGCCCATGGCTTCGGCGTACTTCACCGGCTGCTTGAAGACAAAGTCCGGCCCCCGCTTGTCCGCAAAAAAGATCACCGGTGTGTTGAAGGGCACGCTGCCATCGGGGCTGATGGCGAGAATGACTATGGCTGCGCGCTTGCCATCGCGAGAAACACCGGCGTTCATGCGCAGGTGATAATCCTTGTACGGCGTATCGCGGGGAATCAGCTCTGTACGATCCACGAGCGTGGTGATATCCTCCGGGGCCGCGCTGCGGAAATAGCGAATCTGGCCGGGATGAAAATTCTCTACCCCGATGTCGTGACTCATTCCGATGAAGATGTGGATGTAGCCGTCGTCCGAACGAAGCATGAGGGGCTGGGTCATGCTCTTAACATTCGGTTCCGTGAAGGGAATCAGCGTAGCGGCGGGGGAGAGTTTCGCGCCGGACTTCGGGTGCTGGCCGATGACGCTGCCCCAGGTCTTCCCGTCGGGGTTATACGTCGTGGCCGACCAGAACACGCCGGTTTCGCCTTCCAGGAGATAGGAAAAGGTGTGGCCGCCCCATTGCTGGTCCACATTGGCATGGAGAGCGATGGGGCCTTCAGCCACTTGGAGCGACGAAGGCTCCGAGGCGGGGCACAGTTGGGGGACTGCGAGGCTGATTGAGAGGATGCGCAGGAATGTCAGCAAGTTCTTCATTTCAGCAGTATCTCCCGGGGGGGGCAATTTTTTGTGTACACACGCCAATAGGCTCAGCGTGCGCGTCATTTAGAAGCGTGGGGCCTCGCGGCATATTCAACAGCCTACCGGATTCGTTTCTCCTGTCGGTACTTGTCTGTCGTCCAGAGAGAATCGCTCCAGAAATCCTCCGCGAAGTAAGCGTCAAAGTCTCCATTGACAGCCCAGTGGTAGTGGCGAACAGGCCGACTACGTTCATCGAGCCCGAGCCGAACGCATCGTCCAGAAATCGTGTTGTCCTTGGAGGTGTGATAGTAAAACTCCACGTTCGCGCGGTTTGCTTCGGGTATCGAGATGGAGAGGAGCGCGTTCACCGCAGCAATAAAGCGATTGGCCGCTGTGGCAAGTGAAGGTTCCACTTCCCAGAGGTATTTGTACTTTACAGCACGCGCCATCAGGCACATTGGTTCAACGTAGAGCACTACGGATTCGCGAAGGGCCGCGATGCACACCGAGTCCCGGGTGCGGCATGCAATGCCCACGAGCGAGCAATCGTCTCGGGCCTCTGCCTCTTTCGCGGCAGCCTCGGTCAGCGCACTGAGGGTCCACGCTTCTGGAGGCAGTGACCGCAGGGCAAAGTACAAGGCATCGCGGGACGGGGCCAGCAGATAGGATGGGTCGCCTGGAATGCCGAAGAGAGGCGATTGGGTCACCTCGCGCAGGCGCTGAAACTCGACCAGATCATTGACGCGATGTCGCTCCGTATCGCGAACTTCCTGCAGTGCCCGGACAAGCTGAAAATAGCGCGTCAGGGCGGGGTTCTCGCCGTAATAGCCTTCCACCGGTCCATCGCAGGGTTGAATTTCGAGATGCCTGGCGACCGTCTCGGCAGCCGGGAGGAGCGTCTCCGCCTCGAACGCTTTCATGGCCTCGCGATACGCGTAGTCCAGCCCGAGAAGTAGTTCGCGATTACCGACCTTTCGTTCCAGAACAACGTCCATAGAAAACTCCAGTGGTTGTCGGCGGGTAGGGCATTGAATTCAGAACGGGATCGTGTCCTCGATCAGCACCGCGGCATGTACGCTGATGGCTTCCTCGCGCCCCTCCGGGCCCACATGTTCATTCGTCTTGGCCTTCACGGAGATCTGGTCCAGCTTCAGATCCAGCGTCTCCGCAAGGCGTGCGCGGATGGCGTCCAGGTACGGATTGAGCTTCGGTTGCTGCGCAATGATCGTGCTGTCAATATTCACCACGTTCCAGCCCGCATTGTAGAGAAGGGCCGAAGCTTCTTTCAGAAGCACCAGGCTGTCCGCCCCTTTGTACTTCGGGTCCGTGTCGGGAAAGTGCTGTCCAATATTCCCCAGGGCCGCCGCGCCAAGAAGGGCGTCGATGATGGCATGGGTGAGCACGTCGGCATCGGAGTGGCCCACGAGCCCCTTTTGATGGGGAACCGTGATCCCGCCGAGGATGAGTGGATAGCCTTCTTCGAGTCGGTGCAGGTCGTAGCCCTGTCCTATGCGCATTCCATACCCTTCTCAATCAGGGCCTCGGCAATCTGGAGGTCCGTGGGGGTGGTGAGTTTGAAGTTCAAGGGCGAGCCTTCGATAAGCTTTACTGGGTAACCGCACCGCTTCACAAGCGTGGCATCGTCCGTCACTTCCATGGCCTCGGTCAAAGCCCTTTCGTGCGCACGGCGAATGATTTCCGTGCGAAATACCTGGGGCGTCTGACAGGCCCAGAGCTGCCGGCGATCCGGGGTTTCCTTCAGAAATCCATGGCCATCTTCGATCAGAATCGTGTCGATGGAAGGAATGGCCACCGTCGCCGCACCCATCTCCGCCGCCGCGTCGATGGCCGCCTGAATGACCGCCGGGGCAATGAAGAGCCGCGCGGCGTCGTGGATCACGCAGATCTCTGTATCCGAGTTCAGCGCGTCAATACCGAGGCGCACCGAATCCTGGCGCGCCTCGCCGCCATCCACCAACCGAATCCCGGGAAAGTGGGGCAGGAGCGCGTCACGAAAAGCATCCCGATGACTCTCCGGAATAACAACAACGGCGTTGTGGGTCAGATTCAGGGATACAAAAACTCGCAGGGTGCGCACAAGAAGAGGAATGCCCGCCACGGGGACGAGCGCCTTGGGTGTGGATTTTCCGAGACGCTGCCCCAGACCGCCCGCAGGAATGACGGCCTGAACCTTCACGGCGCGACGTCGTTGTACCGCGTGAAGATCATGCGACCCGCCGCCGTCTGGAGCACGCTGGTGACGACCACCTGGACCATTTTGCCCATGTGGCCACGGCCGCCATCGACCACGACCATGGTGCCATCGTCGAGATAGCCCACGCCCTGGCTTGGTTCCTTGCCTTCCTTGATGATCTTGACTTCCATCTGTTCGTCGGGGAGAACGGCGGGCTTGAGGGCATTGGCCAGATCGTTGATATTGAGCACGGTCACGCCCTCGATTTGGGCCACCTTGTTCAAGTTGAAATCATTCGTCAGGATTTTCGCCGAGTACTTGTGGGCCAGGCGAACCAGCTTGCTGTCCACGTCGCGCACGTCCTGGGGGTCGTCGTCGGTGAGCTTGACCTCGACCTTCGAGCCGTCCCGCTGTAATTCTTTGAGAATATCCAGGCCGCGGCGACCCTTGGCCCGCCGGAGCACGTCAGAGGAATCCGCGATGTGCTGCAATTCCATGAGGACAAATCGAGGGACTATCAGGGTGCCTTCGATGAAGCCGCTTTCGCAGATATCGGCGATACGGCCGTCAATGATGACGCTCGTATCCACCAGTTTGAGCGAAACGGCGCTGGCCTTGGTCCGCTCCACCGCTGAAAGGAGGGACTGTAAGCTGGAGGCCCGGGTCAACCCCAGGTAAATGCCGACGTAGCCAAAAATTAGCACAAAGGTGACCGTGATGAAGATACTGAAGGTCGGGTTCGCCTGGGGAACCCAGAAAAGCAGCCAATTTGCGCAGGCGTAGCCAAAGACCATGGCGATGATGATGGCCACCATGGCCGGGGCCAGTTTCTCGTACATGTCCTGGGTGACCAGCCGGAGCAGGAGGAGCACCAGAAAGCCCACGCCCCCCCCCGCCAGACCGCCGAATATGAACCACGGCAGGGCGCTGCCCAACATTTTGCCCGCGTTCGCGACTTCATACGCTTCACGCGCGTAGGTCGCCCAAATCAGCCCCATAATCAGGCAGGCCAGCACGAAAATATACCTGATGATCTTTTCGGACATACGCTAACTCCGTTCGCAATCGATTCGCACTATGCATCCCCAGTGACCCTGAACCGCCATGTCCCGGTAATTGATTGACAACATAGTATCATAAGCCCCGAGGATTTACTATAATTCTGTTGCTTTCGAAGCACCCAATTCGCAGAGAATTGCGACAACCAGTCGGGTAAGTCGAGGTTCCACGGCATTGGCCGTAGCAATTATTTTCTCAATATTCACAGGCTCCAGCGCATCTGGAAAACACTCGTCCGTAATCGCCGAAAAACCCAGTACCCGAAGGCCGGCGTGGACCGCCACAATCACTTCGGGAACCGTGCTCATGCCCACGGCATTGGCGCCGATGAGACGCATGAAACGGTACTCCGCCCGCGTTTCCAGGCAGGGGCCGCTGCAGGCGAGGTAAACGCCCCGCTGCGTTTTAATACCCATTTCCAGCGCTTTGGTTTCCGCCAGATCGAGCAGAGCCGCCGTGTACGGTTCGCACATGTCGGGAAAGCGGGGGCCCAGCGTATCGTCGTTCGGCCCGATAAGCGGATTGTCACCCAGCATGTTGATGTGGTCCGCGATAAGCATGAGGTCGCCCGTCCGGAACTGGGGATTCAGTCCGCCCGCCGCGTTGGACACGATCAGCGTGTCAATTCCCAGTTCCCTGGCCACGCGAATGGGGAAAGTCACTTCCTGCAGGGTGTAGCCCTCGTAGAAGTGAAATCGACCCGACAGAGCCACCACGGGCATGCCGGCCAGTGTTCCCAGTACCAGTTCTCCCGCATGGGTGTCCACCGTCGACACAGGGAAGTGGGGGATGGACTCATAAGGAATCCGGTGAGCCTGCTCGATTTGGTCGGCCAGACTGCCCAGGCCCGTGCCGAGCACGATACCCACCCGGGGCTGGTCCGGCGCGACGGAACGAACGTACGCGGCGGCTTCCCTGACTTTTTCACCCAGTTGGATCATACCTGCTCAAACTCCATCAAAGCGTTTGTCTAGTCGCAACATCCTGCGATCGAAGCGCCGGGCGACTGATACGGAAATGCGCTCAAGGTGCACTGCGCCCCAGGGCGATAATCACATGCTCCAATGAGATGTCCTGCACGAGAAGTGATTTATCCCGCCCATGTTCGCCGCCTTTAATTGCGATCTGCTGCCGCCGCACGTCCAGCACACCGGCCAGAAACTTCACCAGGCTGTCGTTTGCCGCGCCCTCGACCGGGGGAGCTGTGAGCGCGATTCGGATGCGACCGCCCTGCTCGCCCAGGATGGCATTGCGTGACGCTTTGGGTTGGACCTTCACGCGAAGGAGCACGCCGTCAGCGCGCGCTTCCACGGCGGGCGCATCCACGCTATTCTCCAACGCTCACGGCTTCGGCGGGCGTGTCGGACACAGCGTCCATCGTCTCGGGCGCCGGGGCTTCGGCGGGCGCGATCACATCTGCATTCTCAAGCCACTGGCCCAGTTGCTGGAAGCGCTCCTGACGCTTGGCCAAGGTCCATTTGCCCTGATCTACGTCCCGGAGGAACTGCTCGATCTCTGCGGCAACCGAAACGGTCGCGCCATCGAGATCACGATGGGCGCCGCCATTCGGTTCCTTCAGGATGCTGTCGATAACGCCAAGCGCTTTCAGATCCGAAGCGGAGACCCGCAGGGCCGATGCCGCGAGTTCTTTCTTCTCCACGTCGCGCCACAGGATTTCGGCGTAGCGCTCGGGTGGGCAGATGACGTATACCGCATTCTCAAACATGGCGATTCGGTCACCCACCGCGATGGCAAGTGCGCCCCCGCTGCCGCCTTCGCTGAGGATGATGGACAGAATGGGCGTGTTGATCCGGAAGGCCTCAAGGAGGTTAAAAGCGATAGCGAAGCCCTGGCCGTGCTGCTCCGCGTCGATGCCGGGGTGGGCCGCCGGGGTATCCACGAAGGTGACAACCGGGTAACCGAGGCGCTCGGCCATACGGTAGATTCGAAGCGCCTTCCGATAGCCTTCGGGATGGGCCATGCCGAAATTGCACTTCACCTTCTCGTCGGTGTCGACCCCCTTCTGCTGCCCCGCCACGAAAACCGTCCGCCCCTGAAAGCGGGTAATGCCGCAGACCATCGCGGGGTCGTCGCCCAGCGCCTTGTCTCCATGGAGCTCGACGAAGTCTTCAAAGACGCGATCCACAAAGGAGCGCATCCGGGGGCGCTGGGGGTGGCGCGCAAGCTGAACACGCTCCCAGGGCGATATGTTGGAAAATATGGCATTGCGCTGAGACTCGCGCTGCACTTTGAGGGCCTCGCGGGCTTCCTCGGTCTCGGCCTTGGCGATCTGCTCCTCGATATCGAAAAGGGGTTGTTCGAAAGGGAGGATAACCTCGGTGGATTTCTTCGCTCGTTTTATCTGCACGTTAGTGGTGATCCCATGCAATCATAAAGCCCTGCGCATCGATTTCCTGCGCGCGGCGGGCCCTGCCTCTATTCTTACTCCGTATACCCGGGAGTGCTCGCGGGAAAAACACCGGCATTGTATCACGCGGCGCATCGCAATGCAGCATGCGTTCCCCCGGAAAGGTCCCGCCGGGCTAAAGGCAAAACCTCGGACGGGGTGTTCCCATCCGAGGTTCAAAGGGCGGTCTGATGTGTCGACTTATACCGTCTCGAGTACTTCGCCGAAATATTCGTAGTAACACTCGGCATGCCAATACTCACCTTCAAGGTCTACGGCCTCACCAAATTCGAAATCGACATCTTCAATGTGCTCATTGCACAATGTGCACTGTTTCATAACTGCTATCACCTCGCTTTCGTTGTGTTGTTCAGCACCCTCACTGGTGCTTACTTGCGAGGCTTATACCACTAAAGTTGCAATAAGTCAAGGAAAAAAAATTAAAAATACATTTTTTTGATAATTTAGGGGAAACAAAAAAAGTTTACTTTTCGTTATATATTCACAAGCTGTTGAATAGCAATGACTTGCCGTTCGGGTCAAAATTAGCGCCTTCGTGGTGCTGCGTGGAAGTTGTGCCGTCAAAATCTGCAGAAAACTCCGACAATCCTGCCCGTATATCCCGCAGCGTTCGGCTGGTAAGACGGGATCCTAGTCCTTCGCGGGAAGCACTATTCGTGCGATGACCGGCATGTGATCCGACGGGAAATGCCCCTCTTCCTCGGTCGCGTCAATTTCGCACGAAAGGGCCTGAACGACCGGCGTGGCGAAAATCCAGTCAATCCGGCGGCCTGGCTCGGGAGCGGGGGACTTAAAGCCATTCCAGGTGTTGGCGACGCCCCGGCGGTCCGCGGCGGCATCCCACAGGTCCACGAGTCCCCCTTCGATGAGGGCTTGCCAGGGCTCGGAGTCTCCCCCCCGGGCATTGAAGTCTCCCGTAAGGAGTACCGGCTGGCCGGGGTGAAGGGAAGCGATACGGGCCGCGATCAGCCGTGCGCTCTCAAGGCGGGCCTGAGCACCGCGATGATCCAGATGGGTGTTGTAGTAGTAGAATTGCCGTCGGGCCTCGCGATGGTAAAATTTGACCCAGGTGGCGATGCGCGGCAGGCTCGTATCCCAGGATTTCGACGCAGGGACTTCGGGCGTCTCGGAAAGCCAGAAGTGGCCGGATTCCAGCGGTAGCAGGAGGGACTTCTGATAGAGCACCGCAGTCATCTCGCCACCTCCGTCTTCCTCCCGCCCGAGGCCGATCCACCCATAGCCGGGAAGATGTTCGGCGATGTACGCCGCCTGGAAATCCAGACACTCCTGCGTTCCCAGGATGGCGGGGGAATGTTTCGCAATAGTCCTGACGAGCAGGTCCTTGCGCAGGTCCCACGCATCCGGACCGTCGTCGGCTGTGCCAAAGCGGACGTTGTACGTCATGACGGTCATGGGCTCGATCGCGGCCGATTCAGGAGCGGCCAGCGCCGCGCTCAGGGCGACAAAAAGGGTGGCGAGCAGCATGTGCGAGAACTCCGCTGGGTTGGGGAGGAGACGGCCAATATTGGATTCGGATAGGGCCATGCTGGCAGAATGCAGCCGCGCAGTTCAAATCCGGGCGGCATATTAACAAAGGACTTTCATGAGCAATCCCACCCCACGCCCCATCCACCTCGTCGCCGTTTCCGGGAGTGTCCGTAAAGATGGGTACACCCGTCAGTTTCTCGACCTGCTCATAGAATTGCTCGAGCGCCACCCCGGTGTGACCGTGGACTGCATCGATCCCGGCGAATTCGAGTTGGCCTTTCCCGGAGAATCCGCGGCGCGCGAACTGGAGAAGCGGCTCGTGGCCCGCGTTGCCCCGGCCGATGGGATTCTACTGTCCACCCCGGAATACCACGGAAGCTACAGCAGTGTACTCAAAGTGCTCATCGACAACATGGGCTATCCTTCCGTCATGGCGGGAAAACCCGTCTCCCTGCTGGGCATCGCCACGGGGCGCCTCGGCGCGATCAAGGCGCTGGAGCACCTGCGGAGCGTGTGTTCTCATATCGGCGCCATCGTCCTGCCCTACCCGGTCTCCGTGGCGGAGGCGCACAACAAAATTGACGCCTCGGGCCGCTGCACCGACGCGGATCTGGGGGAACTGATGGAAAACTGCGCAAGTCAATTGGTGGCCTACACGCGCAATCACCCCGCGCATCGCTAGCCGCACCCATTTACTGAGGGAGGTTCTCGGCGACCTTCTCGATCAGCTTCTTGTCCACAAAGCCCGCTTTAATGAATGAGCCGTCTTCGTTTTCCCAGTAGTGCCACGACGTGAGCGTGGGCTGCACGTATTCCGATTCGCCCTCGTCGTAGGTGGACTCCTGGCGCGTGGATTCGGCGCCGAGAATTTCCGATACTTGGCCGTAGGTCATATCGTAGAGAATCGCGTCGAACTGACGCTGGGTGAAGACGGGACGTGCGGGGATTTCTTCCACAACGGGCGGCGGCGGCGGCGGTGGCGGAGGGGAACAGCCCGCGACCGCAGTTAACATGATCAGACCCGCGAGGGCGGTCGCTCGGTTGGGGTAGCGTTGCCAGGTACACCAAATCATACTCATACTCCGTCCAGTTCAACCCGATTGCGCCCCAGTTCCTTGGCGCGATAGAGGGCCCGATCGGCGGCTTCCACCAGCGCGGAAGGCGCCTTTAGGGTTCGATGATGCTGGGCGACTCCGATGCTGGTGGTCACCGACAGCGCCTGCTCGCCCGTTCCGAGAAACACATGCTGGCGCACGGTGGCGCACAGTTTATTCGCGAGAAGCGCCGCTTCATTCAATGGTGTTTCCGGCAGGACAATCACCATTTCTTCGCCCCCGTAACGACAGCAGATGTCCGAATCGCGTGTATTGGCCTCCAGGAGCCGGGCGAACTGCTGCAGGACCAGATCGCCGGTCTGGTGACCGTGGGTATCGTTAAACTTCTTGAAGTGGTCGATATCAAAAAGCATGATGGAAAAGGTGCGGTTGTAACGGGTCGCGGCGGCGAACTCTTCCTCCAGGCGCAGGTCGAAATAGCGCCGGACAAACAGCCCGGTCAGCCCGTCGGTGACCGCCAGGGCATAGAGTTTTGCATTGTGAATGGCGATGGCAATCTGAGAGCCCAACTGGCGCAGCAGGGCCTGGTCATCGTCGTGGAACGGCTCGCCATCTTCCGGATCTTCGAGCATCAGCAGGCCCATGGCTTCGTTCTTGGCCACCAGGGGAACCAGGGCCGTGGCGTGGTTCCCGTCCCATTCCAAGGTCACCATCCGGTTGGCGAGCACCGCACCCAGCCGCGTGCCCTTTACCGAAAGCGTGTCTTCCGCCAGTCGCTCCCGGTTGATGAGATCCCGGCCATACTTGGCCACCAGGGGCTGAAGATGGCGCCCGTCCTTGGTGAGTTCGTAGAGGGTCAGGCGACTGACATCCAGCGCGCCCTGAACTACATTGGCGATGATGGGAAGGGCCTCGTGCAGTTCGAGGGTCTCGGTAATGGCAAGTGAAATCTCACGGAGGGTGGACAGGTGATCTACCTGGCGAACCAACTGCATGTTGCGGCGGTAGAGTGCGTCAAAATCTCCACCTAAGTCTGTTTTGCCTGAGGCCAAGTGCATGCTCCTCTTCATACCGGGGCATGATAGCACGACCGATCAGCAAAATGTAGCGATCCCGGTTACTTCTGAAAATGCGGCGGAGCCCCGATCCGGTGATCGGGGCTCCGCAATCTATCCGAACTGGGGCGATGCGCCCTCAGGAATCCGTGTAGTTGTGAACCGCAAGGCCCAACTGCTTCAGATTGTTGCTGCTCGTGGATCGGGCGGCGGCCTCTCGCACTTTCTGAACCGCGGGCAGCAGGAGCCCGCCGCGCACGTGGTTCAAATCTTCTTCGGCAAACATCACTTCGGGGTTCAATTCGTTTAGTTCGATATGGGCCATTTTCGTGGTCTCCCTGGTCAGGCGGGCGCATTGGGAACGCCACACCACAAAAGTTGCTTCAAGGTACGCGCGGGGGATCTCTGGACGATTAGACGGAGCCGTCACCCAGCGTGCGAACCGAGCCGTCGCCCAGCAACTTATAGGCGCTGTCCAGCAGGTTTACCTTCTGGCTCGTCTGCACTGCGGAAAGCAGCAGCGCGCCGCCTTTCACATGCTTCAGTTCTTCTTCGGTAACCACGCGGTCTTCATTCAGGTCGGTAATCTTGATCGTTGCCATGTTCAATTCCTCCATTCCCTGCATCGGGATTGATTTTGCTTCCTCGATGGCCCGTCCGCCCCGGTCTTGCCAGGGTGTTTCAGGCGCATCTACATGCATTAAAGCATCGTCCATGCCAAATATGGGACTTGTTGTTTAAGCTATTGAAAATAAAAATGTTATGTTGTCTGGTATGGGTTTTGAACTGCCAGGTAGTCCCCGTTGGTATTCACACGTGACCTCGGAATCGATCATGGTGGTATCGAAACGATGCCAAGACTCGCGGAATCCAATCAGGGTTTCAATGAACAGGGCCTCCAATTCCCGTAGAAAGCTGACACCATGATCGCCAGACTGCCGCCCGACGAATGAGGGGCCGTTACGGTTGCGACGTCTCCGGCGTGGAGAGGGGAACAAGGATCTCGTTTCTCCGCATGAAGGGCGGCGTCCAGGGTGGATCGTACTGCGCAAGCGCCGGGACTCCTTCGGATGCCTGCTTGTCACGCGAAAGATGCTCCAGCAATTGGGTTTTCATCCGTGCCGCCTTTTCCGCGTCCACCCATCCGGAAAAACGGCTGGCCGCATAGCGGCGGGCGGGCACTTCCACCAGCCGCACCTCGGGATCCTTGGGCTTCGGGATCGTCGCCATGGTGTACTCCGCAGGCATGACGAATGTCACCTTGCGCTGGTTGCCCGATCCGGCTTCCTCCAGCACCGGGGCCGTCATGGCAATGGGGGAGGACGTGGCAACCTCCTCCAGCACCGGGGCCGTCATGGCGATAGGCTGAGACTCGCCCGTGCCCGACGGGGCCGTGTTGTCGCCGAATATGAATCCCGCCAGCTTCCGGAAGCCCCGATTGAGGGCCGCTTCGTAGTCGCCTTCCACCGTCACCTCCGCCACAAGTTGCGGGGCATACTCCCGGATCTCGTAGCCGTCGTGCTCGGAAAGAACGGTATAGGGTGGCGTCGCGACGCCGGATGTAGAGGCTACGCCCACGGCAATCCAGGCTCCCAGAGGAAGAACAAGGAGTATAAACACTGCAAGAGCGGCAATCGTGATCTTGGTTCGGCGCTTCATTCCACGTTCTCCGGTGAGGCTCTTCCCGATTGGCATTAGGAGTAACAGGGACACGAGGCGCATCGCCGAGTCTCGCCAATGGAAAAATCCTGAAATAATTCGACATTATGGCGTAATTGCCGTATCATTTGCTTCCCTTTTTTAATGTATTCCAAAACACGGGTGTCGCGGTGTCCGCACTCCTGGAGGAAATGGCATGCCCAAAGTACGACGGGCCATATTAAGTTGCTTCGACAAGACGGGCATTATCGAGCTCGCGGAGCTCCTGCGCGGCATGGGCGTCGAGCTGATCAGCACCTCCGGGACGCTGACGGTGTTGCGCGACGCGGGAATCGAGGCCGTAAGCATCGAAGAGTATACGGGTGTTCCCGAGATGATGGGCGGACGCGTAAAGTCCCTTCACTCCAAGGTTCACGCGGGCTTGCTCGGGCTCCGGGACAACAAGCTCCACTGCGAGCAGATGCAGGCCTATGACATGCACTGGGTGGACATGCTGGTGGTCAATATTCGTCCGATAGCCGATATCATTGCTCAGCCGGGCGCGACCACGGAGGACGTTCTCGATCAAACCGATATCGGGGGCATCGCCATGATTCGGTCGGCGGCGAAAAACTTTCGCTTCGTAACTTGCGTCGTAAATCCGGATCGCTATGCGTCCGTCATGCACGAACTCCGGGCGATGGAGGGTGAAGTGCCCTTCACGAGTCGCTACCGCCTTGCCCAGGAGGCTTTCGCTCTGACGGCGGAATATGACGGGGAAATCGCCGCCTACCTCGCGAGCACCGTTCCCCCCGAAGCGTAATTTTAGACACGACCCATCGGTTTATCCTGGCCGCGCTCCGAGGCCATGTCTATCTCAAAGGAAGTACCCATGAACATTCTCATTCTCGGCAGCGGCGGACGCGAACACGCCATGGCATGGAAAGCGGCCCAGAGCGACCGGGTCGGTCACGTCTTTTGCGCGCCAGGCAATCCCGGCATGGCGACCCTTCCTAAAGGAAGCTGTGTCAACGTGGGGCAGGAAGATGTCCCCGCATTGAAAGCCCTCATCGCCGAGAAATCCATCGCTCTGGTGCTCGTGGGTCCCGAAGCGCCCCTCGCTGCGGGCGTGGTGGATGGACTCGCTGATTCCGGCGCCCTCGTCTTTGGACCTTGCCAGGCCGCCGCGCGACTGGAAGCGAGCAAGACCTTCGCCAAGGAGTTCATGGAACGACACAACATACCGACCGCCGCCTATCGCGCCTTTACCGATGCCGCCGCCGCCCGGGCCTACGTGGACGAAATCGGCGTGCCCCTCGTCGTAAAGGCGGACGGGCTCGCCGCAGGCAAAGGGGTGACCGTGGCCTTCGAGCGCGAGGAAGCCCTGCGCGCCATCGATGAGGCCATGGTGGGCAATGTCTTCGGGGCGGCGGGCAGCCAGATTATCATCGAAGCCTTCCTGGAAGGGGAGGAGGCTTCCATTCTCGCGTTCTGCGACGGCAAGACGGTCATTCCCATGGCGTCGAGTCAGGACCACAAAGCGGCCTACGACGGTGACCTGGGCCCCAACACGGGCGGCATGGGGGCCTATTCGCCCGCGCCCGTCGTGACGCCCGCGTTGATGGAGGAGATCCAGCGGACGGTGCTTCAGCCTTGCGTCGACGGCATGGCCTCGGATGGCTCGCCCTACATTGGTGTCCTGTATGCCGGATTGATGATCACAAAAGACGGCCCAAAGGTGGTGGAGTTTAACTGCCGCTTCGGCGACCCGGAGACCCAGGTCGTGTTGCCCCGACTCACGACCGATCTGATCGCTGTGGCCGAAGCGTGCTGCCTGGGCAAATTGGACCAGATTGATCTGGCCTACACCCCGAATCCCTGCGCCGCCGTGGTGCTCGCCAGCGGCGGCTACCCCGGCGACTATGCGAAGGGACTACCGATCTCCGGCATTGAGGCGGCGGATGCGATTGACGGCGTCACCGTGTTCCACGCGGGCACGCGTGAAGTCGATGGCAAGCTGGTAACCCAGGGTGGGCGTGTGCTTGCCGTTAGTGCGCTGGGCGAAGATCTCCAGGATGCCCTCGATCATGCTTACGCGGGCGTGAAGCAGATCACCTTCGAGGGCATGCAGTACCGCACGGATATCGGCCAGAAAGCCTTCAAGCACCTGGGGTAGTTTCTCGACGGTTCAAACGGTCCGCACCGAAGGATCTCGGCCATTCCTGTCCGAGGCAAGACACATTCGGACGTGGGCGCGCATTCGTTACTGGCACGAGACCCTGTGGTACGCAAAGTCCCGTAGTTTTGGAGGCGAGCTCAACACACACGATCACATCGCCCTTTTTTGGCAAGGGCGTGTGCTCTGTCTCGGACAGGAATTTCCGAGATCCTTTGTGCCGCGCCTAAAAGCTGGACTCGGACTTATCGTTCAAGTCTTTGGCAAAAAGCCGCTTGCCCTCACAGCTTTTGGCCTTGAAAAGGCCCTGCATGGCTTCGCCGAGGATGTGATCGGCCCCAATGGCGCTGCCGTTGCGGCAAGACACCACGCCGAAGCGAAGGTGGGCCAGTGTGGGGCAGCAGGGGTCATTAAAGGTGATGGAACTGATCTCGTCGTAGATCTTTTTGGCGTAGTGGATGGCTTCATCCAGCAGGGCGTGGGGGAGGACTGCGGCAAACATTGCGCCATCATAGCGCGCCAGAATGTCATAGTTGCGGGAGGCGTTGCGCATCGCCATCGCAATTTCAACGAGTACGTCGTCCAGGCTGGCCGTGCCGTTTTCACCTTCCAGCGGCTTCATCTCGTCCACGTCCAGAACGACGCAGGAAACCGGGTAATCGTATCGGTGGGCTTTTTCAACTTCTTCCTGAAGGCGTTCAAGGAGGAAACGGCTGTTCCGCAATCCGGTCAGGTGATCGGTGTAGGCGGTGTCGATAAGGTCGCCTGCCGAAGTAAGTTCATCGCGAGATTGCTGAGTTCTCATTATTGCCTCGATCCGTATCATTATTATGGGCAAATTGTAGGGTTTGGCGATGTAATCGACCGCACCTAAATTATACCCGTGAACTACATTTTCCGCCTCACTGTGGGCGGTTACGAACACGACGGGAATATGCTTCGTCCGTTCATCCGCTTTCAATTGGCGGCAGACTTCGTACCCGTCTATATCCGGGAGGCCGACATCAAGCAGAAGGACATCCACCGGGTTACTTCGGCATATTTCCAGCGCTTCGAGCCCCGTTCGCGCGGCCAATGGTTCGTAGTTGTTCAAGCGTAAACCGGCGCAGAGCAACGCGTTTTCATCGTCGCAATCGTCGGTTACACAAACTCGAAAATGTTGCACTTTTAACCCCTGACTTGGTCTGACTTCCCGTTAACCAGTCCAACCCTAATCGCCCGAAGTTTACCTTATTTGTAATGTTTTAGCAAACATCCCGTGAAATACGCAGCTTTGGCACTTGCCCAGGGAACCGTGCCTGACCTACAATACGCGGGTGCCGGGCGTGTGTCCGCCTCAGCGCCGTCAACCCATGTCGTTACGGAACTTCTCCCATGAATCAGGCTTTTGGTCGGGCCAATCGCCCCCGACGTCCCAGTATCAATCTGGCGTCCCTGATCGACGTCATGTTTCTCCTCCTCATCTTTTTCATGGTGTCGTCGGTGTTCCGTAACAGCACAGGAATCGATATCACCCTGCCGACGGCGGCCACCTCCGCAGAGCAGCAGGAGGCTCCTTACGAGATTTTCATCCAGGACTCGGGCGCCATCACGTTCCGGGACACGCCCGGCATCACCCTTGATGTCCTTGAAGGTGAGATGAAGGCGCTCCTCGCCAGGGAGCCCGATGCCCGACTTGCCCTCAGCGCCGATGAAAACGCGGACTACAAGAGCTTTATCGCCGTCATCGATCTCGCCCGCCGTGTCGGTGGGGAAAAGCTCATCATCCGAACGCAGCTTGAGCAGGGTGGCGCGGGGCAGGCGACACCGATAAACCCCGTCAAGAATCCATAGATTCGAGGGAAATTCCGATTTTGCTGTCACGGGCAAGCGGGGCGGCAGGGGGCGATTCCGGTGGGAGCGTCTCCAGGGATTCGAGCCCAAGCTTTTGAATTCCCGAATCGCGCTTCACCCGCTCACCCGAATTGGCGGGGCGCTGCCCGTTGGTGCGCGGGACGGCGTTTTCAGATGCGGCCAGGTGCGCCATGGATTCCAGGCCAATGCCACTGGGCCTTCGCGGCCGCGCCGGGACAACTTCGGGCGGTGAGGCCTCCGCAGCACCTGCGGTCTCCAGGGTTACCAGTTCGATGGCCTGTCGAGTCTCCGGGGCGGCTTCCTCGATCGGAACTCGAGCGAGGGGATTCTCTTCGAGGGCCTCCAGTAGAGAGGAGAGGGTGAAGCCCTCTCGGTGCGCCCGTCGCTCCAGGCGCTCCACCACGATCTCGCGGTCGGGGGAATCCGGATAGTCCTGGAGGAATAGGGCCAACTGATGATCCGCCAGCTCGGGCTGACCCAGTTTGCCGTCATAGAGGGTGCAGAGGTGGTTGACCGCCATCAGGGCTTCTTCGGCGCGCGTGGCCCGTTTCCGGGCGCGCAAATACCAGATAACCGCTTCTTCCGGCTGGTCCAGGATTTCCTGGACTCGGCCCGTCCGGCTCAGGACCTCGAAGTTTCGTGGATAAATGCGGGCGAGCACCAGGTATTCCTGCAGCGCCCCTTCATAGTCTTCTTCCCGTTCCAGCGCGTCCACAGGGCCAAAGCGCGGCTGATACGCGGCGGTCTCGCCCCGGGGCGAAACCATATCAACTACAATCCGGGAGGCCAGGGAGATGAGAACGTGCGCATAAAGAGCGAACGTGGAGACGCTGAGTCCCAGGATGGCCGCGAGGTAAAGCAATATCTGGCCGTCCAGGGCGTCGCGAAGAACCGTGACCTCAATCCAGAGGAATATGCCCAAGGCTCCCGCCGTTATGACTTCCAGGGCCAGGGAATTTTCTTCGTAGTACTGAAAGCGCCTTCTAAGGAGATAGATCGCCCACCCAAAAAAGGGGACTAACAGGACAATGCCGACTATCTGAGAAAGAACCAAAGTCCACTGACATCCTTGTTCATAGTCTACGGTCCGGTCCGACCGCCCTTCGGGGCGGTTTTGGGGCCATAGCCCGACACCATGTCGCCAATCGGAAAGCGTTTCACCGTCGGCGCATATAAACGATAACCTGAGCAAGGTGAAAAAGTCCAGCTATCCGGGATTTTTGCCCACGGATTACCCGATTTTGAGACTTGATTCTCCCCCTGGAGCGCCCCGAAACCCCTCGAAAAATTGACTTGAGCACCCGGTTCCGGCTATGATCCGGGCGTTGTCGGTGATACCGAGGCTGGCTGCCACGGCAACGCACATTTCATGGTCCGATTTCCTTGACGTCCGCGTAATCAAACCCTCTCGAAAGTGCTCCCCATGAAGTTTACCATTATCGGTGGCGGCAGTTCATACACCCCCGAGCTTCTCGACGGCCTCTTCTCGCGCCTCGAATCCATCCCCGTCAAAGAAGTGTGGATGATGGATCTTGATGCCGCCCGCCTTAAGATCAACGCCGATTTCGCCCGCCGGATGGCCGCCAAACATGGCAACCCCTTCTCGGTCCACGAAACGACCAACATGCGCGAAGCGGTTGCGGGCGCCAAATACGTCATTACCCAGATTCGCGTGGGCCAGATGCAGGCCCGCATCGAAGATGAACGCCTCGGACTGCGCCACAACATCATCGGCCAGGAAACCACGGGCGTTGGCGGTTTTGCCTGCGCCATCCGGACCATTCCCCGCATTCTCGATGTGGCCAGGGCCATGGAAGAACTCGCGCCGGAAGGTTACCTCCTCAACTTCACCAATCCCGCCGGTATCGTCACCGAGGCGGTGCTCAAACACAGCAAGATCAAGAGCGTGGGCCTGTGCAACGTGCCTATCGGCATGATCATGGAAACCATCAAGTATTTCGGTGGCGAAGTCTCCGACATTGAGCTCGATTACGTGGGCCTGAACCACTTGAGCTGGGTCCGTCAGTTCAAGCGCAAGGGCGAGGATGTTACCGCCGGTGTGCTGGAGAAGTTCTTCGAGAACGCCCGCTCCGAGTGGGAGCATGAGGTCACCCGCAATAACATGATCGGAGCCATGTCGAGCCTAGGCATGTTCTGCAACTATTACCTCCAGTATTTCTACTCCACGGATACGGTGCTGGAAACTATCAAATCCAAGCCCAAGACCCGCGGCGAGGACGTGCTGGAAATTGAGGCCGCGCTCTTCAAGAAGTATGCCGACCCGAACTTGAATGAGAAGCCCGAGGAACTGGGTAAGCGGGGTGGCGCCCACTATTCGACGGCCGCCTTCTACCTCATCGACGGCATCGAGAATGACCGCCAGAACCGCCAGATCGTGTGCTGCCGCAACAACGGCGCCATTCCCACCTTCGACGACGACGTGTCGGTGGAAGTAAGCGCCATCATCGGCAAGGACGGCGCAAAGGCCATTCCCCAGGATGCCCCGGTGCCCTCCATTCGCGGGCTGATGCAGCATGTGAAGGCCTATGAGACCATGACGGTCCAGGCGGCGGTGACGGGAGACCGCGAAGCGGCTTTCCAGGCCCTGTTGCTGAATCCCCTCACTCCGAACGCCTCCGGCTGCCGCGCGCTGCTGGACGACCTGCTCGAAGTGAACAAACAGCATCTGCAAGGTACTTTTTTCTAACGCAGTTCGTTTTTGGGTCTCTTGGTTACTTGGGATAAGCCACAGAGACCGCAGCGACTTCAGGGACATACGCAGCGTCATTTACGCGCCCGATCGATTCCCGAATTGCCCGTTTTCATACAGCCTGAAGCCTAATCACCATCGGAGACTTTGAATGAGCCAAGCCATTTGCGAGACCTCGTTGCCCGGACGGGAGCCCGACTCCCGTGGAAAAGTTCGAGACCTCTATGACCTGGGTGATTCTCTGCTCCTGGTAGCCACCGACCGGATTTCGGCCTTCGACTGGGTCAACCCCGTCGGCATCCCCGATAAGGGCAAGATCCTCACGCAGATTTCTCTTTTCTGGTTCGAGCAGATGGAAGGCCTGGTGAAAAACCACCTTATCTCCGCAGACCTTAAGGACTTCCCCGCCGAATTTCAGGCCCACCCGGAAATGTTTGCCGGACGCTCGATGTTAGTGAAGAAGTGCGCGATGTTTCCGGTCGAATTCGTGATTCGCGGTTATCTGGCCGGCAGCGGCCTCAGCGAATACCAGAAGAAGGGCACCGTCTGCGATATTCCCCTCCCCGGCGGGCTGGTGGAATCGAGCAAGCTGGAGCAGCCGCTTTACACACCTGCGACCAAAGAATCCGATGGCCACGATATTAACATTAGCCCCGAGCGGGCCGGTGAGATTATTGGGGCCGATTGGAACGCCAAAGCGTCCGAGGCGGCCCTCCGGGTATACGAGCGCGGTCGGGACGTGGCGGCGGAGCGCGGCATTATCCTTTGCGACACCAAGTTTGAATTCGGCGTGCTCGACGGCGAGCTGATCCTGGCGGACGAAGTGCTTACGCCGGATTCCTCCCGCTTCTGGCCCGCGGCCACCTACAAGGCGGGCGTAAGTCAGCCCAGTTTTGACAAGCAGTTTGTGCGCGACTACCTTTCTTTGACGGGATGGGACAAGAACTCTCCGCAGCCGCCCCTTCCGGACGAGGTGGTGGCGAAGACCCGCGAGAAATACTTCGAAGCCTACACCCTGTTGACCGGCAAGAAGGACCTCTAACTCCATGGATTCCGCGCAGCTCGCTGCCCTCATCGACAATCCCCCCCCGCAGTATCAGCCCCGTCCGTTCGGGTGGGATGATGACGACCAGGTCCGCGATGAGTGCGGCGTGTTCGGTGTCTATGGTCACGCCGAAGCGGCGCGCCTGATCTATCTCGGCCTCTACTCGCTGCAGCACCGCGGCCAGGAGGGTGCGGGTATCGTCTGCGCGAAAGATGGCATCCTCACGGCCCACCGAGGCGTCGGACTCGTAGCCGACGTCTTCAAGCCTCACAAGCTTGCGCGGGTGAAGGGCAACCAGGGCATCGGTCACGTCCGCTATTCCACCTTCGGCAGCAATAACCTCCGCAACGTCCAGCCCCTGGTGGTGGACTATGCCCGGGGCTCCATGGCTGTCGGGCATAATGGCAACCTGGTCAACGCCGGTTACCTCCGCGAGACCCTCGAAGAGGGCGGCGCGATTTTCCAGTCCACCACGGACAGTGAAGTGATCATCCATCAGATCTCGCGATCGAAAGGCGAGACCTTCACCGAATGCGTGATCGAGGCGCTCAAGGAAGTTCTCGGCGCCTACTCCGTGCTGGTCATGAACGGCGACGAAATCGTAGCCGCCCGCGATCCCCACGGCTTCCGCCCGCTCTGGCTGGGCCGCCTGGACGGGGCCTACATCATCGCCAGCGAGACCTGTGCCCTGGACATCATCGACGCCGAGCGCATCCGCGAAATCCAGCCGGGCGAAGTGGTGACCATCAATCGCCACGGTATTCACAGCCAGTATCCTTTTGAACCGACCGTCAGAAAACAGTGTATTTTCGAGTACATCTACGTTTCGCGGCCCGACAGCGACATTTTCGGCGCGAGCGTCGATGAAGTGCGCAAGAACATGGGCCGCGAGCTTGCCAAAGCGGCGCCCGTGGAAGCCGATGTGGTCATGGCCGTGCCCGACTCCTCCAACCCGGCGGCCCTGGGCTATTCCCACGAATCGGGGATTCCCTTCGACATGGGCATCATCCGCAACCACTACGTGGGACGTACCTTCATCGAGCCCGAACAGGGTATCCGCGATTTCGGCGTGCGCATCAAGCTGAACCCGGCCCGCAGCGCCATCGAGGGCAAGCGTATCGTTCTCGTGGACGACAGCATCGTGCGCGGCACCACCGCCAAGAAGATCATCAAGATGCTCCGCAACCACGGCGCGAAGGAAATCCACTTCCGCATTTCCTCGCCCGCCATTATCAATTCCTGCCATTACGGTATTGATACGCCCAACGCCAGCCGCCTTATCGCTCACAACATGACCGTCGACGAAATTCGCGAGTTCCTCGGCGTAGACACGCTCGCCTATTTACCCATTGATTCCCTCGTCGCTGCCACAGGCACGCCAAAGGAGCACTTTTGCCTGGGCTGCTTCAACAACCAGTATCCCACCCTCGTGCCCTCGGACTTCCAATTTCGCCTGCCCCTCCACCGCCACGTGGATCACAGCACGGAGTTGCTCGGACAATAGGGACTGCCTCGCCCCACGACATCGACCCGCGAAGCGCACGTCGCGTCAGCCGGCAGCATTGTCCTAAGCCACAGTGCACACCAACCGGCGAGGCTCTCCTGTCGCCAGCGAAGGCAGCCCCCACGCGCAACGGCTTTCGCAACACGCTCGTGACCAGAAAATACACAGTGATTGCATCGAGGCGCGACGCCAGTCAACAGCCCCGCCGGTCACGCTCACATTTCCTCGCATGAGACGTGAATCGACGCGGGGCGAGCTTCGCGGGTCAATGACACGAGGCGACGCTGTCCCTGCGATTGGTTTCAATTCGACATTTCACGACATTATTCACTATGCTAAACCCATGGCAACCCGCGTCCGTGCGATGCTCCATCCCGGTGGGCCAACACTCCAATGCTACGAAGAGGTTTTTCATGGTTCAGCGTGTTTGTGTTCTCCTTTCGATAGTCGTGCTTCCACTGTTCATTAATGCCGAACAACTCAAGCCGGTGCTGCCCGGCGAGGCCGTGGCGACCTTGCATGTACCCGATGGCGTGGAAGTGCGGCTCATCGCCTCCGAGCCCCAGGTGGAAGATCCCGTTGCCCTGGCCTTTGACCCGGCGGGAAATCTCTTCGTGGTGGAGAATCGCGGGTATCCGAGCGACGAAGCGCTGAACGGGCGCGTGGCGATGCTGAAAGACGCCGACGGTGACGGCTACTACGAGACCCGAACAACCTTCGCCGAGGGCTTTTCCTTCCCGAACGGCGTGATGCCCTGGAAGGGCGGCATCCTGCTCACCAGCGCTCCCACGATCTACTTTCTCAAGGACACCAATGGCGACGGTGTCGCCGACGTGCGCGAGGATTTCCTCACGGGTTTCACTCTCGGCGGCTCGACCCAGCTCTATGTGAGCCACCCCACCCTGGGCCTCGACAATTGGCTCTATTTCACCAACGGACTGAGCGGGGGCGAGGTTATTGACCCCGCCAACCCCGGTGAGCCGGTGAAAATGGGCTCCAACGACCTGCGCTTCAACCCGCTCACGCGCGCAATCGAGGCCACGTCGGGCCAGGCTCAGTTTGGCCAGACCTTCGACAACTACGGCCATCGCTTCGTCTGCACGAACCGGAAGCACATCTCCCAGGTGGTCATTCAGCACGCCGATCTCGAACGGAATCCCTACGCCGGTCTCCACGAAGTGGAAGACCAGATTGCCGGTCTTGGCAGCGAAACGCGCCTTTATGCCCTGACCGAGGCCACCACCACGGCCTATTCCCATGCAGGCACCTTCACCGCGGCTTGTGGTCTCGTGATTTACCGGGGCACCGCGCTGCCGGAGCCCTATCGCGAGAACGGCTTCACCTGTGACCCCACGAGCAACATCGTCCACCGCACGGTGCTTACGGACAACGGCCCCGCGTGGAAAGGACATCGCGGCGAAGCGGACAAGGAGTTCCTGGCGAGCACGGACAACTGGTTTCGCCCCGTCTTTCTGGCCAACGGTCCGGACGGCGCCCTTTACCTCTGCGACATGTACCGCAAGACCATTGAACACCCCCAGTACCTTCCGAAGGACGTGGCCGCCATCACCGATTTTAAGAGCGGACGCAACATGGGCCGCATCTACCGCATCGCGGCCAAGCGCGCGGCCGAGGCCACGCGTCATTTCAACGCCGATACCGCCCAGGCGGCCGCGGTGGTCGCGAACCTGGAATCTCCCGATGCCTGGCAGCGTGACACGGCGCATCGGCTGCTGTTGACCGAACTGGGCGAAAGCCCGGACGCCCGAACCGCCCTGGAAGCAACACTGGATTCAAGCCCGGTTGCGCTGGCTCGGCTCCATGCGCTGGGTCTCCTGGCGGGGCTGAATGCGCTCAAGGAGGAGTCGCTCCTGAAAGCCTTGAACGATCCGGACCGGAATGTCCGCGAGCATGCCCTCCGCCTCGCCCGTCCGTTGGCGGCGACGTCGCCCGCATTGCGTTCGGCCATTCTGAAGGCAGCGGGGGATGACGACGCCCGCGTACGCTTCCAGGCGGCCCTTGCCCTGGGAGACTGGGGGACGTCCGATACCGTCGAGCCGTTGCTTCACATCGCTGCCGAGGGCGCCGCCGATCCCTGGATTCGCGCATCTGTCCTGAGCGGGATCTCCGCCCAGTTACCCGCCTTCGCCACGGCCTTTGTCGCGAATGACGCCATCGATGCGGAAGCGCGTCTGCCCTGGATGGAGCCCCTGGCGCGTATGATGGCCCAGAGCCAGTCCGCCGAATCTGCCACGGCATTTCTCACCCAATTGCTCGGCCCTGCGCTAGACGGTGAGCCGCTCCTGCGCGCGATTGCCGTCGCCGGGCTCGCCGAAGGAATCCGGAGAAACTCCGCCTATGATGGCGCGCTTCCGGCTCTGGCTCATGTGGCCGAACTCACGGCCGCAAACCCGGTCGGCACCGCCGCACTGGGGGCCCTTCTCGAAAAGAGCGTGACCCTCGCCTCCGACAGCAGCGCACCCCTCGATGCTCGACTGCGGGCTATTGGTCTGCTGGGTTACGCCAGCTATGATCAGGCAGGAGACCGCCTCGCGGGATTGCTCCAGCCCCGGGAAACCCAGGAAATTCACCAGGTGGTTGTCCAAGCCCTCAGCATGATGTCCGATCCCCGCGTGGGCGAGCGGCTGGCCGATGGCGACGCCTGGGGCCTGTATTCCACCCCCATCCGCAAGGCCGCGCTCGATGCGTTGCTCTCCCGGCCCGAGCGCACCGCAGTCTTCATAACCGCCCTCGAGTCCGGCGCCATTCCCCCGTGGTCCATCGATCCGGTGAGTCGCAATCAGCTTTCCAACCACCGTGACGCCGATCTGCAGGCCCGGGCCAAAGCGGTGTTCAGCACCATCCAGACGACGGATCGCAACGCGGTCTACGAAGACTTCAAGTCAGTCCTCGCCATGACGCCGAACGCCATTGCGGGTCGGGAAGTCTTCAAGAACAACTGCGCGCGCTGCCACCGCTTCGGCGAGGATGGCTATGACGTGGGCCCTGACCTGACCGGCATCCGGAGCCAGCCACGGGAGTCCATCCTGCTCCACATCATCAAGCCCAACAGCGAGGTGCTGCCCGGCTTTGAGAATTTTGTGGTGGAAACGAGCGATCTGGAGACCTACTCCGGGATCATTGTGGCGGAGAACGAGAGCTCCGTGACCATTCGTGGCGCCCTTGGTGTTGAGAATACGGTCAATCGTGAAAACATTGATCGTATGTCCTCCGCCAGCCTATCGCTGATGCCGGAGGAACTGGAAAAGGTCATGACCCGGCAGGAGATGCGTGACCTGATAGGCTTTCTCAAGGGCGAGTAAGCCCGCGCCTACACGTTCAGGTTGGTTTCGATGAAGACGTCGGGCCGCGCGTTTCTGAACCGGCGTATGGTTTCTACGGTGATGCCGTCGCAACCCTTGACGCCGACCTTTTTCAGTGAGCTGATGTCCACCAGCCGCATCAGTCCCTCGCTGGTCACAGCGGTATAGGCAATGCCGATCTCGGTGATGTTCGGGATCTGGCGGAAGCCTTCCATGCCGGTGTCCGTTATCTTTGTGCCCTCCAGCCAAACCCGTTTCAGCGACTTGATCGACTGAATTTTTGCGAGGCCCTCGTCGGTCAGT